>QJXZ01000087.1 GCA_003248125.1 Gammaproteobacteria bacterium | reverse complement strand
ATCGCCCGAGCGGCTCGGTATCGCGCAGATGGAGGGGCAGCTGCCGATGCTGTTCCTGCTGTTGTAGGGAGGGTTGGTCGGCGACCGTCGCGATCAACGCCAGTTACTCGTCACCCTGCACGGCATCATGGTGATTCCGCCATTGGTGATGGCGGTGCTCGTGCAGATGGATCTGGTGCTGTTCGAGATCTTGATTGCATGGGCCATGATCGGCGGCGTGCTCGGCGCATTCGCGCAACCCGCACGCGATGCGATGCTGAATCGCGTAGCGGGCCGCGACATTCAGGGTGTGGTGACGCTGACCATTGGCGTGCAATTCGGCATTCAGATTCTCGGTTTCGCGATCGGCTCGGTGGCGGATGCCGTTGGGCCTTCGACACTGCTCGTCGCGCAAGCCGTGTGCATGGTCGGCGCTGTGATCACCACGCGGATGATCGCACCGCTACCCGTTGCCCCACTTCGACCGCGTCGGCCGGCGCTTGGCGAGATCGCCGAAGGTGTGGTGATGGCGTGGCGTTCCGACGCGATCCGGCCGCCGCTGATTCTCACCTTCGCCGTAGGCATGTTCTTCGCCGGTACCTACGTCGTGGTGCTGCCGCTCATGGTGCGCGACCTCTACCAAGGCGGCGCCGGCGGCATCGCGGCGGCGTTCGCGGCCAACATGCTCGGTACCTGCACCGTGATCTTCTTTCTCATGCGCCGTGGCGGCATCGCGCGGCCGGGCAGGGCGCTCGTCATCGGCGGCTTCACCAGCTCATTGATCCTCTCGACGCTCTACTTCGAGCTGGCCGAGTGGGCGTTTTACGTCGTGATCTACCTATGGGGACTGTGCGGCGGCATCAGCATGACGATGGGCCGGGCCATCGTCCAAGAAGCATCCCCGGAAACGCACCGGGCGCGCCTGATGTCGGTGTACTCGCTCGGCATGATGGGTGGGATGCCGATCGGTTCGCTGATGCTCGGCTGGTGTGTCGGCGCGCTCGGCGCCCGTACCGCGAT
Organism: Gammaproteobacteria bacterium; assembly: GCA_003248125.1. Lineage (GTDB taxonomy): Bacteria > Pseudomonadota > Gammaproteobacteria > Pseudomonadales > Azotimanducaceae > SZUA-521. The sequence continues at coordinate 14,469 of QJXZ01000087.1, read as the reverse complement.
CCTCGTGCCGGTCATCGGCTTCGCCACGACGCTGACGCTACTGGTTGCCACCACGCGCCTATGGCGCATCGAGCGTCAGCCGCTGTAGTTCGTCGAGCTCGCGCTCGAGCGCCGCGCGTTTGGCCTCGTCCATCGATGCAGTGCGCACACCGTTGCGCGCGATTTCAATCAGCGCAGTGCGGTCGAAGCCGAGTGATTGGACGAGTGCGGTGTACTCCTCGATCAACGAGTTGCCGAACATGAACGTGTCGTCGGTGCTCACCGTTACGCACACACCTGCTTCCATCAACTTACGGATCGGGTGAGCCGACATCGTCGATACGCCTTCGACCGCGAGCTTCAGGTTCGAGATTGGGCAAACGTCGAGCACGATGCTGCGCTCGGCGAGTATGTCCACCACCTGCGCCGACTCGATCGCGCGCACGCCATGCTCGACGCGTGCAACGCCGAGCGTGTCGACCACCCACTCGACGAACGGTGCACCCATGAACTCACCGGCGTGGGCTTTCGTCACCTTGCCGAGGTCTTTCGCGCGCCGCCAGTAATCCGGGATGCCATCGTCCACCGGCCAGTATTCGGGGCCGTGCAGATCGATGCCGGCCAGCCGATCCCACGTCAGTGCGCGCTCGAGCAACTCCGAGCGGCGGCCATAGTCGGCGTGGGTCATACCGCCGAAGATCCGCACCGATATCCCATCGGGTGCCGCATCGTGAATGGCGTCGAGCAGGGCGGGCCCATCGTCGTCGAGCCAGGAGATGGCCGGCAGATGGAAACTCGCTTCGATGTGGCGCACTCCCTGCGCAGCACATTTGGCAAACGCTTGCTTGGCCGTCTCGTGATAGTTCGCGACGGTCGTGTGATACGGCGCCACCCACTCGAAGAAGTGCTCGTTGAAGCGGTCGAAACTTTCGAAGCGATAGCTTGGATCCCAGAACGGCGGTGGGTTGGGATAGCGCTTTGGATTGAAGGCGTTCAGCTGCTCGAAAGATACACACCCTTCGATGTGCAAATGAGTTTCGGTCTTGGGCAGCGCGACGATGAATGCTTCGAGTTCGGGATCAGGCCGATAGTGTCGATAAATGTTCATCAGGCGCGCCTCATCCGGACGATGCGATTGTCGACGGTGAGCTCGACGTCCAACGCACCGTCCACCACTTTCAAGGGATGCCGCTCGCCGCTCGAAGATTCGAGTTGCCAATCCTTGGTCGTACCGATGTTCGTCACTCGCACCTTCGTTCGGCTGTTGGTAACCGATGCGTTCTGCGGTGCTGCCGCCAAGTGCAGCACTTCGCCATCCCAGCGCGCCTCGCTCATGGCGACGCGGGGAAAGTCGACGCCTTCGACGGTCGGCTGGCCGAACTTGGCGAGATTCGGCGCGTTGAAGACGCGACCCCAGGCGCCCTCGGTGCACACCCAACCGGCCATCGATCGCGCATTCCACTGACCCCGCGGATGCGGCTCGTCGAGCCTGAAGCCGAGCGTGAACTCACCGCGTTCGCGATCCCATTTTGGCTCGATGAACCGCTCAGCCATCGCCCAGATGCGCGCCTTGGTATCGGCGTCAGCGAACTCACCTGCGATCTGCAGCAGCGTGGTCGCGCGCGCGGGATCGTCCATGCCCAGGAGTTCATCGCCGCCAAGTGCCCCGGAGACCATCGCGGCCAACTGCCAGCCTTGGCGGGCCACATCGGGTTTCTGCGGCGCGAAGTACCACGCAGGCGCGACGATGCCGATCGGGCCGCGTCCGACGTGTTCGTCGACCACCGGGTCGTAGTAGAGATCGATGCCCGTGGGCCGATCACCGTCCCAGCTCACGTAGTGCTTCGCAGCGTAGGTCCACCACTTCTCGAACGCGGCGTGGTGTTCCGTGCCGTAGAGCTGATCGTGGAGCCTCAGACCGAGGCCCGCACCGCTCAGTCAGTACGGCCAGATCTTGGTGTTCTCGCAGTGGCAACCGAGCTGGCTGTTGTGCCACTGCTTGGCGAGGTAGGCAGCGACTTTCGAGTAGGTCCAGGTGAAGCTGTTGGCGCCGTCACGGATCATCTCGAAGGGTTTGTTCCACTTGTCGTCGCCGGACACATAGCGGTGGAGTCCCATCAGCAGCGTGAAGAAGCCCTTGAAAAACAGCATGCCGTCGGCGGCGATGGGATCCGGCTGCACCCCGTAGGGCTCAATGCCGTTCGCCGTCCAGCCCGGCACGTCGTAGTTGCCCCAGTGCGTCGCCGGGATGAGCGGCCGATACCGATCCGGATAGTTGGCGCGGTCGGGATCGTGACCGAACTGCGTCATCCAGTCGGATGCCGCCCACCATGTGGTGTGGCGCGTAACCAGTTCGTCCAAGATGCGGGCATACACCTCGCGCCAGGCCGGCGTGCGATCGGCCATCAGCGCCACCGCATAGCTCGAATCGATGAGGTCGAAGCGGTGCCACGACGTCATCGGCTCGCCGGTGGTGGCGTCCCAGTGGGGATGCGGTCGGCCTTGCCGACGCCAATCGTCAGGTGTCGTCGACTTGCGATACAGGTATCGCAGCCAGCCGAGCGAACGGTCGTCGAGTGCAGGCATCGAAACAAAGGGAGCGGGCAAGCCCGCTCCCTTCATCCACTAAGCCGCGTTGTAGCCCAAGATCGCCTTGGTCTCGAGGAATTCCTCCAAGCCCCAGACGCTGAACTCGCGGCCGTTACCCGACTGCTTGTAGCCGCCGAACGGTGCTCCCGGATCCACACCCGCGCCATTGACGTGGATGTTGCCCGCACGAATGCCACGTGCCACCTTGCGTGCCCGCTCGATGTCCTTCGACTGCACGTAGCCCGAGAGGCCATAGAGCGTGTCGTTGGCGATGCGAACGGCGTCTTCGTCATCCTTGTAGCCGATGATCGACAGGACGGGCCCGAAGATTTCTTCGCGGGCGATGGTCATGTCGTTGGTAACGTGGGAGAACACGGTCGGTTTCACGAAGTAGCCGTTGTTGAAACCTTCCGGCAGCCCTTCGCCGCCGCACTCGAGCTTGGCGCCTTCCTCGATACCCTTCTTGATGAGACCTTGGATCTTGTCCCACTGCACCTTCGAGACCACCGGGCCAACGCCTGTATCGGGCTTGCTCGGATCGCCTACTTTGGCCGCCTGCGCCGTCGCTTTCGCGATCGCCGCCGCTTCGTCCATGCGGCTGTTCGGCACCAGCATGCGGGTCGGCGCATTGCAGGATTGGCCGCTGTTCATCACGCACGAACCCATGCCGGCCGCGACCGCCTTCGGGAAGTCGGCATCGTCGAGCAGGATGTTGGCGGACTTACCACCCAGTTCCTGGGTGACGCGCTTGACCGTCGGTGCCGCATTCTGCGCAACCGAGATACCGGCGCGCGTCGAGCCCGTGAACGAAACCATGTCGACGTCGGGATGCGACGACAGCATCACGCCCACACCGGGACCATCGCCATTGACGAGGTTGAACACACCCGCCGGCACACCGGCCTCGTGCATCACCTCGGCGAACAAAACCGCATTCAGCGGCGCGATTTCGGTGGGCTTCAACACCATGGTGCAACCGGCGGCGATGGCAGGTGCCACCTTTGCTGCAATCTGGTTGAGCGGCCAGTTCCACGGCGTGATGAGCGCGCACACGCCGATCGGTTCGTGCACGATGCGGTTACGGCCGATGTCTTTTTCCCACTCGAACGACTTCAGTGCATTCAAGGTGTACATGAGATGGCCGAGACCCGCCGGCGCCTGCGCGGCGTTGGCGAGCGCCACCGGCGCGCCCATTTCCTTCGACACGGTCGCCGCAATCTCGGGCATGCGCTTCTGGTACGCGGCGATGATCTTCTCCAAGAGCGCCGCGCGCTCTTCGACCGTGGTCTTGGAGAACGTCTGGAACGCTTTGCGCGCCGCCGCGACTGCGCGATTCACGTCTTCCTGATCACCGAGCGCGATGGTGTCGATGACTTCTTCGTTCGCTGGATTCAGCACATCCAGCGTTTTCTTGCTGTGGGGCTCTACCCACTTACCGTCGATGTAGAACTTCTTTGCGTTTTCCATGCATAACTCCCTTTCAGTCGTAATCAACCCATCTTGAAGGCGACGAACTTGTTGCCATCCAAATCGCGAAAATAGCCACCGAAGAAGCCGGGGCCGCGCGGGCCTGGCTCACCTTCGTCGGAACCGCCGAGCTCGAGCGCCTTGGCATAGAGCTTCTTCACGTTCTCTTCGGTGCCGGCGTTGATGGCGACCATGGTGCCGTTGCCGCTCGTCGCCGCTTTGCCGTCGTGGGGCTTGCAGATGGCCACCATGGGCGAGCCCATGGCCGTGCCGAAGCCCGCCATTCGCTCGTTGCCGAACAACTTCTTCGCACCGATCTCGGCGAACAACTTGGTATAGAAATCCACCGCACGGTCGAAGTCGTTCGTACCGAGCGTCACATAGCCGATCATCGCTGACTCCAGGTTCCAAAATCGGGACCGGCGATCATACTGCGCGCCCCCTAGAAGCGCACATCGCCATCCGCCCAGGCCTTGATCAAGTGATGGGCGATGGCGAGCGCACCCGGCACCCTGATGGTGGGGTGCTCGCCGGCCAGTGCGGCCGCAATTTCTCGACGCTCGAACCAGCGCACGTCCGCCATCTCGGTTTCGTCGATGGTGATGGCCGTGCTTTCGGCACGGCCGTGGCAGCCGATCATGAGTGAGGACGGGAACGGCCATGGTTGGGACGAGTGATAGCGCACCTCACCCACAGCCACCCCCGCTTCTTCTCGGACCTCGCGACGGACGGCTTCCTCGATGGACTCGCCTTGATCGATGAAACCGGCGAGTGCCGAATACATGCCGGAGCGAGCGAGGCGGCCTTGTGACTGACCGAGCAAGCAGCGTTCGCCGTCACTGATCAGCATGATGGCCACCGGATCGGTGCGCGGGAAATGTTCGGCCCCGCAGTCGCTGCATTTGCGCACGTGTCCGCCGCGCGCCATTGCCGTGCGCGCGCCGCACGCGCTGCAGAACCCGTGCCGGTGGTGCCAATCGAGCTGGGCGCGGGCGTGGGAGAGCATGCCGGTGTCGGCAATCGGCAGTTGCATGGCGGCCGCACGCGCATCCTCGAAGCGGCTCTGCTCGTCCAAATTGAGCTCGTGGTTGGGGTCGGCAAGGGCGGAGATGTCGAGCGCGAAGTGCGCAATGTCGTCGGCCAAGCCCAGAAAGATCGGCTGCGCGTCGATATCGAGGCGGGCGAGCTCGGCCGGCGACAGCCAGACGAGGCGCGCCTCGTCGCGGCCCTCGATCAGCGCGTTCAGCCGATGCAGCGGCAGCACGCGGCTCGATGGATCGCGAAACGCAGCAGCGAGCCAATCGGGGTCGCGGCGCTCGGCTTCTCCACGATCGAGCGGATTGCCGGCGAAAACGTGGGTGATCACTTGCCATTTGCTCCTCGGCGCGACGGGTGCGCATTATGGCTACATGGCAAACGAGATTCCCTTCGCACCGCGCGGCATCAACGTTCTCGGCGGCCCGCTCCGCACCTGCAGCACGCAGCCCATGACCGGCTATTTTCGCGATGGTTGTTGTCGGACCGATGACACCGACGAAGGCGTGCACACCGTGTGCGCGGTGATGACGGCCGAGTTCTTGGAGTTCTCGCGTCGGGTCGGCAACGACCTCTCGACGCCGCGACCGGAGCTTGCATTCCCCGGGCTACGGCCAGGCGATCGCTGGTGCCTGTGCGCCGCGCGCTGGGCCGAGGCCCACGCAGCCGGCTTCGCGCCGCACGTGGTGCTATCGGCCACCCATGCGCGCACCCTGGAGATCGTACCCATCGATGTGCTGATCGGCCACGCGGCCGCCGAAGACGCCCACTGACCGAAATCGCCCCGGAGCAAGGAGAGTCTGCCCTGGGGCAGATACCTCAGCGACGAGGAGCGGTGCGGCGGCCGATGTGCCATAGCACACCGGCCGGGTCGATCAGATGGATTTCGCGGCGGCCCCACGGATAGTCGGCCGGTGGCTTGGCGCGCACGCCGGGCAGATCCAGTGCGCCTGAGGCTTCGAGCTTTCGCCACCAGTCGTCGACGTCGGATACGTCGAAGGCGAGCATGAAGTTGTCCTGCAGCTCACGGTTGCTATAGCGCTGCAGGAGGAATCCCGCCTCACCCAGTCGTAGGCCGATCACGTCGCCGGCATCGAACTCGGTCTCGAATCCGATCATGGAAAAGAAGCGTTTCGCGAGCTCGAAGTCTTCGCCGCTCGGTACGAACGGCCGCAAATTGGTGGCGGTCACCGTGTGCGCCGCCGTCCGCCGACGGCCAAGCGACCCAAATTGCGGCACGGATCGGAGCAGAATCGCGCGGCGCCGTAGGGCAAGAACCATTCGTCGCACGCGGGACACTGCACCGGCTCCGCTTGCGGCGCTTCCAGCGTGCCCGCACGCCGTGCATCGATCAGCGCAGCGATGCGCGCATTACGCTTGATCATGGCGCGAAACTCCGCATCGCTGACGTCCAGCAGGCGCATGATCTGGCTCACCTCGAGACGTGGCGAGCGCAACAGCAAGGCGATGGCTTCTTCTTCCAGCGCGAACGTCATTCGGCAACGGACTCGAGAAAACACGCATAGTAGCGCGTCTGACGCCGCACACCGCGGCAGACGTCGCAGTTCGGTATGGCCCACCCAACCGCGACGGCAATCGCCTTGCAGCCCGAGCGGGCTGCGACCAGAATCGCGAGCGATACCTTCTTCACCATCGAACCCGTTCCATCGTGTCGAGCAGAATGCTCTCCCTCGCGTCCGGAACGCTACCGGAATGCACGCCGGTCGAGGTGCTACGTGCTGCCGCGTCTGCCGGTTTCGACGGCTGCGGGATCTGGTACGACAAGACGACTTGGACGGCGTCCACCACGCGCGAGGTCGCAAGCGCATTCCAGGCCACCGACGTGGTGCCACTCGAGATCGAAGTCATCATGCTCGGCAATGTCGGCGAGCGCGACGATCATCGAAGGCTGATCGACGCCGGTGCCGAAATCGGGGCGTCGGAGGCAATCGTGGTCAGCAACGAACCCGATGTAGAACGCACCGCCGAGTTGCTCGCCGACCTCTGCGAATTCGCCGAGCAGCGCAACATCAACCTGTGCCTCGAGTTCCTGCCGATATTCGCGATCAAGAACCTCGATAGCGCGCTCGCCGTGCTCGACCGTGTGGATCGCCGTAATGCCAAGCTGTTGCTCGATCCCCTGCACTTGGCACGTGCCGGCAGCACGCCGGCGGCGCTCGCCGACATCGACGAGGATCTGTTGAGCTTCGCGCAGTTCTGCGATGCGCCAGCGGAGCTATCGGCCGATGCGGACTTCGAAGCGCTCTATACCGAAGCGGTCGACGGCCGTGTCAACCCGGGCGCGGGCGGTCTGCCGCTCGCCGACTTCGTGCGCGCCTTGCCACCAACTATTCCGCTCAGTCTCGAACTCAGATCACGCGCGCTGCGCGAAGCGTTCGCCGACCCTGCCGAGCGGGCTCGCAACGTGTTGCTCGCGACTCAGACGTTTCTGAGCAGCCGAGTAGGCGCTGGGATTTGACCTGATCTCAGGAGGCGCATAGGGTGCAATGGTCTCCGTGGGAGGAGACATTCGTTCGATTCAGTGGGGAGGAATCACTGTGCAACTGAAGCCAATTCTCGTGGCGGTCGCCGCCACGTTGTTCGTCGCCTGTGCCGGCGCCGAAGACGCACCAGCCAACCGTATCGTTCGGGTCTTCCAGGCGGACGTCGAGCCCAACTCACAAGCCGCATACGAGGCCGTCATCAAGCGCTTTGCGGCCGCGCACAAGCAACTGGGTACGAAGTTCTACTTTCAAGCATCGACCGAGGAATTCGGTTCGCCGACCACGTATACGTTTGCGCGGTTCTTTCCGAACTTCGCCGCGATGGACGAGCCACCGCGCAACGTCCTGGTCGAAGCGTTCGGGCAAGCGGAGGCGGACAAGATCCTTGCCACCATTGCGGGCAAGGTTCGATCGCAGTCGAACGCGTTCTGGGTCGAACGCCTCGACTTGAGTACCGCATCGCCAGACCCGTCGAGCGCGCCGCCGCTGCTCGTGAACTGGCTGTTCGTGACCGTGAAGCCCTACAAGAATGCCGACTACGAGCAGTACTTGATGAAGGTGAAGGAAGCGACCCAAAAGGTCGCGCCCACCGCGGGCTACACCGCGTACTCGCCGGGTGCCAACGCCGGCAACGTGTATGCATTCGCGGTGCCCGCTGCCAGCTGGGCGGCACTCGATGCGCAACAGCCATCGGTACCGGAACGGCTCACGCAAGCATTCGGGGCGGCGGAAGCGAAGCGCCTGCTGGATATGCGCGCGACGCTGGTCGCCGCACAATCCGACGTGACGGCGCGACCGCGACCCGACTTGAGCAACATGCCATAGGATGAACGGCGTACCGCGCCGCCGCGTGGCTGTGCGGTACGCATCACCCCTACTGATGGGAGCTTCGAGATGAGAGTCGTGAAGATCGTCGTCATTCTGGCACTCGTGTATGTCGGCATCGTCGTCGCCTTCGAGTCACTGCTCGGCTATTTTCAGCCGGCCGGTGGCACCACTGTGGTGATCAGCACAACCGACGACCAAGGCAACAAGAGCGACCGTGTCGTCACTCGCATCGATAGCGGCGGCCAACTCTACATAGCGGCCAATCATTGGCCGCGCGCGTGGTATCGCCAAGCACTGGAAAATCCCAATGTGGAGCTCACGATCGACGGTGTCACGAGCGCGTTTACCGCCGTACCGGTAACGGGCGACGAATACGATCGGGTCGATGCCGACCATCCGCTGGGGCCGATGGTGCGAATCCTCACCGGCTTTCCGCCGCGGGAGTTCGTACGCATGGATCCGGTGGCGACCGCGCCGGTCAGCGAGTGAACAGGCACATCGATTCGATGTGCGACGTCTGTGGAAACATGTCGACGATCGCGCTGCGTTCGAGCCGGTAGCCAGCATCGACGAACACCCTCGCATCGCGCGCGAGCGTGGCCGGCGAGCATGACACGTATAGCACCCGAGCGATCTTTCGTTGCGCGATCCAGCGCACCAACTCGAGCGCACCGCTGCGCGGCGGGTCGAGCACTACCGCATCGAACGTTGGCTTGTTCGCAATCGGCATGGGCGATTGGTGGAGATCGCGCACCATGAATTCGCAGTTTGTGAGACGGTTGTCCGCCGCATTCCGCCTGGCGAGCGCAACCGTCGTGGCCCGCGACTCCACGCCCACGACGTGTGCGCCACGCGTTGCGATGGGCAGCGCGAAATTGCCGAGCCCGCAAAATGCATCGAGCACCCGCTCGCCCCCTTTCGCATCGAGCCACTCGACGGTGCGCGCGACGAGCGTGCGATTGACCTCAGCATTTCCCTGCACGAAGTCACCGGGCTCGAATGCGAGCCGGACGCCGAACGCGGGCAACACATAGCCCGGTGGCGTAGCGTGCGGCATCACCGCGAACATGTTCTCGGATTCGGCCGTGAATCGCAGATAGGCGCGATGTTCGGCGGCGAAGCTGCACCACGATGCGCGATCGGGAGCGCCGAGATCGCCAACGATGTGTACGCCAAGGACGGGATAAGTTTCGTCGTTCAGTTCCGCACTCTGAAGCTCGATGTGGCCCACGCGCCGAGGCGCATCCAGCCGGCTGATCAGCGCACGCAGCGCGCCTGGTATCTCGGCAAGTGTCGGTTCGAGCACGCCGCATTGGTCGATGTCCACGACATCCGCAGAACCCTCGCGTCGAAAGCCGACGCGCACCGATTTTCGATTGCGCGCATCCACCGCCAGGCGCGCACGGCGTCGATAGCCGAATGGCGCGCTCATGATCGGCGCATCGATGAAGGCAGGTGTTTGTCGCGTGGCACGCTCGAGTTGGCCGAGCAGCACCCTCGATTTGTGCGCCATCTGCGCCGCGTGATCGAGGTGCTGAAAATCGCACCCGCCGCACCGATCGTAGATCGGGCACGGCGGTGCAACGCGGGACGGCGCCGGCGTCTCCACGGCCAGCAGCTCATACTCGTCGAAGCCGGCGGTACGGCGCGTTCGGCGCGCGCTGACGATTTCACCCGGTAGCGCGCCAGACACGAACGCGACCTTGCCATCCACGCGCACGAGGCCACGGCCGTCGTCGGCCAACTTCTCGATGGTGAGCTTCGATGCCATGATGGCGCCCCGCGCGCGAGGCAGCCATTGTGACCACACTCGAAGTGAACGCAACGCGCCTCTGGTCCCGTCTGATGGCGATGGCGGAGATCGGTGCCACCACAAACGGCGGTAGCAATCGTCCCGCGCTGTCGGATCTCGACGTCGCCGGCCGCGATCTTTTTCGAACGTGGTGTCGCGGTGCGAACCTCGAGCTTCGCACCGACGCGATCGGCAACGTGTTTGCGCGCCGCCCTGGTGGCGATGAATCGCTTCCACCCGTACTGACCGGCAGTCACTTGGACACCCAGCCCACGGGCGGCAAATTCGACGGTATCTACGGCGTGCTAGCCGGACTCGAAGTACTCGATACGTTGAACGATCGACGCCTGGCGACTCGTCATCCGATCGAGGTCGTGGTTTGGACGAACGAAGAGGGCGCGCGTTTCGACGCTGCGATGATGGGGTCGGCGGTATGGGCCGGCAATCTGGATCTCGATGCCACCTATCGGCTCGCGGATCGCGAGGGGCGCAGCGTCGCAGCAGAACTCGTGCGGACAGGCGAGTTGGGGTCGATCCCGGCCAGCGCCTTTCCGGTCGAGGCGGCCTTCGAGCTGCACATCGAGCAGGGACCCATCCTCGAGGACGGCGAGCTCGATATCGGCATCGTCACCGGCGTGCAGCACATGAGCCGCCATCGCCTGGTGATCGGCGGTCAGGAAGCCCACGCGGGTACCACCCCCATGGACCGTCGCCGCGATCCAATGCGGGCGTTGGCCGCGTTGCTGCCGAAACTGTATGCAATGGCAGCGCACAGTGGCCCCGATGCGCGCCTCACGTTCGGTTACGTGCACGCGCACCCGGGCTCGCCGAATACGGTGCCGGGCAAGCTCGAGCTCACCATCGACATCCGCCATCCCGACGCCGAGCAGTACGCCCACATGATCACGGAGGCGCGATCGCTCAGCGAAGAGGCGTGCGCGGCGTTGCACCTACCCTGCACGTTCAACACGTTCTGGGAAGCGCCGGGCGTGACGTTCGCACCCCAGTGTGTTGCCGCGGTGCGGCAAGCGACCGAAGCGCTGGGCTATCGCGCGCAGGAGATGCTGAGCGGCGCCGGCCACGACGCCTGCAATGTGGCATCGGTGGCGCCCGCCAGCATGATCTTCGTCCCGTGCAAGGGGGGCTTGAGCCACAACGAAGCAGAATCGATCACCATCGAGCAGGCGGCGAAGGGCGCCAACGTGCTGCTGCACGCGATCCTCGCGGTGGCACGGTGATGAAATCGGGGACAGTTTACCTATTTCCTACTCACAGGTTTTTCATGTGCCAAGGTTCGTGGTCGAGCCAACGAACCTGTGAGTAGGAAATAGGTAAACTGTCCCCGATTTTTAGGGGCGGAAGCGCTCGGTGTAGTTCTCCGCCCCCTCCTTGCGCACGTCCTCGAGCCAACCGCCGTCGTAGGGCCAAGCTTCCGGATGATCGGGCGATGGCCCCTGCCAAAAGCGTGCAAGCGGGCCGTCGCCCACTTTCTCCAGCGACCAAGCTTGGCGTCGGAACGTCCAACTCTCGGGCACCAGCCGATGGGCCTCGCGGTAGTGGCGAACGGCACCAGCATGATCGCCGCGGATCTCGAGCTCGCACGCGAGCGCAAAGTGCGCGTGGCCCAGCGCGTGATCGGCGTCGCGCGGCCGCGAGCGCTCGATCACTTCCTCGGGCGTATGCGCAAAGCGGCTCTTGGCACCGTTCTCCACCCAATCGTCTAGGGCCGCGTGATAGGCAGCCGCGTCGTTCGGGATCTTCGCCGCCTCGGTCATCATGTCGACCATCCGCTGCGGCGCCTGGCCCGGCATCTCGAGGCGCGACCGGCGCTCGACGCGCGGCGGCGCGGGTGCGGCTTCGGCGGGGCGCACGATGACGCCCTGCTCGTCGATCCACACGCTCTGCGGAATATTGGTGATGCCAAACAAATCGGCCAGCACATGGTGTCGGTCGATGAGCGATGGATGCTTCGGCTGTGCGGCCTCGATGAAGGCACGACAGCCATCGTTGCCGACCGTGTCGAGGCCGACGGCGACCAGCTCGAAACCCTTCGGCGCCAGTTCGTCTCTACGGGCCTGCCACACGGGCAGGTCGCCAGAGCAGCCTCAGTAGGGTGCCCAGGCGTAGACGACGACCTTCTTGCCGCGCAGGCTGGACAGACGAAACTCGTTGCCCGCAAGGTCCGGTAGACGCAGGTCGGGCGCTTCAGCCGTGGTCAACGCACGACCCTGTGGTGCAGCAGGTCCCAACGCCCAGAGATCACGCCCTTCGGCCTTGACGAGCGGCATACCGAGGTCGCGTGCAACAGCCGCGACGTCGATGGTGGCACCGGCCGGCTTCGAGAGCGGAATGCACACATCACCGCGGCAACCGCCTTCCGGTTTCAGTTGCCAGCCGGTGCCCCGCTCAAAGGCGGCACGCGAAATGGAAAGAGAGTCCAGTAACACGACATTTCCTCCCCGTGGCGAACCGGACGAGTCTAACGCATGCGCGGTATGCTGCGCGCAACTTGGAGGAGGGTGTGCATGCGACCCGCGTTCGGTCTGTTGCTCTGCTCGATCGTCTCTGCTTCCGCCAACGGTGCGGGCTACTTCGACAACACCGGCCGCGACGACGTGCTGTCCGGTGGTGTAAAGATGATTCCCATCACCACCGAGGAAGGCACGTTCCACGTCTGGACCAAGCGCGTCGGCAACAATCCACGCATCAAGCTGCTGATACTGCACGGCGGCCCGGGCGGCACGCATGAATTCTACGAAGCGTTCGACAGCTTCCTGCCTGCAGCCGGCGTCGAGTACTACTACTACGACCAACTCGGCTCGACCTACAGCGACCAACCGAACGAATCCTCGCTGTGGGAACTGCCGCGCTTCGTCGACGAAGTGGAGCAGGTGCGCCGCGCGCTCGGGCTCGAACGCGACAACTTCTATCTGTACGGCCAGTCTTGGGGCGGCATGCTCGCCATCGAGTACGCGCTTGCCCATCCCGATGCACTGAAGGCGCTCGTCATCTCCAACATGATGGCCAGCATTCCGGCCTACAACGAGTATGCCGCGCGCGTGCTCAAACCGAGCATCGACGCCAACGTGGTTGCAGAGATCGAAGCCTTAGAGGCGGCGGGCGACACCGACAACCCCCGCTACATGGCGTTGCTCATCCCCAACTTCTATACCAAGCACATCCTACGCATGCCCGCCGATGCGTGGCCCGAGCCCGTCAATCGCGCGATGGCCCACATCAACCCGGCTGTGTACGTGCCCATGCAAGGGCCGAGCGAACTGGGGGCGAGCGGCAAGCTCGTGCACTGGGACCGAACCAAGGACCTCGCCCGCATCGCCACGCCGACGCTCGTCATCGGGGCAACACACGACACCATGGATCCGACGCACATGCAGTGGATGGCGGATCAGCTACCCAACGGCCGATTCCTGCTCTGTCCGAACGGTAGCCACTTGGCGATCTACGACGACCAAGCCATGTACATGGCGGGCCTCATCAAATTCATCGACGACGTCGATCAACGTCGGTTCCCGGTGCCGGCGGGGGCAGGGCAATGAGCGAGCCAACCACCTCGTCGGGCACCGCCAAAACCGTCGTCGAACCGACCGACCGCATCGTGACGCGCAGTCACTCACTCGAGGTCGGCGGACGCGCGCTGAAGTACACGACCACCACCGGCACCGTGCTGCTCCGCGAAGAAGTCGAGAAGGAAGGTCACAAGGCCAAAGCCGAGATGTTCTTTGTCGCCTACACGCTCGACGATGCCGACCCGAAGACGCGCCCGATCACTTTTTCGTTCAACGGCGGCCCCGGTTCGTCGTCCGTGTGGCTACACCTTGGCGTGCTCGGCCCACGACGGGTGCCGGTCGCCGATGCCGAACCCCTGAAGGCGCCGTATCACCTGCTCGACAACGAACTTACGTTGCTCCGTACGAGCGATTTGGTCTTCATCGATCCGATCGGCACCGGCTATAGCCGCATGCTCGCCGGCGAGAAAACCAATCCGAACGAGTACCACGAGTACCAACGTGATCTGGAGAGTGTCGGCGAATTCATCCGCCACTATTGCTCGCGCCACATGCGCTGGGCATCGCCAAAGTTCCTGATCGGCGAGAGTTACGGCACCACGCGCGCTGCTGGACTCGCGGGTCACCTGCAAGAACGCCACGGCCTCTACCTGAACGGCATAATGCTCATCTCGGTGATACTCAACTTCCAGACCGCACGCTTCGTAACCGGCAACGACCTGCCATTCGTGCTGTTTCTGCCGAGCTA
>QJXZ01000143.1 GCA_003248125.1 Gammaproteobacteria bacterium | reverse complement strand
CGAACGCCCTGAACTCGCCTCCCCACGTCTCCGCGCAAACCTTCGTCAACGCCGCCGTCAACGTCGTCTTACCATGGTCCACATGACCAATCGTCCCCACGTTCACGTGCGGCTTCGTTCGCTCGAATTTCGCTTTCGACATCGCTCGCTCCTCTAAATTCTTTTGACTGTGTGTCCCCTCAGGAGGCCTTCTTGATGATTCCCTCAGCAATGTTCTCGGGAACCTGCTGATACTTGGAAAACTCCATCGTATAGTTCGCGCGGCCCTGCGTCGCGGATCGCAGATCCGTCGAGTAGCCGAACATCTCGGCCAGCGGCACTTCGGCCCGCACGATCTTACCCGATGGATTCTCGTCCATCCCTTCGATCATGCCGCGCCGGCGATTCAAGTCACCGACCACGTCACCCATGTAATCTTCGGGCGTTACCACTTCCACCTTCATGATCGGTTCGAGCAGCGCCGGCTTCGCTTTCAATGCCCCCGCCTTGAGCGCCATGGAACCAGCGATCTTGAACGCCATCTCCGACGAGTCGACTTCGTGAAACGAACCGTCGAACAGCGTCGCCTTGACGTTGATCAGCGGATAACCCGCCAGAACGCCGTTTTGCATCTGCTCTTGAATGCCTTTGTTGACGGCCGGGATGTACTCCCTCGGCACCACGCCGCCGACGATCTCGTCGACGAACTCGTAGATTGCACCCTCTTCTTCCGGCTCGGTGAGCGGTTCGAGCTTCAGCCAAACGTGGCCGTATTGACCGCGGCCACCCGATTGGCGGACGAACTTGCCCTCGATCTCGACATTGCCGCGGATCGTCTCGCGGTAAGCCACTTGCGGCTTGCCGATGTTCGCCTCGACCTTGAACTCGCGCTTCATGCGATCGACGATGATGTCGAGATGCAGCTCGCCCATGCCCGAGATGATCGTCTGACCGGTCTCCTCGTCGGTGTGCACTCGGAACGACGGATCCTCTTGCGCGAGCTTTCCTAGCGCGATGCCCATCTTTTCTTGATCGGCCTGTGACTTCGGCTCGACGGCCACCGAGATGACCGGCTCGGGGAACTCCATCCGCTCGAGCGTGATGATGTTATTCAAGTCACACAGCGTATCGCCCGTGGTCACGTCCTTGAGACCAATGGCGGCCGCAATGTCACCCGCGCGGACCTCTTTGATCTCGCTACGGTTGTTGGCGTGCATCTGCACCATTCGGCCGACGCGCTCTTTGCGTTGCTTCACCGCGTTGTAGATCTGGTCGCCGGAAGAAAGTACGCCCGAATAGACCCGGAAGAACGTCAGCGTACCGACGAACGGGTCGGTCGCGATCTTGAACGCGAGCGCCGCAAAAGGCGCATCGTCCTTCGACTCACGCGTCGCCTGCGTGGTGCCGTCTTCGAGCACGCCGTCGATGGCCTTGACCTCGGTCGGCGCCGGCAGATACTCGATGACCGCATCGAGCACGGCCTGCACGCCCTTGTTCTTGAACGCCGAGCCACATGTCGCGAGCACGATTTCGTTCCCGAGCACGCGCTTGCGGAGACCTTTCTTGATCTCGGCTTCGGTGAGCGCGGTGCCCTCGAGATACTTCTCCATGTACTCGTCATTGGCCTCTGCGGCCGCTTCGATCAGATTTTCGCGCCACTTCTCGCACTCGGCGCGCATGTCTTCCGGAATCTCTTCGTACTGAAACGTGACGCCTTGGTCTTGCTCACCCCAGCGAATGGCCTTCATCTTCACGAGATCGACCACGCCTTTGTAGGCTTCTTCCGCACCGATCGGCAGTTGGATCGGCACCGGGTTCGAGCCCAACCGATTCTTGATTTGACTGACCACGCGCAGGAAATTGGCCCCCGCGCGATCCATCTTGTTGACGAATACGATGCGCGGCACTTCATATTTGTTGGCTTGCCGCCACACCGTCTCCGACTGCGGTTCGACCCCAGCCGTAGCACAAAATACGACCACCGCGCCGTCTAGTACGCGTAGGCTGCGCTCCACCTCGATCGTAAAGTCGACGTGTCCAGGCGTGTCGATGATGTTCACGCGATGCTCGTCGAACTGCTTGTCCATGCCTGACCAAAAGCACGTGGTCGCCGCCGACGTGATGGTGATACCGCGTTCCTGCTCCTGCTCCATCCAGTCCATGACGGCGGCACCATCGTGCACTTCGCCGATCTTGTGCGAGACGCCCGTGTAGAACAGCACGCGCTCCGTGGTCGTGGTCTTTCCCGCATCCACGTGCGCGACGATGCCGATGTTCCGATAACGTCCGATGGGTGTGGTGCGTGGCATGAGCTAACTCCGTCAAATTGCCGCGCCGATTGCGACGCGGCCCAAGATTTCTTATTCGATTGCCGTCGCGATCAGAACCGGTAGTGCGAGAACGCGCGGTTGGCTTCCGCCATGCGATGCGTGTCTTCGCGCTTCTTGACGGCCGCGCCACGGCCCTCGGACGCATCGGCGATCTCGCCCGCTAGCCGCGCCGCCATGGACTTCTCGCCGCGCGCGCGTGCACTGTCCACCAGCCAACGCATGGCCAGCGCCTGACGTCGCGACGGACGCACTTCGACGGGCACCTGATACGTTGCACCGCCGACGCGACGCGATTTCACCTCGACGAACGGCGCTACCGCCTCGAGCGCGCGCTCGAATACCTCGATGGGATCCTGTCGAACGCGTTCCTGGATGCGATCGAGCGCACCGTAGACGATGCCTTCGGCAATGGATTTCTTGCCACTTTCCATGACGTGGTTGATGAACTTCGCCAGGGTCTGATTGTTGAACTTCGGATCCGGCAGGATCTCGCGCTTGGCAGCGACACGACGTCTTGGCATTGCGATGCTCCTTAACGTTCAGGTGGACCCGGCACACGTGGCCGGCCTTACTTGGAGTGACTTATGGACGACTCGAGGGCAGGTTCTCGATTAGTTCACTTGGGGCGCTTGGCGCCGTACTTCGACCGACCTTGACGGCGGTCCGAGACACCGGACGTATCGAGAGTGCCGCGCACGGTGTGGTAGCGCACGCCCGGCAAATCTTTGACACGACCACCGCGAATCAGGACCACGGAGTGCTCCTGTAGGTTGTGACCCTCACCACCGATGTACGACGAAACCTCGTAGCCATTGGTCAACCGGACGCGGCAAACCTTGCGCAACGCCGAATTCGGTTTCTTCGGTGTCGTCGTGTACACGCGCGTGCATACACCACGCTTCTGCGGTGAGCCTTGCAGCGCCGGCACTTGGCTTTTGTCGACCCGTCGCCTGCGCGGTTTACGCACTAGCTGGCTGATCGTCGCCATCGAATTACTCCATCACAGAAGGACGCCACGGCGTCCATCAAAAACAAACGCCGGGGGCCTAGCCCCCGGCCGAAAGGCGCGAGATTGTAATCGCGCGACCACGCCCTCGCAAGGCTGCGAGTCGCCACTTCGTCGCGGCCAACACCGCTCGCACGCGAAGCCGGGGTCAGGCGCCGCTCGAGGAGAGCGCCTCCTGCAACGCCGCTTCGATCTCGTCGGCAGTCGCACCTTGCTCCTTGGCGAGCCGTGCCGCGAGTTCCGCCTCGCGCTTGCGCTTCCGCTCGCTGTGGTACGCAAGACCCGTGCCCGCGGGAATCAACCGGCCGACCACGACGTTCTCCTTGAGGCCACGCAAGAAGTCGCGCTTGCCGGTGACAGCCGCCTCGGTGAGCACGCGAGTGGTTTCCTGGAACGAAGCCGCAGACAGGAACGACTCGGTCGCGAGCGATGCCTTCGTGATGCCGAGCAACACGCGCTCGAACTGCGCGGGATGCTTCTTGTCGGCCTCGAGGCGCTCGTTTTCCTCCACCACCGCGACATATTCCGTCTGCTCGCCGCGAATGAACGTCGAGTCACCCGGATCGGTGATTTCGGCCTTGCGCAGCATCTGGCGCACGATCACCTCGATGTGCTTGTCGTTGATCGTCACACCTTGCAGCCGGTACACCTCTTGAATCTCGTTGATGATGTACTTGGCGAGCTCGTTGACCCCTTTCAGGCGCAAGATGTCCTGCGGCGCCGGCGGACCGTCACAAACGACTTCGCCGCGCTCCACCGATTCGCCTTCGAACACGGAGAAATTGCGCCACTTCGGAATCAACGTCTCGATCGGGTCGCCCTCCTGCGGCGTGATGACCAGACGACGCTTACCCTTGGTCTCCTTACCGAAGCTGATGGTGCCGGTCGCTTCCGCGAGGATGGCCGGCTCCTTCGGCTTACGCGCTTCGAAGAGGTCGGCAACTCGTGGCAAGCCACCGGTGATGTCGCGCGTCTTCGAGCCCTCCTGGGGAATGCGCGCGATGACGTCGCCGACACCCACCTGCTCACCGTCCTCGAGACTCAAGATGGCATCATTGGGCAGGAAGTAGTGCGCCGGTACATCGGTACCTGCAAGAGTCACTTCCTTGCCCTTCGCATCCACCAAGCTCACTGCTGGACGCAGGTCTTTACCAGCGCTGGGTCGGTCCTTCGGATCGAGCACGGTGATGTTCGTCAGTCCCGTGAGCTCGTCGGTCTGGCGGTTCACCGACAAACCTTCTTCCATGTCGAGCAGCACGACCTTGCCTTTCACCTCCGTGATGATCGGGTGCGTGTGGGGATCCCACTGCGCGATCATTTGGCCGGCGTCGACATGGTCATTTTCGTTGACCGAAATCACTGCGCCATACGGCAGCTTGTAGCGCTCACGTTCACGACCATGCTCGTCGGCAATCGCAATCTCACCCGATCGTGACACCGCGACCAGCTCGCCGGACTCTCGTTGCACCGTCTTCAGATTGTGCATACGCACCGCACCGCCGTGCTTGACCTGCACGTTGTCGATTGCGGTGGCGCGGGATGCCGCGCCACCGATGTGGAACGTGCGCATGGTGAGCTGCGTGCCAGGTTCGCCGATGGACTGCGCGGCTATGACACCCACCGACTCACCGACGTTCACCAAATGACCGCGCGCCAAGTCGCGTCCGTAGCACTTCGAGCAGACTCCGTAACGCGTATCACACGTAATAGGCGAGCGCACGATGAGCTCGTCGACGCCGATCAGCTCGAGACGCTCCACCCAGCTCTCGTCCAGCACCGTACCGGCTGGTACGAGCAGCGTCTTGCCGTCGCCGGCGAATACGTCGCTCGCCACCACCCGACCCAACACGCGGGCCGCCAGCGGTTCCACCACGTCGCCGCCTTCGATCAACGCACTGATCTCGAGGCCGTTCATCGTCCCGCAATCCACATCCGTGACCACCAGGTCTTGGGCCACGTCGACGAGGCGGCGCGTGAGATAACCCGAGTTCGCGGTCTTGAGTGCGGTATCCGCAAGACCCTTGCGCGCGCCGTGGGTAGAGATGAAGTACTCGTTCACCGACAACCCTTCGCGGAAATTGGCGGTGATAGGCGTCTCGATGATGCTGCCGTCCGGGCGCGTCATCAGTCCGCGCATACCCGCCAGCTGGCGGATCTGCGCCGGCGAGCCCCGCGCGCCCGAATCCGAGTAGATGTACACCGAGTTGAAGGATGGTTGCTCTTCATCCGCACCCTTGCGGTTCTTCACCTTCTCCTTGGAAATGCCGTCCATCATCGAACGCGCAACCAGATCGTTGGCACGCGACCAGATGTCGACCACCTTGTTGTACTTTTCGCCCTGAGTGACGAGACCGGACGCATACTGCGACTCGATCTCCTGCACTTCGCGCTCGGCGTCGCCGATGATCTTCGCCTTCGCTTGCGGAATGACGAAATCATCGACCCCGATCGAGGCACCAGACATGGTCGAATAGGCGAAGCCCGTGTACATCAGCTGGTCGGCGAAGATCACCGTCTCCTTCAGACCGACGTTGCGGTAGCAGAAGTTGATCAGCGTCGAAATCGCGCGCTTGTCCATCGGCTTGTTGACCAGACCGAATGGCAGCTGCTTCGGTACCACGTCGTACAGCAGCGCACGACCGACGGTGGTTTCGACCAGCGATCGTTCCTCGTGCCACTCACCGTTCTCGTCCGCGACGAGTTCGGTGATGCGCGCCTTCACGCGCGCATGTAGCGAGACTTGGCCCGAGCGATGGGCGCGATGCACTTCCGCACTGTTCGCGAACACCATGCCCTCGCCCTTGGCGTTGATGGCCGTTCGCGTCATGTAGTAAAGACCGAGAACGACATCCTGCGAAGGTACGATGATCGGCTCACCGCTGGCAGGCGACAGGATGTTGTTGGTCGACATCATGAGCGCTCGCGACTCGAGCTGCGCTTCCAGCGTCAGCGGCACGTGCACCGCCATCTGGTCGCCGTCGAAGTCGGCGTTGTACGCAGCACACACGAGCGGATGCAACTGAATCGCCTTGCCTTCGATGAGCACCGGCTCGAATGCCTGAATGCCGAGACGATGGAGAGTTGGCGCGCGGTTGAGCAGTACTGGATGCTCACGAATCACCTCGGCCAGAATGTCCCACACCTCCGGCGTTTCACGCTCCACCATTTTCTTCGCGGCCTTGATAGTGGTCGCGAGCCCACGTGCCTCGAGCTTGCCGAATATGAATGGCTTGAACAGCTCGAGCGCCATCTTCTTCGGCAAACCGCATTGATGTAGCTTCAGCGTCGGGCCCACGACGATCACGGAGCGGCCCGAGTAGTCGACGCGCTTGCCCAGTAGGTTTTGTCGGAAGCGGCCTTGCTTGCCTTTGATCATGTCGGCGAGCGACTTCAGCGGCCGGCGATTGGAACCCGTGATGGCGCGGCCACGACGACCGTTGTCGAGCAGCGCGTCGACCGCCTCCTGCAGCATGCGCTTCTCGTTGCGCACGATGATGTCGGGCGCATTGAGGTCGAGCAGCCGCTTCAGGCGGTTGTTGCGATTGATCACCCGCCGGTATAGATCGTTCAGATCGGAGGTCGCGAAGCGCCCGCCTTCGAGTGGCACCAAGGGGCGCAGATCCGGCGGTAGCACCGGCAGCACCGTCATGACCATCCATTCGGGCTTGTTGCCCGAATTGACGAACGCCTCCATCAGCTTCAAGCGCTTGGACAGTTTCTTGATCTTGGTTTCCGAGTTGGTCGCCGGAATCTCTTCGCGCAGTCGCGTGGTCTCGGCGTCGAGGTCGAGGCTCAGCAACAGCTCTTGGACGGCTTCCGCGCCCATCTTGGCCGTGAATTCGTCACCGTGCTCTTCGAGTTTCGCGTAGTACTCCTCATCGGACAGCAGTTGACCGACTTCGAGATCGGTCATGCCGGGATCCACCACGCAGTACGACTCGAAGTACAACACGCGCTCGATGTCACGCAGCGTCATGTCGAGCAGCAAGCCGATGCGGGATGGCAGTGACTTCAAGAACCAGATATGAGCGACAGGGCAGGCCAGTTCGATGTGCCCCATGCGATCACGGCGAACCTTCGTCAGCGTTACCTCGACGCCGCACTTTTCACAGATCACGCCGCGATGCTTCAAACGCTTGTACTTACCACACAAGCACTCGTAGTCCTTCGTCGGGCCGAAGATACGGGCGCAAAACAGCCCGTCACGCTCTGGCTTGAAGGTGCGGTAGTTGATGGTCTCCGGCTTCTTCACTTCACCGAACGACCACGACCGGATCATGTCTGGCGAAGCGAGGCCAATGCGCAACGAGTCGAAGTCGTCGACGCTACCTTGGGACTTGAGCAGGTTGAGTAGGTCTTTCAACGTCTTCCTCCGTTATTCGCTTTCCAGTTCCATGTCGATGCCGAGCGAGCGGACTTCCTTCAACAGGACGTTGAAGGACTCCGGCATGCCCGGATCCATGCGGAAGTCGCCGTCGACGATGTTCTTGTACATCTTCGTCCGGCCGCTGACGTCGTCGGACTTCACCGTCAGCATCTCCTGCAGCGTGTACGAGGCGCCGTAGGCCTCGAGCGCCCAAACTTCCATCTCGCCGAAGCGCTGGCCCCCGAACTGTGCCTTGCCACCGAGCGGTTGCTGGGTGACCAGGCTATAGGAGCCGGTGGAGCGCGCGTGCATCTTGTCGTCGACCAGGTGGTTGAGCTTCATGACGTACATGTAGCCAACCGTCACCGGTCGCTCGAATCGATCGCCAGTGCGACCGTCGTACAAGATGGCCTGCCCGGTTTCCGGCAACGCAGCGAGCTCGAGCATCTTCTTGATCTCTTCTTCTGCGGCACCGTCGAACACTTGCGTGGCGACGGGCACGCCTCCGACCAAGTTGCGCGCAAGCTCGGCGATGTCTTCATCCGAGAAGGACTTGAGATCCTCCTTGCGTTCACCAAAGCCGTTGTAAATCTCGTCCACGAACTTGCGGATCTCTGCGATCTTGCGTTGCTCCGCAAGCATCTGGCCGATCTTCTCGCCCAGACCCTTTGCGGCCCAGCCAAGGTGCGTCTCCAAAACCTGACCCACGTTCATTCGCGACGGTACGCCGAGTGGGTTCAGGACGATGTCGACGGGCTCACCATTAGCGTCGAACGGCATGTCTTCCACAGGCATGATCACCGAGATCACGCCTTTGTTGCCGTGACGGCCTGCCATCTTGTCGCCCGGCT
Organism: Gammaproteobacteria bacterium; assembly: GCA_003248125.1. Classification (GTDB taxonomy): domain Bacteria; phylum Pseudomonadota; class Gammaproteobacteria; order Pseudomonadales; family Azotimanducaceae; genus SZUA-521. The sequence continues at coordinate 7,032 of QJXZ01000143.1, read as the reverse complement.
GTACGCGGCGCTTGATGGCGAGATACACCTTGACGATCTTCAACACACCAGGCGCCAAGTCGTCACCAGACTCGAGCTTCGAGCGTTTGTCGGCGTATATCGCATCGAGCTTGGCCTGACGCTCCTTGAGCTGCGCCTCGGCGCGGTCGAGCTGCGCGTTGAGCGCATCGTCCGACATTCGAATCCGGAACCAATCGTCCTTGGCCAAGCCGTCCAGATACTCGCCACTGACGTTGCCGCCCTTGGAGATTCCAGGTGCGCTCGCAACCTTTTTGTCGAGCAGCGCTTGGCGGAGCCGCTGATACGTGGCCACTTCGACGATTCGATATTCGTCGTCGAGGTCCTTGCGAATCTGCGCGAGTTGCGCCTTCTCGATCTCCTTGGCGCGCTGGTCCTTCTCGACACCATCCCGGGTGAACACCTGCACGTCGATAACCGTGCCCTTCACGCTGGTGGGCACACGCAACGACGTATCCTTCACGTCGGAGGCTTTCTCGCCAAAGATCGCGCGCAGCAGCTTCTCTTCCGGCGTGAGCTGAGTCTCGCCCTTCGGCGTGACCTTGCCGACCAGGATGTCGCCGGTCTTCACTTCTGCACCGATGTAGACGATGCCGGACTCATCGAGCTTTGCGAGCGCCGACTCGCCCACGTTCGGGATGTCACAGGTGATTTCTTCAGGACCGAGCTTGGTATCGCGGGCAATACAGGTGAGCTCCTGGATGTGGATGCTCGTGAAGCGGTCTTCCTGCACGACACGCTCGGACAGCAGGATCGAGTCCTCGAAGTTGTAGCCGTTCCAAGGCATGAACGCGATGCGCATGTTCTGACCGAGCGCGAGTTCACCCATGTCGATGGACGGGCCATCAGCGAGGATGTCGCCCTTCGCGATCACATCGCCCTTCTTCACGAGTGGCGTCTGATTGATGCACGTGTTCTGGTTGGAACGCGTGAACTTGGTCAGGTTGTAAATGTCGACGCCGGCTTCGCCCGCATCGGTCTCCTCGTCGGCGACTCGCACCACGATGCGCGCCGCATCGACGCTGTCTACCACACCACCACGGGTGGCAATCACACACACACCCGAGTCCCGTGCAACGTTGCGCTCCATGCCGGTTCCGACGAGCGGCTTTTCCGTGCGAATGCACGGCACAGCTTGGCGCTGCATGTTGGAACCCATCAGCGCGCGGTTGGCGTCGTCGTGCTCCAAGAACGGAATCAGCGCCGCCGCCACGGAGACGACCTGCTTCGGCGAGACGTCCATGTAGTTGACGTTTTCGGGCACCGACTTCGAAAACTCGTTCTGATGCCGAACGTCGATGAGATCGCCGACGAATTTGCCCTTCGCATCGATCGGCGAGCTGGCCTGGGCGATCACGTACTCTGCCTCGTCGATCGCAGACAGATACTCGATCTCGTCGGTAACCTTGCCGTCGACGACTTTGCGATACGGGCTCTCGAGGAAGCCGTGCTCGTTGGTACGCGCATAGGTGGCGAGCGAGTTGATGAGACCGATATTCGGCCCTTCCGGCGTCTCGATCGGGCATACCCGGCCGTAGTGCGTTGGGTGCACGTCGCGCACTTCGAAGCCCGCACGTTCGCGGGTTAGACCGCCCGGCCCGAGCGCCGAGACACGGCGCTTGTGCGTCACCTCCGACAACGGATTGTTCTGATCCATGAACTGCGACAACTGCGCCGAGCCGAAGAACTCCTTGATTGCCGCTGCCACGGGTTTCGCGTTGATCATGTCCTGCGGCATGAGCCCTTCGCTCTCGGCGAGCGACAGGCGCTCCTTCACGGCGCGCTCGACACGGATCAGTCCGACTCGGAATTGGTTCTCCGCCATCTCGCCTACGCTGCGAACGCGGCGATTGCCGAGGTGGTCGATGTCGTCGACCGAACCCTTGCCGTTGCGGATTTCGACGAGCGTACGCAACACGGCGACGATGTCTTCCGTAGACAGAACGCCTTCGCCAGCGGTCGCTTCACGACCGAGGCGGCGGTTGAACTTCATGCGGCCGACAGCCGATAGGTCGTAGCGCTCGGTGGAGAAGAACAAGTTCGTAAACAGGTTCTCCGCCGCTTCCTTGGTCGGCGGTTCACCGGGACGCATCATGCGGTAGATCTCGACCAGCGCTTCGAGACGATTGCGGGTCGGATCGATACGCAGGGTATCGGACATGTACGGCCCACAATCGAGATCGTTCGTGTAAATGGTCTCGATGGTCGATACGCCAGCTTTCAATAGTTTCTCGACCACTTCGTCGGTGATCGTGGTGTTGCACGGCAACAAGATTTCACCTGTGCTCTCGTCGACGATGTCGCGCGCGATGACGCGGTCGAGCAGATATTCGCGCGGTACGTCGAGGCGCTTGAATCCGCTCTTCTCCAACAACCGCACGTGCCGTGCCGTTATGCGGCGGCCAATCTCGACGATGACGTCGCCGCTCTTGTCGCGGATCTCGAACGTTGCGACGTCACCGCGCATACGCTCGGGGATGAGATCGATCGAGAAGCCGTCCTTCTTGACGTGAAATACGTTCTTCTCGAAGAAAGTATCGAGGATCTGCTCCGAGGACATTTCCAGCGCACGCAGCAGCACCGTCGCCGGCAACTTGCGGCGCCGATCGATACGCACGAACACGCAATCCTTCGGATCGAACTCGAAGTCGAGCCACGAGCCGCGGTAAGGAATGACCCGCGCGGAGTAAAGCAACTTGCCGGAAGAGTGAGTTTTGCCCCGGTCATGATCGAAGAACACACCGGGGGAGCGGTGCAGCTGCGATACCACGACGCGCTCGGTACCGTTGATGACGAACGTGCCATTGGTCGTCATGAGCGGGATCTCGCCCATGTAGACCTCTTGCTCCTTGACGTCCTTCACCGACTTCGTCGACGACTCCTTGTCGTAGATGATGAGCCGCACCTTGACGCGCAGCGGTGCGGCATAGGTGATTCCCCGCAACACGCATTCCTTGACGTCGAACGGCGGCTCACCAAGCCGGTAGTCGACGTACTCGAGGGCCGCGTTGCCCGAGTAACTGACGATCGGAAACACCGAGCGAAACGCGGCATGCAGGCCGGCCTCGTCGCGGGCGTCCGGCTTGACGTCGAGTTGCAGGAATCGGTTGTAGGAATCCAGCTGTATCGACAGCAGGTATGGCATCTCCATGACCGACGGCAACTTGCCGAAGTCCTTACGGATGCGCTTTTTCTCAGTGAAGCTATAAGCCATTCGACTCTCCCGGTTACTCGACCATCATCTGCCAGCACAAAAGGGCCCTGCCGGGCCGATCACACGATCGGCCCGCGGGCCCTGTGCTGAATGTGCACGAAACGTGGGTCAACGAGCTTACTTGAGCTCCACCTTCGCGCCGGCTTCCTCGAGCTGCTTCTTGATCTCTTCAGCCTCTTGTTTGCTCACACCTTCCTTCACCGAGGAGGGCGCGCCGTCGACCAGGTCCTTGGCTTCTTTCAAGCCGAGGCCGGTGATTGCACGCACCACCTTGATGACGTTCACCTTCTTCTCGCCGGCTGCGGCGAGCAGAACGTTGAACTCGGTTTGCTCGGCGGCCTGCGCGGCCTCACCGCCGCCAGCCGCCGCAGCGGGTGCCACAGCGACTGCTGCAGCAGCAGATACACCGAATTTGTCTTCCATCGCTTTCACGAGGTCGACTACTTCCATCACGCTCATCTCGGCGATGGCGTTCAAAATGTCGTCTTTGGACAGTGCCATTGTTCCTGTACTCCGATTTGTCTTGCGAATTCCTAAGCCGCGAGCCTCAAGCCGCCGCCTGTTTCTGATCTCGGATCGCCGCCACGGTGCGTACTAGTTTGCCCGGTACCTCGTTCAGCGTGCGTGCCAGCTTGGTGATCGGTGCCTGCATCACTGCCATCAATAGCGCGAGCGCTTCGTCGCGCGTTGGCAGCATCGAGACACGCTCCAGCTGGTCGGCACCATACAGCGCGCCACCGATCGACAACGCTTTGACTTCGAGCTTCTCGAAGTCTTTCGCGAAGTCGCGGAGCAGGCGCGCCGCTGCGCCGGGATCCTCCATCGAAAAGGCGAGCAGGGTGGGGCCCACGAGCGCCGGATCGAGGCACTCGTAGTCCGTTCCCTTCACCGCCCGGCGCACCAACGTATTGCGCACGACCTTGACGTAGACGCCCGACGCACGCGCCTTGGCGCGCAGGCGGGTCATCTGCTCCACGGTCAATCCGCGATAGTCGGCCAGCACCGCGCCGGTCGCCTTGGTGGCGGCCTCACTCACTTCAGCCACGATCTCTTGCTTCTGCTCGAGCCTCAATGCCATAAGGGCTCCTTAGATCACGCCGGTCATCCGGCATCTAGTCATTGCGCCCACATCACACGGACGGGGTTGCCCAACGGCGAGATCCTCTTCTTCGTACAGGACCCACCGTCTGCGTGGGTTCTCGACTTCGGGCACATCGCCATTCGCCTCGAGAATTGAACCCTTGCGGGTACCCACGGTCTTTGACGGGCCGCGGTTCAAAGGCCGCGGCTCCCTCAAAACTGTCTCAGACCTCCAACGAAGCCTGGTCAATTGCCAATCCCGGACCCATCGTCGTCGAAAGGGTAATCTTCTTCAGATATACCCCCTTCGCCGATGCCGGCTTGGCTTTTTTCAGATCAGCAAGTAGCGCCTCCAAGTTCTCTTTGATCTCTTTCGAGCCAAAGCCGACTTTGCCTACGCTCCCATGAACGATGCCGGCCTTGTCGGCGCGAAACTGCACCTGGCCCGACTTCGCGTTCTTGACCGCCGTCGCGACATCAGGGGTGACGGTACCCGTCTTGGGGTTCGGCATCAGGCCCCGCGGCCCCAACACCTTGCCGAGTTGGCCCACGACTCGCATCGCATCCGGGGTGGCAATCAGTACATCGAAATTGATTTCGCCGCCCTTGATTCGTTCCGCAAGGTCTTCGAAACCGACCAAGTCGGCACCCGCTGCGGTCGCATTGTCAGCGTTCGCGCCCTGGGCGATGACGGCCACGCGGGTGGTCTTGCCGGTACCGTGCGGCAGCGTGGTGGCACCACGCACCACCTGATCGGATTTGCGGGGATCAACACCCAAATTGATCGCGACGTCCATCGACTCCTTGAACTTGGGCCGGGCGCAGTCGGTCAAGATTGCTACCGCCTCATCGATCGCGTACGCCTTACCCGGGGTCACCCGCGCGGCAATCGCCTTCATTCGCTTGGTTGGCTTGCCCATGTCAGATGCCCTCCACGACGATGCCGGCGCTGCGCGCGCTGCCGGCGATTGTTCGCACCGCCGCGTCCATGTCCGCAGCAGTCAGATCCGGCATCTTGAGCTTCGCGATTTCTTCCACCTGCGCTCGGGTGACTGTTGCCACCTTGGTGGTGTTTGGGGTCGGCGAGCCCTTGGCGACCTTCGCGGCCTTCAGCAACAGGACCGATGCCGGCGGCGTCTTTTTGATGAACGTGAAGCTGCGATCGCTGTATACCGTGATCACCACGGGGATCGGCATGCCGGCTTCGATGCCTTGCGTCTCGGCATTGAACGCCTTGCAGAACTCCATGATGTTGACGCCGTGCTGGCCCAACGCGGGACCGACCGGCGGACTGGGGTTGGCCTGACCTGCGGCCACCTGCAGCTTTATGTATGCCTGAACCTTCTTCGCCATTCGTCACTCCTCGGGTGCGAGCGTGCGTCGACTAGGCGACCGCACTCCCCGTTTGTTCAATTGCCCCAAAGCGGGGCGTCACTACTCAATCCCATCTGTCACGGCGGGAACGCCCTCGGGCAGCCCGCTCCCACAAATCACTTTGGACGAGCGCGCTGCTCGCCCGTAAATCGCCTCCGGCGATTTACCCCTTCTCGACCTGGGAGAAGTCGAGCTCCACCGGTGTCGAACGACCAAAGATCGTTACCGCCACCTGCAGCCGACTCTTCTCGTAATTCACCGACTCGACCACACCATTGAAGTCGTTGAACGGTCCATCGATCACGCGAACCAGTTCACCCGGCTCGTAAACCGTCTTCGGCATCGCTTTGTCGGTGCCGGACTCGACCCGATCCAAGATCGCGCGCGCCTCGGCGTCCGTCAGCGGCGCCGGCCGATCGGCCTTGCCACCAATGAAACCCATCACACGTGGCGTCTCTTTCACCAAGTGCCAGGTTTCGTCATTCAACTCCATCTCCACCAGCACGTAGCCGGGGAAGAACTTGCGCTCGCTACGCCGCTTCTGACCGGCGCGCATCTCCACCACTTCTTCGGTCGGCACCAGTACTTGACCGAAGAACTCCTTCAAATTCGACAGCTCGATGCGTTCACGCAACGTGCGCGCGACGTTCTTTTCGAAGCCTGAATAAGCATGAACCACAAACCAGCGTTTCGACATGTCGCTCTTTCGCTACCCGATCGCGGCCGCCACGACCCAACTCAGCAGTGAGTCGAGCCCCCACAGAACCATCGAAAACGCCAACACCAAGCCGACCACGATCATCGTCGTCTGGGTCGTCTCCTGGCGCGTCGGCCACACCACGCGCCGGATCTCGGTGCGCGCTTCTTTGAGCAGCGTCCAAATCGCACGACCACGCTCGGTCTGCAGTGCGATCAGTGCCGCCACCACCGCCACAGCCACCAGCCCCAGCACACGATTCAACAGCGACTGATCCTGGTAGTACCAATTGGCGAAGATCCCACCACCCACCAGAACGACTACCACCATCCACTTCGCCCAATCGAAAATCGATTGCGTCGTGGTTTCTGTGGAATTCGTGCTCACGCTTACGTTCATCCTCGTCGTCGCTTGGCAGGCCAGGAGGGTCTCGAACCCCCAACCCCCGGTTTTGGAGACCGGTGCTCTACCAATTGAGCTACTGGCCTATCAGTCGAATTGACACTGCTATTCGATCACCTTGGTGACGACGCCGGAACCGACCGTGCGGCCGCCTTCGCGGATCGCAAAGCGGACCTGCTCGTCCATGGCAATCGGGCTGATCAGCGTCACCACCATGTTGACGTTGTCGCCCGGCATCACCATCTCC
>QJXZ01000305.1 GCA_003248125.1 Gammaproteobacteria bacterium | reverse complement strand
ACCTGTACATGACGACGCGGGGAGCCGCTCCGGCAACGGCGCCCGCGGGCACGTAAACTAACGGCAGCCAACGGATGGAAGCACTCATGGCGGCAGCGCAACGCAACTTTGGCCCTGCCTTGAAGCATTGGCGGCGCGAGCGCGGTAAGACTCAGCTCGAGCTGGCGATGATCGCCGGCTATTCACAGCGGCACGTCAGTTTTCTAGAGTCGGGTCGCTCACGGCCGAGCCGCACCACGGTCATTGTGCTCGCGGAAGCGCTCGACGTGCCGATCAAGGAACGCAACGGATTGCTCAATGCCGCGGGTTTCGCGCCAGCCTATTCGAGCGAAGCGATCGACAGCAGCGCACTCGCGCCCGCCATCGATGCGCTCGACGTCGTGCTCGAGAGTCATCGGCCGTTTCCTGCCATCGTCGTCGATCGCGGCTGGAACACCTATGCAGGCAACGACAACGCGTTCGCGTTGTTCTCCACGTTCTTGGCCGATCCGTCGGCAATGTTATCGACGCCAAACGCCATGCAGCTATGCTTGGATACGAACGGCCTGCGGCCCTTCATCGTCAACTGGCGTGAGTTCACTGCCTCGCTGCTGGTCCGTCTGCGCCACGAGCTGGCGTTCGACGGCGAGGATGCGACCCTGCGAGCGCTCGTCGACAAGATCGAGGCGGACGAGGAATTCGCACGCTATCAGCGCACCAGCGACGCGCCGGCTTCACCCGTTGCGACATTGAGTCTGGCCCGAGATGGCAAGCGCATCGATCTGTTCACACTGATCAGCTCATTTGGTACGCCGACTGACGCAACGCTGGCAGAACTCAGAGTGGAGACTTTCTTCCCCGCCAACGCCCGCTCGCGCACCATTCTCGAGTCCATCGATGCCGACCTGTCATCGGCAAATCCATCGCGCGCGACCGCATTGCCGCTGGCCGCTTGGCGCAACGACATTCCGATGCCGAAGGGGACCGCCCATGCTCGAGCTTAGGCCGAACTGCGAACGTTGCGACTGCGACCTACCGGCAGTAGCGCCCAATGCCCGGATCTGCTCGTTCGAATGCACGTTCTGCAGCGATTGTGCCGACGGGCCGCTCGCCGGCCGCTGTCCGAACTGCGGCGGGGAGCTCGTGCGACGACCTGTTCGACCGGCAGCCGCGCTCGCCAAGTTTCCGGCTTCGACACATCGCGTACATGGTCAACGCGGCGGTGGAAACGGATAGTCCTCGGGTACGTTGAGCGAGCTGCGGACGAATGCGTTCCATTCTTCGGTGGCAGCGTTGGCGGCGTCGCGATGCGCATCCGCCTGCGCGTGATTGGCTGCGATGAAGTCGCTCATGCAGGCGCGATAGACATCGACGCGATCGACGAACGCATTCCAAACTTCGGGCTCGACACCCTCGGGCGGCCTTGTCGGTGCCACACAAGCATGCGTCACCGTATCGTGTGCGCTGGCCGGTGCCGCCAACGGCGCAAGGAACATCAATAGACAGCTTCGAACGACATCGATTCGGCTCAACGAGCCACCTCCTCGGTACGCCGCGCAAACTCTTCTTCTGGCGACAAAATCAGCCGGTGACGGCTCACCAACGCGAAGTATGCGATGGCCGCTGCAAACCAAACTGCGACACCCAACACACCTGCGCGATACACGGGATCGAGTAGCTGGAAGTAGACCGTCACGGCGGCAATCACGACCGTCAGAGCGGCGCCGGCGATGCCGAGTGGGCTCTTGTAGGGCCGCTCGATGTGCGGTCGCCGTACCCGCAACAGAATGAATGCCGCGCCTTGCAGGATGTACGAGAACATGGCGCCGAACACCGCCATGTTGAGCAGCGTCCCGCCGATCGCCGCTGCGCCACGTTCGTGACCCAAGGTGAACCAGACGACCATCATCACCGTCAACGCGAGCAGTGCGCCGCTCACCATCGCACGCTGTGGGGTTTTGCGGACGCCATGAGTTTCAGAAAACCATACTGGGAAGTACCCGGCCCTCGACAGCGAGTAGATCTGACGACCGTAGGCGAAGATGATCGTGTGGAAACTGGCGATCAATCCGGTGATCGCCACCAATGCGAGCACCTTGGCGATGTTCGTCCCGAACAGCGCCTTGAAGCCATCTAGCAACGGTTCACCCGATTGCCCAAGCGCATACGAACCGTTGGCAACACTCGCGTTCAGCCACACGATCAGACATGCCGATACCAATAGCGTGAACATGCCGAGCACGATGCCGCGCGGTAGATCGCGGCGCGGATCCACCGACTCTTCCGCGGCTAGTGGCAATTGCTCTATGGCTAGGAACAACCAAACGGCGAACGGCAACGCCGCAAGCACGCCCGTCCAGCCGAAAGGAAACAACGGACCACCTCCTTCCGACAGCTCCCTACCCTCAGCGCCGATATTTAGTGCCCAACGAGAAAACTCGGCCGCAGGCAAGGCCGCCACCCAGAACACGATCAAGCATCCGAGTGCCAGCAGCGTCACCGTCACGGTGAGTCGAAATGAAAGCGCGACGCCGACGGCGTTGAAGCCGACGAATACGATGTACGCGACGATCCAATAGAGCGGCTGCAGGGTGGCATCGGTCTCGAAGATATTGGTCAGATACGAGCCGATGAAGAACACAATGACGGCCGGCGTGAGCACGTATTCGACGTTCTCCGCGAGTCCGGTCAGAAAACCGCCCCACGGACCCATGGCCGTGCGCGAGAAGGAATAGGCGCCGCCGGTATGCGGCAGCGCCGCGGCCATTTCGGCGATCGAGTACGTGAGCCCCAGGTACATGACGGCGATGACCCCACCGGCAGCTGCCATGCCGCCCCAGCCCCCTACCGACAGGCCGATGTTCCATCCCGAATAATGGCCAGAGATCACCGCGCCGACACCGAGGGCCCACAGCGACCACACGCCGGCATGCCGTTTCAACGTGCGGCGCTCGAAGTAGGTGACCTCGACCTCGGTGTAGCTGACCAATCTGCGCTGGCGCATGCGACCTCCCCGATCTGGGCCGCATTCTATAGAGTGGCTCGCCGCCATGACCAACGGCCATAATGGCCTGCGCCAATCACGCGATCGAGATGACTGCAACCAACTCCGACCTCGCCCGCACGAGCCACCGACGCGACGCCATCAAGTACGCGATCTACGCGTTCGCTTCCCTGACCAGTGCCGCCATTGCCTGGTTCGTCATGTCGTCGCTGCTCGATGGCGGCGGCACCGCCATCCTGACCGATCCGATCGGTTGGCTCGCGTCGGCCGACGCCGATGCTGCTGCGGGCTCTATCCCCGAGGCTGCCGGTGTCGTCGCAAGCGTGCTTGGCATTGCCATCACCGTTGTAGCGATCGTGGTCGAGCTCGCAGCCAACCGCTACAGCCACCGCATTACCTGGCTATTCTTGACTGAACCCGTGAACGCCGTGGTGTTGAGTATCTTCATGCTCGCGACCGTCGAGGCGATCTGGGTGGCCGCAACCGGTACACCCGCCAATGCCGATGCGCTCTTGCCGAATGCGGGATTCGCGCTGACGATCTTGTTGGTGTCGGTGTCGCTGCTCATCTTGCTGCCGTACTTCGCGTTCGTATTCCAATTTCTGTCGCCGCTCAGCGTCATTCAGCGCCTCGCCGACAACGCATATCGCGCAATTTTGCGCTCCCGGCGCGGTGACGTCGCGATCGAACAGGCACGCGCCGAAGAGTCCATCGACGAGCTCTTGAACGTGGCGCGCACGGCAGTCGAGCAGAGCGACCGCGGTGTGGCGATGGCCTGTGTCGATACCCTGGAGCAACTGCTACTCGACTATCAGGAGATTCGTGACGAGCTGGACCCAGCGTGGTTCCAAATCACGCCGGCGGTCGCTTCCGATCCCGATTTCGTGGCACTGGCACCGGAACCGCTGAAGGCAATCGAAGAGCAGGGCACTTGGGTGGAAGTGAAGATCTTCCGCCAATATCTGTCGCTAATACCCCATTGCATTCCCGATGCACGCGACGTTGCCAACCTGATCGCGATTCGCAGCGAACGCATTGGCCGACTGGCCAAGTCCGACGTCCTGCGGCGACTGTGTATTCGCTGCTTCAACAGCTATCTACGTGCCACCATCAACGCCCGCGATCCGCGCTCGAGCTACTACATCCTCAATCAGTATCGACTGCTGGCCGACGGGTTCTTGGCGGCTGGATTGAACGCCGCCGTCAAGGAGATCGCACATCACCTACGGTTCTACGGTCAGCTCGCCTACCGAGTCGAGATACCGTTCCTGCTGGAAGTCACCGCACACGACGTGTTGCAACTCATCGAATCTGCGGTTGCCTCGAATTCCCCCCTCATCGACGAGCTGCTCGATGTCTTGCTGGAGCTCGATCTCGAGATACGCAACGAAACGCAAGAATCGAGCCTGCTAGGCGTGCGTCGCGCGCAGTTGCGCGCGGCAGCGCTGTTCGAGAGTCTCGGCCACCGCGAGCGCGTGGACCGAATCTGCGCTGACCTGCGCGGCGAGCGCATGGATCGATTGAACACCATATACAGAGGATTGATGTCGGAGGATCGAGCCGAGTATTGGGAAGTAGACGATCGTGGCGTCAATTTCGGTTACCTGGCACCAGAGCGGCGGCCATACCTGACTGCCGTGCACCAGCGCCTCGTCGCAAGAACCTGAACTCAGATCGGCGGCGGGCCGGCACGGCCGGTCAGCTGCCACTCGATCATCGGCAGATGCGCACGCCCTACGTACGGCTCGTCGTCGACCACGTAGCACGGCACGCCGTGCACCCCCGCCGCGGCGAGCGATGCATCCAGCGCGTGCAGTTCGCTCACCCGTGCTTCGAAACCACGTGCATCGACACCCAATTCGGTCAGCAGTGATGCCACCGTGTCGCGGCCCGCACCTCGCGCGTCGCTCCATATCGCTTCGAACATAGCGGTGACGTAATCCTGCGTTCTTGCCGGCACCAACGCGCGCGCATGAAGAAGGCCGAGCGCCGGCGCAAGGCCGTCGCCTTCGCAGTGTGCGAAGTCCACGATCGAGCCTCTCGCCGCTGCGTAGCGTGCGAGGTCACGCGCAAAATAATCGGCGCGCACGCTGCGATGCCGAACGCCGCGTTCCTCGCTCTCGGCCGCCGGCCGGCCGAGTTGCGGCGGCGGCACCAGGCGCGGCAGCCAGTCGATGCGGATGCCGAGCTTGGCAGCCAAAGCACAGGACGGTTCGATGGCGAGCCAGGCGTGCGGATTTCTGAAGTCGACACAGACCGCGAGCGCCGTGTCGAAGACAAATGGTGTCGTGGGTTCGCTCATGACGTCACCCTGTTCCGGTCACCCGAGCGCCCTGAAAGGAGCGATAGGCAATGTCCGGCGCAGCGCCGTGCCGGCCGCTCAAGATCCAACCGATGCGCGGCAGATGCTCGCGGCCGAAGTAATATTCGCCTTCGACCACGTAGCCCGGCACGCCGAAGATACCGGCTGCGAATATCGCGGCTTGCGTGCGATCGTGAAATTCTCGGCCTGGACCGGCGACATAAGCATCGAAGCCCGCGGTGGTCGCACCGGCGCGCGCCAATGCTTCGGTGACGACGACGGGATCCTCGGCATCGAACTCGCGGCGCCAAAAGCGTACGTAGACATCGTCGAGAAACCGCTCGAGCACGACGTCACCCTGCGACTTCGCCCACTGGAAGGCGATGTGCACGAGCGAGGTATCCCAAATCTTGACGGTTCCCCTGAGCGTTAGGCCCCGCAATGCAGCATAGCGGCGCGCATCCCGATACGCGTATTTGACCGCGCTCCACTGCTCGGGCGAACGCCGACTCTCGGCCACCTTGCCTTTCGCATCGAGCCTTGCCGATCCCAGATAGCTCGGAATGTCGAGTGTCAGCGGCCGCCAATCGACCTCGATGCCAACCGATGCCGCCAAGTCGCGGGTCGGGTTCTTCGCGATGAAGGCATACGGACTCTTGATGTCGAGGTACACGATCAGGGGGCGCTCGGATTGGAACGGATGGAAGGCTGCCATGGATTGACCTTTGCTCACTCGCGATGATGATATCCGCTCCCCATGCGGACGTTCTCGCTTGCACTACTGACCTTGCTCTGCGGCGCAGCGCTACCGTCGGCGCTGGCGCATGCCGATGAGCCCAGCCACCTGATCGCCGCACAGCGCATCAAGTGGTACCCCGCCTGGTACTTCCGGCTGGCGCGCACGTTTACCGAATTGCCTGGCGACGTGCCCATTCACACCGGCGCGTCGCTGTATCGACTGACTTACTGGACTCGCGATTGGAACGGCGCCCCGGTACAAGCCTCCGGACTGCTTGCGCTACCTCACCATCGACCGATGCGCGGCATCGTCAGCTACCAGCACGGCACCACGACCTTGCGCGAACAAGTGCCGTCTTACGCCTCGGTTGACGGCCGGGTGGCCGCAGCGGCTTTCGCCGGTGCCCGTTATCTGCTTCTTGCCCCCGATTACCTCGGCCTCGGCGAGTCGAACGGCATACATCCCTATCTCCATGCCGACAGTGCGGCCAACGCCGGCATCGACCTGATCCGCGCCGCCTACGAGTTCACCCGCGACAAAGGTATCGACTGGCCGCCGCAACTCAATCTGCTGGGATTCAGCGAAGGTGGTCATGCGACGGCCGCGATGCAGCGGCGGATCGAAGCCGAGGGGGTGCCGGGCACCTCGATCGTCGCCGCCGCAACCGCCGCGGCGCCGTTCGATCTGGCCAACGTCTCTTTCCCCTTCGCACTCGGTGGCACAGCCAAATCCCACGCCGTGTACCTCGGCTACATGGTGCGCGCGTATGCCCAAATCTACGGCCAGCCACTCGGTTCGGTACTCGAGCCGCCGTTCGATACCGCCGTGGTGACCTTGTTCGACGGCGCGCACGACGACGACGCCATCAAGGCGGTACTGCCAAGCGATCCGCGTGCAATGTTCTTGCCCGCCTTCTTGGCCGCATTCGATGCCGGGGAACCGACTTGGTTGTCGCGCGCGCTCGCCGCCAACGAAGTCTTCGACTGGGCGCCGGCGGCCCCACTTCGGCTCTACTACGGCACGGCCGACACCGACGTGGCGGCGCGCGACTCGATTGCAGCGGCGGCCGCGATGAAGGCGCTCGACGGTCATGTCCAGGCCATCAATGTCGGCCCACTCGACCACGAAGAGTCCGCCTTCGAGGCGGTTTGGCACATTCGGTTCTGGTTCGACGCGCTCAATCCGCTCCCCGACTAGGCGATTTCCCTCCAATTTTTCTGCAGCGCACCAAATCGGCGCGCGAAGCCAGGGAACTTTCGGCTGGCCGAGCGGTCTGCCGAATCCCTGCGATTGCCGCCGGCTCACCTGGTCTAGAAAAATACTCTCGCAGGGGGCTTGTGCGACGCACAAGTCGACGTTACCATGCGTAACAACTCAATCGACCCCCCTCCCTCCCCTCCCCAAGGGTCGGTTGTGTCAAGGGAGACCGATCCGGTCTCCCTTTCTTTTATCCGCGGTCTGGAAGCCTCGAATCGCGCGTGCGCGCCAGCATCGCCAGTCGCTGCGCCGTCTTTTCCATATCGGTGAGCGAGATGCCGGCCTTGATCAAGTTGTAGCCGGTGATGTTGATGCCGCGGACCAAGAATCGCTTCGGCCCCTCGGGGCCGCTGTCGACGTCGATCACGTTGATGCAACAAGCGTCCTGCTCGATCGACACGGTGCCTTGCCAAGGGAGGTTCATGACGTGGTTGAGAATCAAGCGATTGACGCCGCCATGCGCCACCACCAAGAGCGTGCGCCAACGGTCATCGGCCAGCAAACTGCGGAACGCCGGAATGACGCGTGCTTCGAAGTCTGCGAATCGCTCACCACCCAAGAACTTCGCCTCCGGATTCATCGCATCGGCCCATGGATTGGCGACGTGATCGAGCCACGCCTCGAGATCGCCGATCAGATGGTGACGCTCGCCACCGCGGATCTCTGCCAGCGCCGGCATGATCTCGAGCGTGGGCGAAGCGCGGTCGCCGAGCACCGCGGTTGCGGTTTCCACGGTCCGCAGAAGGCCAGAACAAACCGCGCGATCGAACCCGATCTCGGTGAGCACCGCCGCCTGGTGCTGCGCCTGCACGCGGCCCGTGTCGGTCAGCGGCGCAACGGTGGTGTCGTCGACCGGCGTACCATCCGGTTTCACGTAGGCCGCTTCCGCGTGGCGCATCAGATAGATACGGCGCCGGTCTGGCGGCCTGAACACGGCCACCTCAGGCGTCTTCCGTCGGCGCGCCATCGACGGCGGCTTCGAACAGCCGCGCGGCCACGACGGCAGACAATGGCCGCGGGTTTCCCGAAGCGGTGGGGTCGGCCGCGGCCATCGCGCCGATCTCGGCGGTCCGTTCTTTGCCGATGCCGATATCGGCGAGGCGATGGGGAATCGCGAGCCGTGCACGCAGCGTCAGCACGTAAGCCATGAACCCCTCGACGCCATCGAGGTCGAGCCAGGCGGCCAGGCGCGCGATCTTCGTGTCGATGGTCGGGCGGTTGTAGGCGAGCACGTAAGGCATGAGCACGGCGTTCGTGAGCCCGTGATGCGTGTCGTACAGCGCGCCGACTGGATGCGCCAATGCGTGAATGCCCCCCAAGCCTTTCTGAAACGCTGTCGCGCCCATGGCAGCGGCAGCCATCATGTGGGTACGGGCTTCGAGGTCGCCACCGTCATCGTAGGCGCGCACCAGATATTCCTTGACCAAGCGCATGCCCTCGATCGCTATACCTTCGGCGAGGGGGTGATAGCCCGGTGCACAATACGCTTCCAGGCAGTGCACGAACGCATCGAGGCCGGTCGCCGCCGTTGGCCCCGGCGGAAGCGAGACGGTCAACTCGGGATCGCAGATCGCAACCACGGGCATCATGCCGGGATGGAAGATCACCTTCTTGGTGTGCGTCGCCGACTGCGTGATGACACCAGCGCGGCCAACCTCGGAACCAGTGCCCGCCGTGGTCGGCACCGCAATCACGGGCTTGATCGCCGCGGCATCGGCGCGCTGCCAGTTGTCACCAACATCCTCGAAGTCCCACATCGGTCGCGACTGGGCGGCCATGAACGCAACGACCTTGCCGACGTCCAGCGCAGAACCACCGCCGATTGCGATGACGCCGTCGTGGTCGCCCGACATCAGCGCCTGGATGCCGGCGACGACGTTGGCCTCTACCGGATTGCCCTGCACGTCGGAAAAGACCGGCGCGTGCACGGTGTGTGCGATGCGCTCGATCACGGCAAGGCCTGCGAGTACACGATCGGTGACGATGAGCGGCTTGCGGATGCCCGCGATCTCGCATGCGTCCGGCAGCTCCGCGATGCGACCCGCGCCGATCCACACTCGAGTCGGATAGTTGAAATTGGCAGCGACACTCATCAGTGCACGCGTCTTCCGGCCACCCACGTCGCCAGCACTCGAATGTCGGCAATCGATCGCGGCGAGGTGTTCGCCAAACTGAACGGATCTGCATCGAGCAGCACGAAGTCGGCCCAGGAACCCGGCGCCAAAGTGCCTACGCTGCCTTCCTGAAATGCGCCATAGGCTGCGTCGACGGTGAACGCGCGAAACGCCTCGGCAGCTGTCATTTTTTGCGTCGGCAGCCAGCCGCCCGGCGGCTCACCGTCGAGGTCCTGCCGGGTCACCGCGGCGTACCAGCCGAGAAGAGGATTGACCGGTTCGACCGGGAAGTCGCTGCCGGCAGGAATGCGCAGACCCACGTCGAGAAATCTGCGCCACGCGTAAGCACCCGCAAGGCGCGGGGCGTCGAGCCGAACGATCGCCATCGTGCGGTCGGAGGTGGCGTGGATCGGCTGCATGGAGGGGATGATGCCCAAGGTCGCGAAGCGCGCAATGTCTTCGAGCGCAACGATCTGCGCATGCTCGATCCGGTGCCGCTCCCTCGCGGTGGCACCGGCCGCCGCATAGGCATCGAGCGCACTACGATTCGCGGCATCGCCGATCGCATGGATGTTGACTTGATAGCCGAGCTTTCGCGCTGCGCGAATCTTGGTGGTGAGCGCCGCTGTATCTTCGATGACGAGACCGCGACTGGTCGGTGCATCGGCATAGGGTTCCAGTAACGCCGCCCCGCGACTGCCGAGCGCACCGTCGGCAATCAACTTCATCGAGCGCACCACCAAACGGTCGTCAGGGCTCGCAAATGGTGCTCCGAAGCCGCGCACGGTTTCGAGCCCGGCGAGCATGGCGTAGATGCGTACCGGCAGCAGACCGGCCGCGGCACGCGCTTGGTACAACCTCGCTTCCATGAGTGAGATGCCCGCATCGTGCACGGACGTAATGCCATTGGCGGCAAGCTCGGCTAAGGCGAGATCGAGGGCGCGGTCGAGCGTGGCCACCGTCGGTGGTGGCACGACCACTTCCACTAGATCCATGGCGCGGTCGAGTAGCACACCGGTAGCACGCCCATCGTTGTCGCGCAGTATCGCGCCGCCGGACGGATCTGCGACGGCATCATCGATGCCGGCTTGTGCGAGCGCCATGGTGTTCGCCCATCCGGCATGACCATCGATGCGGTTCAGCCACACCGGCCGGTCGCCGATGCGCCCATCGAGATCTGCAGCGGTCGGAAACTCACGAACGGGCCAGAGTTCCTGATTCCAGCCGCGCCCTATGATCCAGGGTAGGCCCGGGTTCGCGGCGGCGTAGCGGGCAATGCGATCGAGCGCTTCCTCGAGGCTTTGCGTGCCGACCAGATCGACCGCGTGGCGCGCGAGGCCCAAGCTCGACACGTGGCCATGAGCGTCGATCAAGCCGGGTAGCAACACCTGGCCATGGCCGTCGATCACCGTCTCGGCATCGGGCGGTTGGCCGGACCCAGTGCGAACGACTCGACCGGTGTCGTCGAACACGAGGTAATCGAACGTTGCAATGGCTTGGCCGGCCGGCGCGTAGCCGACAACGTCATCGACCACCACGTCGGCATGAGCGAGAAGCGACATCGTCAGCACGCTCGCCACCGCCATCGCCCACTCGCGTCGCATCGTCTTGGCTACCTTCGACTGCGGCCGCTCATTTCAGCACACACGTCCCCGTTCCGCCTCAAGCCGACGCGCCCGAGTAGTGGGCGAGCCCTTTGCGCCAGAACCAACGCGAGAACAGCGCGAGCGCTGTCGCGAGAGCCGCCGCTCCAACCAACGCATCGCCATCGAGCCGACCCGATACCGCTTCAGCCGGCACGGTGACGGCGAACGCGACCGGCACCACCAGCGTCAACATCCAACGCAGCCACTTGGGATAAATGCCGATCGGCCAACGCCCCGCCGTATACATCGACCAGAAGATCTGCAGAATGTTTTCGACCCGCACGAACCAGAATGCCATCGTCGCGAGGATCAACCAGAAACAGTAGACGATCACCGCACCCGCCAGAATCGCCGCCGTGAATTGCGCGACGACGAGCCAACCGACCTCTACCGCATGCACCGTCAACGAGGTACCGAGCACGCCCGCGCCGAGCACCACGTCGACCAAACGGAATACGCGGAATTCGGCAATGCTCACCAACAGCTGCGCATCAGCGGGCTTGGTGAGGGTGTAGTCAAGATTGCCCGTGACGATGTGTTCCATGAACCGCTGCAGGCTCGGTGCAACCACCAGATTGATCCCACCCAACACCATGAAGTAGATGCCGATCAGCGCCGTCAGCTCGAATGGCTGCCAGCCCCCCAACGAGTCGGTTTGCGAAAACACTACCGCCACCGCGGCCAGCGCGGTCGCGAGGTTGAGCCCGGTCTCGAAGATCTGAATGTAGAAATTGGCGCGGTACGCGGTCTCGCCCAGCACGCCAACGCGGAAAAACACGGCCATTAGCTCGAAAATCTTCACGAACCAACCGCCGAGAATCGCGCAACGGCACGGCGCCACACGAGCGCTATCAAGGCAGCCATGACTGCAACCCAAACGAGCTGTGCCATCAATCCATCGAGTGCTGCGTCGGCAGAGATCTTGCCAAGCAGCAATTCCACCGGAAAGCCCACCATGTAGTAAAACGGCAGACCATGCGCGAGATCGCCGAGCCACGCCGGCAGCAGTGCGATGGGTGCGACGCGTCCGGCAAGAAACATCTGCAACGAAAAGTAGATTTGGTTCATCGCCGTGACACGCGTCATCCAAAACGTGGCAAGTGCGAGCGTCCATTCGGCGAGGAACCGCAACAGAAATGCGAGCAGCAGCGCCGGCACGAATGTCGCGGTCGACCACGCTGCCAACGCGAACTCGGGTTCGAATGCATACCAGAGCACCACTAGCGCGGGCATCATGACCGTGAGCATCACCAGCTTGTAAGCGACGTTGGCCGCGACATCCTCGTGAATCGGGTGTACCGGACGCAGCAACGCAAACGACAACTGACCCATCTGGACGCGAAACTGAAAGTCGTGCATCACCCAAGTGAAGGTCAGGTGATTCACCATCATGAGCACGATGTAGTAAGCGGCGAAGGTCTGCGCGGTGAAGCCCGCAACCGCACCGCCTTGGGAACGCGCGACCGTCGACCAGACCACCAGAAACACGACTGGCTCGAGTACCGATCCGATCATCCAGATCGCGCCCGACGCCCGATACTGCAGTTGCTCCAAAACCGCAATGCGCAAGAATGCTCGATAGGTCTCCAGCCAGTGCCTCACGGGTTCACCTCGCTGAACACCCGGTCGATGACTTCGTCGATGGGCGGATCGATGACGGATAAATCGCGCACGCTGACGTCGGTGAGGATCTGTGCGGTGACCCGCGCCGTGTCCGCTTTCGAAATCCGGAGCGTAGTACGGCCACCATCGCGCGAAACGACTTCACCATAGCTCGAGAGATCGCGCCCGCCGTCGGAGTCGACGATCAACGTCTTGTACGCGGCGAACTCGCCGATCAGTTTCGAAAGCGCACCATCGAAGAGAATTTCGCCATGATGGATGACGATCACGCGCGGACATAGGGCTTCCACGTCTGCCATATAGTGCGACGTGAGCAGTACAGTCGCGCCGGTATGCCGGTTGTAGTCGGCGATGAACGTCCGCAACCTGCGCTGCATGGTCACGTCGAGGCCGAGCGTCGGCTCATCCAAAAACAGGATCTGCGGACGATGCAGCAACGCGGCCGCGATCTCGCATTTCATGCGCTCACCCAAGGATAGATTGCGCACCGGTTTGTTCAGCAGCTCGCCGAGGTCCAAGAGGCCGGTGAGATCGTCCAGCCGGGCGCGGTACTCCTCGCGGCTCAGCCGATAGATCACGCGATTGCGATCGAAAGAGTCGATCACGGGGATGTCCCACATGAGCTGATTGCGCTGCCCCATCACCAGCGTCATGCGCGACAAATACTCGCGCTGCCGCAGCCACGGCTCGAAACCCAGCACTCGGGCGGCGCCAGAGGTCGGATGCAGCAGGCCCGACAGCATCTTGAGCGTGGTGGTCTTGCCCGCGCCGTTCGGCCCGAGGAATCCGACCACCTCGCCGGGCGCGATGGCGAAACTGACGCCCTTGACGGCCTCTACGGTACGAGTACGACGCCTGATGAGACTGCCGAGCGCGGCCTTGAGTCCGGCTTCGCGCACCGGTACCACGTACGATTTGGTGAGGCCTTCGAGAACCACCACGGGCTCGACGGCGTTGGTCACCTCCCCCCCGGTCGAATGCTCGACACGGTTCGACGTTAGCAAATACCCGCGATCACGGCGATCGCAGCTAACGCGACGACATCAATAGTCCTGTTCCTCTTCCTCGTCGATCCACACGGGCGCCCATGGCTTGCAGTAGGCGATGTAGGCATTGCCGTGGATCTCGAAGCACGCCGTGGGCACTTCGGCGGCGTCTGTCGCGGTCGACGCAAACGGCCAGTTGAGGCCGGAGAGGCTTGGCGGATTCGCGGTACCCGGTAGTTGCGCGTCGTGCGGTTGCACGTGAGCCATGTCAACGTCCTTATCAACAGTACTAAGTGCAGTAGCGAAGGTAGGCAACTCGAGTCCAGGAGAACGTTAACGCCGTCCCAGATTCGTCAGCCGGAACGATCGGGAGCGATGTCCTCGAGTCGGCGGCGCGTGGTCTCCGGAAACAGGAACAACACCATGAACGGCACCACGACGCAGCATAGCGCCAGCAGCCGAATGGCCGACCAATTGTCGCCGAGCAGGTCATACAGTGCACTGACCGCAGCAAGGCCTGCGATACCGCCCAGCGTGGCTGCCAAGGTGCGGGCACCCGCTGCGGTCGAACGCTGCGCCGTCGGGAACATTTCGGCGCTGAACGCCGCCATGGTCACGCCGATCGCGAACTCGAGGAATATGAGCAGCACCCACGTCACGGGCAACAGCCAACCGCCGACCGAGTAAAACCCGATTGCCAGTAGCGGCACCAGCGAAGCTGCACCGACCGCCACGGGGCGGCGACCGAGCCGGTCGCTCAAGGCGCCCGCGATCGGGTTGCCGAGTATCGCGAACATGCCGCCGAGGAACGTCATGGTGGCAACGTTGGCCGGCGACCAGAGGTGGACGTCCTGCAGATATTTCGGCGTGAAGAATCCCGCTGCGGTGACGGCCATCGCCAATAGAAAGCTCGCGCCAGTGAGCGCCAAGAAGCGCGCCGGATAGTCGCGCGTCAGCGCCAGGATGTTGCCCACCGACGGCGCGAGCGCGGGCGCGGCGTCACGCAGTCGCGCCGCATGCTCGTAGCGTTCCGTCTCGGGCAACGTGCGTCGCCAATAGGCGATCAGCAACAACGGCACGAGCCCGAACGCATAGAGCGCGCGCCAGCCGTATGGCAAGTATTCGACTAACCCGAACATGAGCGCGGCAGCGCCAGCGCCACAGGCCTGAATGGCGGTTGCCGCACCAATGCCCCAACCACGATGCTCCGGGGAGAACTCCTCGACGATGACGACCGTGGCGAGAATGCTCTCGGCGACGGCGAAGGCGCGGGCGAGAAACTGGAACACCACGAAGCTCTCTGTGGTGGGCGCAAGCGCCGTTGCACCGGTGAACAGTGTGTATCCCAATACCGTGACTAAGAGCATGCGGCGGCGGCCAACGCGATCGGCCAGCATCGCGAGCGCAATCGAAAAGAGCGACCCGGCACGCACGATCGAACCCAGCAGACCCAGATCGGACTCGGGGATGGCGAGCTCAGCCTGTATCTGCTTCAAGTTGAGCGCAAACAGATAGACGTCGTACATCTCGAAGAACGACACGGCCGACACCAAGCCGAGCACACGCCACTGCCGAGCCGAGAGAGCAGGCGGTCGGCCGAGAAACCACGCGAGGCGATACCAGCGCGGGCGCGGGTTCACCGAGCGTCGGCGTTGGCGAGCGCCGCTTGCGCGAATTCGCGAATCAACTTGTAGTCGGCTTTGCCATTTGGCGCGCGGCCGAGATCGGCGCGAGCGATGATGCGCTTCGGGATCTTGTATCCAGCGAGTTGCGCGCGCACGAATTCGCGCAGCGCGGTTTCTTCGAGTCCGTATCCGGTATTGAGCCGCACCACGGCCGTGATCGATTGTCCCCAGCGCTCGTCGGGTACGCCGACCACCAGCGCATCGGCAATCGAGTCGTGCGCCTTCAACGCTTCTTCGACCTCCTCGGGATAGACCTTCTCGCCGGCGGTGTTGAT
>QJXZ01000206.1 GCA_003248125.1 Gammaproteobacteria bacterium | reverse complement strand
CCGTGATCGGTGAAAAACCACACCGACGTATTGCCAGTCGCACCGATCTGCTCGACGCCATGCAGCAGCCGCCCGAGCTGCGCGTCGACCCGCGCGATCATGCCGTAGTAAGTGCGCGCGATCTCGCGCCAATCGTATTCGGAGAGCCGATGGCTGCCGTTGACCTTGCGCAGCGCTTGATGAAATGCCGGTTTGCCGGCGGCGGCCGGTAAGGGTAGCGGCATGGCGGCAGGATCGTGACTGCCATAGAACGGTTCTTCCACCTCGAACGGCAGGTGCGGAAAGATGAGGGGAACGAACAAGACCCAGGGTCCGCGCGGACGCGTGTCGAGCCACGCAAGCGCAGTGCGCACGGCGGCCTCGTCGAAGTCGAGCCATGTCTCCTGGCCCCGACATCCGTGATAGAACGCCCCATAGAGCGGATGATCCTCGGGATACTGCGGTGGCATATACATGCTGCGCGGACGCTCGATCCAGCCGCAGAAGTGCGTGCTCGCCTCGGTCACGCCGGGCGCAAACACATCGCCGCGGCTGCCGGCAATCGCAACGTGGTAGCCGCCATCCTTGAGATAACGCAGTAGATTCGGCTCCCAAGGCTTCAGCAGGTGCGTTAGCGTTCGATGGCCGCGCACGTGCGGATACCAGCCGGTCATCAAGCTCACACGGCTCGGACCGCAGACCGGATGATTCGCATAGGCGTTTGCGAATCGTGTGCCGCGCGCGGCGAGCGCATCGATGTGTGGCGTGCGCACCACGTCGTTGCCAAAGCAGCCGAGGCAATCGGCCCGCAGTTGATCGGGCATCACGATGAGAATGTTGGGGCGTGGCACCGCTTGCTTCGCCGACGGATGGCGTCGCATTCTACGGCCATGCAGGGTCTCGATCGATTGATTGCATCCGTCGCTGACGATGCGCCGCCCGCAGAGCTATCACCGGTGTTGAAGGGTCTCTGGTGGCAACGAAAAGGCGACTGGAATCGCGCACACGAAACCGTGCAGGCGATCGATTCGGTCGCCGCCGCTTGGGTGCACGCGCATCTGCATCGAGTGGAAGGTGATCTCGACAACGCCCAGTACTGGTATCGGCAGGCAGGCCGACCGGTTTGCACGGCGGCACTCGAGCGGGAATGGCGGACGATTGCCGAAGCGCTGCTACGCGAAGAACGGCGCGCCTAGGTGTGCAGAGTGGCTCGTTCTGGCCGAGGGTGCGCGCTCGCCGCAAGCGGCCCACGCCGCATCGTCGCTTTCTTGGTCGGTTGCGGACGGCACACTTGGTCGATCCACGACAGCAGTTTGTGCCACTGATCGAGTTCGCGCGCTACGGAAGCATCGGCCTCGAGGTCGAAGATGCCACAGCCGTCGTCGGCCAGGCCGGTGTAGATGGCACTATCGCGGAAGGTTGCGATGGCCGGTACGTCGAGCCCCTCGAGGAAGTGGATGAGCTTCGAATGTGTCGGTGTATTTTGTTGCACGCGATTGGCGACCACGGCGACGGGCACGGGTCGCGTGCGGTACAAGCGATGGCTGAGCATTTGGCTGATGAAGCGTGCGCCGGCGCGAATGTCGATGGAACTTGGCAACAGCGGCACGACGATGGCATCGACACCGCGCAACAGATCGTCCAACTCGCGATCGCCAACCGCCGATGGTGTGTCGATGACGATGCGATCGACGTCGGGCGGCAATCGCTGCGCGAAGGCCCTGGTGGTGTACATCGACGTGCGCCGATGGGCTTCGCAGAGATGAATGGGCGGTAGTGGCGCAGCGCGCTCGGCCCACCAATGCGTGCTCGAGGCTTGCGCGTCGTGATCCATCAACACGACGTGATGGCCGGCGCGCGCGTAGGCGGCCGCCAAATTGGTCGCGATGGTCGTCTTTCCGCAGCCCCCCTTTCCATTGACGACCAGTATGCGGAGAGCGTTCGGCTCCATCCGTCCCTCGTGCGCCCCCTCTTCTCGTGCTTGTCGTTGTGTCGCTGTGGGTATGCTGTGGACAACTATATACCCGGCCCAACGAGAGGAACCAGTAGTTTTTTCAATCTCGGCAGATGGTTGCGAGCTTTAGTGGAGATTTGACCTTAAACGCGCGCGGCCGTCAGTGTGGCATCCGGGCTGCGCGCCACCAGAGCCCGGCCAGCCCGATCATGGCTGCGAATCCGACGAGGGCCCAGGCCGCGAGGCTCAACCCAAACAGCGTCCAGCCGGCCTCCGCGCAGTTGCCGGTACCGAACGTCATGGCGCGGAGCACGTCGGCGAATGGGAATGCATCGATCATGTAGGCGAGATCGGGTCCGCATGCCGGTACCTCTTCGGGCGGTAGCGATTGCAGGTAGAGTTGGCGCACGGAAAACCCGGCCCCGACGATGGCGCTCGTGATCACCAGCAGCGGGTAGATGCCGCGGCTTACCGTGTCGCCCAAGGCGACCACGACCACCAGACCGCCGATGAGCACCCACAGCCGTTGCATCACACACAACGGACACGGGTCGAGGCCCGCACCGTGCTCGAACAGCTGCGCGCCCGCGGCGAGGCCACCGGCCGCGAGCAAGGTCAGAACCGCAAATCGCTCTGCCGCGCTCATGGCCGAATCCTCAAACACACCTTGCCGATCGCGCGTCGCTCCGAAAGGCAACGCAGGGCGTCGGCATAGCTCGTCATGGGAAAAGTCGCGCCGACCACTGGGTCGATCTTGCGTTGCTCGAAGAGGTCGAGAATCTCTTCGAAATTCTTGGCATTGGTCGCCGGATCGCGTGCCGAGAAGGAACCGTAGAACACGCCGACGACTTGGCAACCCTTGAGCAGAATGAGATTGATGGGCACCTTCGGGATGTAACCGCCGGTGAAGCCGACCACCAGCACGCGACCCTGCCAGTTGATGCAGCGCATGCACTGATCGAACAGATCGCCGCCCACAGGATCGTAGATGACATCGGCGCCCTTCCCAGCGGTGAGTACCTTCACCTTCTCCTTCAGTTCGCCGTCGCTGTAGTCGATGAGCTCATCGGCACCGGCCTGTTTGGCGACGGCGAGCTTGGCAGCGGTGCTGGCAGCGGCAATGACGCGTGCGCCCATGGCCTTGCCGAGCTCCACGGCTGCGAGCCCCACACCCCCTGCGGCACCAAGCACCAGGAGCGTTTCACCTGGCAGCAATTTGGCGCGCTGTTTGAGCGCGTGGTACGACGTTCCGTACGTGGTGCTCATGCCGGCCGCTTGGTCGAAGGACATGCGGGCTGGCATGACGCGCACGCGATCGGCCGCAACCGTCACCTGCTCGGCGAACCCACCGACACCGATGCCGGCGAACACGCGCTGGCCGACGCGCAGCGCAGCAACACCCTCGCCGAGACGAGCGATCACACCCGAGACCTCGCCGCCCGGCGCAAATGGAAATGGCGGTTGGCTCTGGTACTTGCCTTCGATCATCAGCACGTCTGGGAAGTTGAGCGCGGCCGAGTGCACGTCGATCAGCACCTCGCCGGGCCCGACCGCGGGCGACGGTACTTCCTCGATACGCAGCGATTCGGGCGGGCCATAGGCGTGACAAAGAACGGCTTTCATGCGCGGGTCTCTAACGAGGAGGCATGAGATTACCGACCGGCGGTGAGGCGTCAACCGCGTGCGACGCATGCGCCTTCACCGGTGATCGGGTGCGCGGCCCGTTCACGGATTCGCGGCCGCGGTCGCGATCCAATCGTCTGCATGCGCCGTCAGCCGGGGGTAGTAGCCTGCGAAGTCGGCAGCGAACGCATCGAAATGTGTTTCGACGCAAGCCATGAACGGCGCAACGGCCTCGCTTCTGCCGAAGCGCGCCGCGATGCGCTCGAAGGCCCGGGCCACGGTGGACAGGTCTTGGTAGCGGTGCAACAGCGCCGTATCGCGCATGAACGCAAAGTAGCGCCGCGCCGAGGCGCCGAGCCACACCTCACGGCGCTCGATGGCGGCGTGCACGCGATCGGTGAAATCGCCGAGCGCCTCGCCATGGCAGCACTCGAAGTCGCGGGCAAGCAAGTGATCGGCGAGCAAGTCGACGAACGGCGGTGCCAGGCGCCGATGGGCCTCGGGCAAGCGGGCCACGCTCGAGCGAATGTGCGGTTCTGTGTTCGAAAACGCATCGATGCGCCGGTGCAGTCGAACCCCGCGGGCGACCAGCTTGGGAAGGGTGTCGGGCACCGTGCCCTTCACGAAATCACCCAAGAACCCACCCACGATCAGATCGTCGTCCGCCGTTGCCAGCGCGCAGTGGGCGAGAAAGTTCACGCCGAGGTGCCCTGATCCGGGAGCGCCAGATAGTCGCGGAGGAATTCGTCGAAGGGTTGTGTTTCGTGCGCTTCCAGCTCGCGTTGACTGGCGATCGAGTCGCTGCTTTCGCGTTCGAAGTAGGCGTGCGCTTCCGGCGACAGCGGATGTGCCGCGAAGAAGCGCTTGTGGTCGAGCGACTGATTCATCGCGAACCGGAAGAACGGGATGCGCTCGCGGCGCATCTGCTCGAGCACGCGCGCCGACGGCGTGAGCGATGGATCGGCGATTCGTGCCCGCTGCAGTGCCAGCGATGCACGGTAGCTCCAGCCACCATGGCACTCATCGAGACGTGCTGCGATCTCCTCACACTTATCCAGCAGCTCGGTCGCCCAAGTGCGCATGGCGATCGGTTTGCCTTGCCTTGTGAGCGTAAGTCCGGGCGAGCGGCCGCGTTCCACGACCAGCCGCTGGTTGTCGCGCAGCTCGGCGCCCTCGGCCGCCGTGTCGGCGGGGCTCTCAGTCCACAGGCAGTGCAGCAGGAAAACGTCGAGGAAGCGTATCGTTTCGATGTCGATACCGACCGGCAGAAACGGATTCAAATCGAGGCAACGGACCTCCACATACTCCACACCGCGGGCATCGAGCGCGGTGAGCGGCCGTTCGCCATGCATGACCGGACGCTTCGGCCGAATCGTGCCGTAGAACTCGTTTTCGATCTGCAGCAGTGAGCTCGACAGTTGGCGATATTCGTCACCCACCTTCACGCCAATGCGCTCATACGGGGGATAGGGGCGCGCAAGGGCATCGTGCAACGTCGCCGTGTATTGCTTGAGGCTGTTGTACGACACATGCAACGCCGACTGCGCGTCGCTCTGATAACCGAGCCCGCCCATCCTGAGTGACGTCGCGAACGGCGCATAGAGGGAACCTTCGTCGAACGATTCGAGATCGTGCGGCTTGTCCTTCACGAACGATTTGCAGACCGCGGGCGAGGCGCCGAACAGATAGATGAGCAACCACGAGTGGCGGCGGAAGTTGCGAATCAGTTCGAAGTACGCGCGAGTTCGATAATCCTGATCGGCATCGGCGCCCTCACTACGGGCGATGACCGGCCAGAGTTCGTCCGGCAGCGAGAAGTTGTAGTGAATGCCGGAGATGGTCTGCATGAGCCGGCCGTAGCGGTTGCCGAGGCCGAGCCGATAGATGGTCTTGGCGCGGCCGATGTTGGACGTGCCGTATCGGCCGACTGGAACCTCCGCTTCGTTGCCGAGCACGCAGGGCATGCTCGCTGCCCATAGCAGCTCGTCGTCGAGATTCTGATAGACGTAGCTGTGAATGTCGGTGAGCTCCTTCAAGCACCCGCTGATGGTGTCGTGCACGCCAGTGATGAGCTCTAGCTGCGCCTCGCTGAAGTCGGTGGTGATGTGCGCGTGCATCAGGGCCGAGCCGAGGCGGTGCGGGTGAGGCGTGTGAGCAAGATCGCCACCGGGTGTCACCCGCAGGCTTTCTTTTTCGATTCCGCGCCGAATCCGGGAAAAAGCGCCACAAGCGTCACCGGCATCGAGTGCGGCGAGGCGCCGTTCGAGCAGCGTCGGCATACCCATCCTCCTCCGAGGGACGGCTAGCCTAGCGCCATCGTCCGTGCCTGCCTAGCGAGCTTGGTCGGCGGTCGGTCCGGCGGCGACGATCGCGGAGTCGACGTCGAAGCGCTCGAAGTTGGCCGTGAATTTGTCGATCAAACCGCGCGCCGCCTTGTCGTAAGCGGCCTTATCGGTCCAAGCATTGCGCGGATTCAAGATGCTCGGCGCGACGTTCGGCACGCCGCGCGGCACATCGAGATTGAGGCCGGCGAGATGCTCGGTCGGTACGTCGTCGAGTGCACCGCTCTGAATGGCATGAATGATCGCACGGGTGGTCGGGATGCTGAAGCGTTTGCCGACACCGTAGCCACCGCCGGTCCAGCCGGTGTTGACGAGGTAGACTTTGGCGCCGAACTCCGAGATTCGCTTCATCAGCAAGTCGGCGTAGATGCGCGGCGGTCGTGGGAAGAACGGTGCGCCGAAGCAGGTCGAGAACGTTGCGCGATAGGCTTCGGTGGAGCCGACTTCGGTGGAGCCGACTGCTGCGGTGTAGCCTGACAGGAAGTGGTAGGCGGCCGCCTCCTTCGACAACTTCGCGACCGGTGGCAATACACCGCTCACATCGCAGGTGAGAAACACGATGGCGTTCGGTTCACCGCCGCGATTCTCGATGACTCGCGCCGCGACGTTGTCGAGCGGATAGCAGGCGCGCGTGTTTTCGGTGAGGCTGGCATCGGCGTAGTCGGGAACGCGCGTCTCGGGATCGATGACCACGTTTTCGACGATCGCGCCGAAGCGAATGGCATCGAAGATGACGGGTTCGTTCTCACGGGTCAGATTGATGCACTTCGCGTAGCAACCGCCTTCCAAATTGAATACCGTGCCCTTGCCCCAGCCGTGCTCGTCGTCGCCGATCAAGAATCGGTCCGGATCGGCCGACAGGGTGGTCTTGCCGGTACCAGACAAGCCGAAGAACAAGGTCACTGCGCCGTCTGCGCCGACGTTCGCCGAGCAGTGCATCGGCAGCACGTCCTTTTCGGGCAGCAAGAAGTTTTGCACGGCGAACATGCTCTTCTTCATCTCGCCCGCATAGCGCATACCCGCCAGCAGCACCTTGCGCTCACTGAAGTTGATCATGACGGTGGCGTCACCCGGCGTGCCGTCGCGCGCAGGGTCGCACACGTACTCTGGCGCGTTGACCACTTGCCAGACGGCCTTGCCCTTCGGATTGAAACGCTCCGGGCGGATGAACAGCGCGCGGCCGAACAGCGCGTGCCATGCGTATTCGGTCGTCACCTCGATCGGCAAGTAGTGCTCGGGGTCGGCACCGACGTGCAGGTGCGAGACGTAGGTCTCGCGATCCGCGAGGTGCACGCGCACGCGATCCCACAATGCGTCGAACACCGCCGGCGCCATCGGCTGATTGACGGCGCCCCATTCGATGGCGTCGGCTGTGCTGGGTTCTTGGACGATGAAGCGGTCCTTGGGCGAGCGGCCGGTCCGCTTGCCGGTGCGCACCACGATCGCACCGTTGGCCGCGAACTGACCTTCGCCCCGCAGCACGGCCTGCTCGGCGAGCGCGGCCGACGACAGTTCGGCGTGTGCAATGGGACGAAGTGCAGTGGGTTCGTAGTTCAATGCCATTACGCTGTGGCGCTCCGATTGATCGCAGGCGAGGTGGGGAAAAGGGGGCGTATTATGCCAAAAGGGTGCGGCGGGTCACGTCGTCGATTGCGCCTCGAGTTGTGCGTATCTGTGTGAGCCGTCTCGTAGCCCTCTGCGGGTCTAAAATTCCTTTTAATTCAGTGTATTGTGCCTTCCGACTCGGTGCTGGCCGAATGCCCCGCGAGCACCGCCGCGTGGGCATCGACCGCATCGAAGCGATAGTTCGCCCCACAGAATTCACAGGTCACGTCGATCGCGCCGAGCGCATCGAGGATCGCCGCGACTTCCTCGCCGCTCATGAGCGACAGCGCGTTGGCCGATCGCTCACGCGTGCACGTGCAGCCGAACGCGAGCGGCTCGGGCGCGTGTAACCGCACGCGGTCCTGGCTATACAGGCGCTGCAGCAACACCGGCGGCGCGAGTGTCAGAAGCTCCGCCGGACGTAGCGTCTGTGCGAGCAGCGTGAGCCGTCGCCAATCGTCGTCGTCGTCGGCTGCGCCGATCGC
Organism: Gammaproteobacteria bacterium; assembly: GCA_003248125.1. Classification (GTDB taxonomy): domain Bacteria; phylum Pseudomonadota; class Gammaproteobacteria; order Pseudomonadales; family Azotimanducaceae; genus SZUA-521. Next base: position 7,641 of record QJXZ01000206.1, on the reverse strand, counting down.
ATCCGGTACCCGTTGCAGCATGAGCCCGGCCGCGCGGTGTTGGTCGCGGGCGAGAAAGATGCGCGTGGGCAGCTGCTCGGAACGGACGAAGTAGTCCTCCAAGTGGCGCGCCAGATTGCCGCGGCCGAGTTCGATACGGCCTTGATAGGGCGCACCTTCCTCGGGCATCAAGGTGATCGCGAGGCGGCCACCGCTGAACAGGGCGGCGAGGTCGTGATCGCCGGAGGTCGCCGGATCGCCCCGCACGATGCCGCGAATCTCTGCACGGCCACGGCACTCGGCCATCGCAGTCGTGATCTGAGCATCGTGGCGGCCGGCATGGAGTTGAATCGATAAGCTACCGGCCACTTTCAGATCCTGACCGAGCAACCCAGCTGCGACCGCGAGGTCGGCGAGGAGCCCGACCGCGGCACCGCCACCGCCGGTTTCTTGCCGGGCACTCATGGCCTGCCAAGTATTTTCGAGCCGCAACAATCGGCCGCGAACGGGTGTCGCATCGAAACCGAAGCGCACGGTGAAGTCGTTGCTCATTCGCCTTGCTCGTACTTGAGTTCGGTGAGCGCGCGGCGGTCGCGCTTGGACGGACGGGTGGCCGGAGCGGTGAACGCGGCTCGCTCGAGCCTTCGGCGCTCGGCGTTCGCAGTCCGCCGTGCCTTGCTTTGCTCGGTTTCCTCATACAGTCGCTGTGCCAGCGGCGCGCTGTGGCGCTGCTCCGAGAGTTCGACTACGCGGACATCGGTGCAATCGTCGCCGCGCGTGATCGACAATGCGTCGCCGACATTGACCGGCCGCGAAGCCTTCGCGCGGCCGCCGCAGAGCCGCACCTTGCCACCTTCGATCGCTTGCTTGGCTTGCGCACGCGTTTTGAAGAAACGCGCCGCCCACAGCCATCGATCCAGCCGTACCCCCGCATGCGGTTCGCTCACGGCATGATCTCTGCGAAGTCGTCGATCGGTATGTGACGCAGCTCGCTCCGCGGCGGCCGTCGCAAATCCGGTTGTGCGATGGTGCGCAGGTGGGCAATGCCGTGCGCGGCGGCGCTGTCGAGCACAGCCGCATTGTCGTCGATCAGCAGCGTTCGATTCGGATCGAACGGCTCGACTGCAGATAGTCGGCGCCAGAATTCGGGGTCCTCCTTCGGTACCGCGAAATCGTGCGACGAGAAGTCGCGACACAGCGTCGCCAGCAATCCTGTGGCCGCGTCCTTCACGGCCACGCTGTCGCGGTGCGCGTTGGTGACGAGCACCGCGCGCTTACCGCAGACACGGATGCGTGCCACGAATTCGGCGGCCATGGGCCGATAACGTATGAGATGGGCGAGCTCCACATGCAAGCTGCGCACGTCGAGCGCGGTGTAGCGCGCCCAGTAATCTAGGCAGTAGAACTCGAGGCGTGCGCGCGTGTCGCGCATGTGTGCATAGAGACTCTCGCGGGCGACGTCGGCGCTCAAGCCCCGGGCGTGCGCGTAGCGTGCCGGTAGGTGCTCGTTCCACAGCACGTTGTCGAACCCGAGATCGAGCAACGTACCATCCATGTCGAGCAACACGGTATCGATGTTCGGCCAGTCGAGCATCGCGGCGACGAGTGAAGAACGGCCCCTATAATAGCCGACCCTACTGCGGAGTCGGTGTTTGCGAGTCCCCGAGATCATAACCACCAAGATGCTTGCTACGACGCGCTTGTTTCGGATCGAGGAGGTGCATTTGCGCTTCAGCAACGGTGTCGAGCGCATCTACGAGCGAATGCCCGGCTTCGGCCGACCCGCGGTCATGGTGGTGGCGGTCAACGATGCCGACGAGGTGATGTTGATTCGCGAGTACGCTGCCGGCTTTCACGAGAACCAGTTGACGTTGCCGAAAGGCGCCGCCGAGCGCGGTGAGACGCTCGAGCAAGCGGCCGACCGCGAACTCAAGGAGGAAGTCGGCCTCGGTGCGCGGCGTATCGAATGGCTGAAGTCGCTGAATCTCTCGCCAGGGCACATGGGATTCACGATCAACATCATGCTCGCGCGCGATCTCTATCCGGAGCGGTTGCCGGCCGATGAGCCGGAGCCGCCGGAGGTGGTGCCATGGCCGCTCGCGCGCATTGCCGAGCTGATCGAGCGACCCGATTTCGCCGAGGCGCGGGCCCTCGCGGCCCTGTACTTGGTGAGCCTGCATCTGGGACGGATTCCGACGTGAAGACTGTAGACGATGCGCTGATCGGCGAGCTGGTTGTGCTCGTGCGCCGCGCTGGCGCCGCGATTCTCGGGATCTACGACAGTAGTTTCGAAGTGGCGACCAAAGACGATGACTCGCCGCTGACGCGTGCCGACCTCGACTCGCATCGCGTGATCAGCGCAGGCTTGCGTGCCTTGACGCCGGATGTGCCGGTGGTGTCCGAGGAGTCGACGCTGCCGCCGTGGTCGGAGCGAAGTACGTGGCAGCGATATTGGTTGGTGGATCCGCTCGACGGCACGAAGGAGTTCGTCAACCGCAACGGCGAGTTCACGGTCAACATCGCGTTGATCGAGAACGATCGCGCAACCGTGGGGATCGTCGGTGTGCCCGTGCGTGACGAGGTGTACGTGGGTCGTGTCGCGACATCGCGTGCCGAGAAACACACCGCCAATGGCACGGTGCCCCTCGGCGCGCGATCGCTCGATCGGCAGCGTCCGCTCACGATAGTTGCTTCCCGTAGCCATGGTGGTGAGCGGCTCGAATCGTTCATCGATGCGCTCGGCAACGTGTTTTCGCGGATAGATCGCAAAGCAGTTGGCAGCTCACTGAAGCTTTGCATTCTCGCCGAGGGGCAAGCGGACTTGTATCCGCGGTTGGGTCCAACTTCGGAGTGGGACATCGCCGCCGCGCAAGCGGTGCTCGAAGCGGCCGGCGGTGCAGTTTACAAGTTCGACCGCACGCGCCTCGACTACAACCGCAAGGAATCGTTCTTGAACCCCGACTTCGTGGCCGTCGCCGATCCGTCGTTCGATTGGTGGCGCGTGCTTCCCGATCCAGAAGCGCTCTGAGATACTCCCTCGCTTTCATTGAATGACGCGGGGATGAGATGCCGAAGGGGACACGACCGGTGCCGCAGCCGACACCGGAGACGCAACACTTTTGGGATGGCACGCGCGAAGGTGAGTTGCGCTTGCAGCGTTGCGACGCTTGCGCGCACGTCTACTTCCCGCCGCGGCCGTTCTGTCCGAAGTGCAGTTCGCGGGAGGTGAGCGTGTTCCGCGCGAGCGGCAAGGGCAAGCTCGCTTCCTACATCATCAACGAGCGTGGCCATCCGGCGTGGGACGGTCCTTACTCCATTGCGCTGGTGGAACTCGACGAAGGCGTGCGCATGATGAGCAACATCATCGACTGCCCGCAGACGCCCGAGGCGCTCGTATTGGACATGCCGCTGGAAGTGACATTCGAGCGATTGACCGATGACATCACGCTACCGCTCTTCAGGCCTCTTGCAGCCGGAGGTGCGCAATGACGTCGGTTGCAATCGTCGGTGCAGCGGAGACCACCGAACTCGGTCGCATTCCGAACACGAGTCAAATCCAGCTGCATGCCGATGCGGCGCTCAATGCGCTGGCCGATGCGGGACTGAAGATCTCCGATATCGACGGCGTGGCGACCGCTGGCGAGTCGCCGACAGCAATTGCGCAATACCTCGGCATCGTACCCACTTGGGTCGATGGCACGGCGGTTGGCGGTTGCTCGTTCATGATTCACGTCCGCCATGCGGTTGCGGCCATCAAGAACGGTCTTGCCAAGACCGTGCTCATCACCCATGGCGAGAGCGGTCGCTCGGGCGTTGGCCGCGGCGGTTTTCGTCGCGGCGGCGGTGACGGCAGCTTGCAGGGTCAGTTCGAGGCACCCTACGGCCCGATCGGGCCGCCCACGCTGTTCACCTTGCCGGTGCTTCGTTACATGAAGGACTTCGGCATGAGCCACGAGCAGCTCGCCATGGTGGCCGTCGTGCAGCGCGAGTGGGCGGCGATGAATCCGCGCGCATCGTTTCGTGAGCCCATCACAGTCGAAGACGTGCTGGCATCGCGCATGATCGCCTATCCCTTTCACTTGCTCGAATGCTGTTTGGTGACCGACGGTGGTGGTGCGCTGATCCTGGTATCCGGCGATCGCGCCGCCGATTTTCCGACCAAGCCGGTGTACGTGATCGGTTGCGGTGAGAGCGTCGAGACACCGATGGTGAGTCAGATGGACGATCTCACTACCTCGCGTGCGTTTCGGGTCGCTGGTGCTGCAGCCATGCGTGAAGCAGGCATCAACCATGACGATGTCGATCACATGATGGTGTATGACGCGTTTGCGCATCTACCGATCTACGGACTCGAAGATCTCGGATTCGTGAAACGCGGCGAGGCGGCCAGCTTCATTTGGGACGGCAACACACGGCCGGGTGGCAAGCTACCGCTCAACACAAACGGTGGCGGGTTGTCTTACATGCACTCCGGTATGTACGGCATGTATGCGCTGCAAGAAAGCGTGCGTCAGCTGCGCGGCAGCGCGCCTGCGCAGGTGAAGGGTGCTGAGATCTCGCTATGCCTCGGTGTCGGCGGCATGTTCGGTGCCAGCGGCTGTGTGGTGATGAGCAACGTCGGTCCGTGATCGAGGGTGTGTGGCGCTTGCCCAACGGTCGGAACTCGCCCAACTGTGGGCGCGGGCGTGCACGCGATTAGAGAAAACGGGAGAGAGAAACAGAGAGAGACAACGAGAGAGTAGTCCCACCAGCCGAGCTGCACGCCGTGCGTTCGCCCTGCCGAGGAGAATGACACTGTATATACATACAGCATCGGCTGGTGGGGGGAATAAGAATAGCGGCATGCCCCGGGGATTGAAAGACCGCCATGCGCGTTGCCTTTAACGTGCCTGGCAAAAGCGAAATCAAGTCAACGCGTTAACGCGCGCGCCTCCAGACTTCCTTCATTTTTTTCGCGCCCGGCGGCCGCCGGGATTACAAATCGCGCACAAGATCCGCGCTCGCAACCCCTAACTGTGAACTGCGTCACGGGTTAAAAGTTCGCTGGGGTCCGCATGAGGGAAGATGTCCATGACCGGCCACAACGAGAGTTTCGCGCGGTTCGTCGCGTACTCAAGTCCGTATTTGTTCTGGGTGTTCGTCAGCGCCATGACGGCGGGGATTTGGTGGCTCCAGTAAATCCCCAGGCGGGGCCGGATGCCCCCCCACTTGTTTCTGCCAGCCGTTTTCCAGCAGCCATTTCATCGCGTGGGCGTAGTCGTCGAACAGCTCCGCGCTCCCGAGTGCGCAGGTGAACCGGTACACACCGGCACAGAATGCGTCCTCCTCATGGCCGTCGAACACCACCGCAATCGGCGTGTCGCCGCCACCGCTCGCGTGTGCCGTGCGCGCATAGCGCACGAACGGACCCATCGCGCCGGGGCGAATGTCGATCTTGGCACCCCGCAGGTCGGCCAGGTGCGGCCAATCTTGCCGGTAATTCGGATCCTGCATCACCGCCTCGCACAGCTCATAGACATCGACCAGTGTCACCGCACCCGTGATGTGCAATGACACGAGCTCGTCGTCGCCGTTGATGTGATAGGAGGTGGGCACCCGAAATCCGTTCATCGGCCTACACGTGGATAGACAATGGTAGAAGAACGGGCTTGGGTCGTTTGTGCGCAAGGTATCAAGGTTCCGTAAGTACCGTGCGAACTGTGACGGAGTCGCACTTGGTGGGTTGCGCCACGATTGACCTGGGTCCGGCTCACAGGTCTAGACTGCCACACGACCCATGGTGATCGGGTCGAGGTGAGGTAGAGCATGCGACGCCTTGTTGCGACGCTCATGGCGATATTGATCGCGACCGCCAATACGCAGCTGGTATTGGCCGCGTGCGGCTGCCCGCCTGTGGAGGCGCCGCCGCTCGCACACAAGGTCACGCACGGTATCTCGCTTGCCACACCGCACGCTTCCGCGCGAGCGTCCGCGCAAGCGCCCTGTCACGACGAGCAAGTCCAATCCGCGCAATCCGTTAGCACGTGTTGTCCAGTGCACGCTGGGGCACCGGCGCCGGCACGTTTCGACGATCGCATGAAAGTCCACCTCGACCATGCGGCGGTGGATGCCGTCGCCACGGTCGCGCCATTACCGCGCGCAATGCTCGCGTCGGCCGCACCTCTGCCGTCAGCGCCACCACCGCTCGAACGCCCGCTCTATTTGCTGGATTGCTGCTTCCTGAAATAGCCCCTCCGCGCTGACGCTCGTTCGTTTGCATCGGCTTTGGCGGTGGAGGTGTTCATGGTTTTCGGACTATTCGGTTGGCGTCCAGGCACAGTGCTCTTGCTACTGCTCGCGGCAGTCGAGGCGCCGGCGTTCGCATCGGTGGACGCGGCTGCGTCTTCCGGTTCGGTCGAGTCGTTGCATTCGACCCTGTCGCTCGCAGAGGCGGTGCGCTTGGCGCTCGTCGATCAGCCGCGCATCGACCGGTTTACCGCCGAAGCCGCCGGCGCGCGGCATGCGGCGGTCGCGGCTGGCGAATTGCCCGACCCCGCTATCTTCGGCGGCATTCGTGAGTTACCGGTCAGCGGCGATGCGGCCTATTCGCTGACCCGCGATCGGGACACGCAATACGTGATCGGCGTGATGCAGGATTTCCCGCGCGGCGCCAAACGCCGGGCGGCGCGTGCGACGGAAGACCGGATCGCCGACCGGTTCGATGCTGAAGCGCAGCTGGCAACCCGCGAGGTTAGGCGCGATGCCGGACTTGCCTATCTCGCGTTATGGCGTGACCGCGCGTCGCTTAAATTCGCCGCCGCTATGGTCGGCGATGCCACTCTCGACCTCGAGCGGGCGCGGCGTAACGCGTCAGCTGGAACGGCACGGCAGCTCGATGTGCTGCGCGCCGACCTCGAGCGCGCGACCTTGGTCGATCGGCAGACGGCACGCGAGCAGGCAGTCGTGGTCGCCACGAGTCGACTGGAGCGCTGGATCGGTGCGGCGGCGGCACAACCACTCGATGAGCAGTTGGCGATTGCAGCGCAGTTGCCGAGCGAAGCGGAGATACGAGTGCGGCTCGTCGATCATCCGATGCTTGCCACGCTTCATGCCGGTACTGCCGTCGCGGCCGCGCGCGCGGACGCGGCGCGCGCCGCGTTTGCGCCCGATTGGCGACTCGAACTCGGCTACGGCAGCCGGCCCGAATACCCCGATATGGTGATGATGCAAGTGGCAATGGATCTGCCGTTGTTCACGCGCAATCGCCAAGATCGAAGGTTGGCGGCCGCACTCGCCGAACAGGATGCCGCGCGCGCCGCGTTCGCCGATGCCGAACGGGCTCTGGTAGCGGAAGCGCTGGCCGTGCGCCGCGATGTCGAGCGGCTCGATGTGAGGCTTGCGCAATTCGAATCGCACATCGTGCCGACCGCCATTGCCGCCCGTGATGCCGCAGCCGACGCATGGCGACGCGCCGACGGCGATCTCGCCAGCGTGCTCGGTGCGCGCATTGCACTCCTCGAGGTGCGCGACGAGGCACTGCAGATTCGTCACGACGCGGCCAGTCGGCGCCTCGAGCTCGACTACTTCCTCGGCACGGATGACACCAATGCAGCGGAGGGTAGGCCATGAGTACGACCATGCGACTGATTGCCGCCATCGCCGTGTTGCTCCTGGTCGGCGCCG
>QJXZ01000296.1 GCA_003248125.1 Gammaproteobacteria bacterium | reverse complement strand
GAATTGGGCGGCCTATGCCGGCGGTCCCGGTGCCGAGAACGATTACATCGTCGGCGTGCCCGTCGCCAACTGGGCGGATTTGGACAATCCCGCCATGCCGATCCCGCAGCGCTTGACGACGGCGTTTGGCGAGAAGGAAGGCGCACGCATCTACGCAGAAGGGGATGCGACTATCGAAAACATCACGACGATGTTGCGTCGCACGCGGCCGGATCTGAGTCGACCCAGACCGTAACGCAGTACGAGTGGAGGCGAGCAATCAGTTGCGGGTGAGCACCACCGGCAACTCGGTGTAGCCGCGTAGGAAGTTCGAGCGCGTCCGCACCGGCTCGCCCACCACCTCGATGTCGGCGAAGCGCGGCAGAATCTCTTCCCAGAGCACGCGCAGCTGCATCTCGGCCAATCGGTTGCCCATGCAGCGGTGAATGCCGTAGCCGAACGATACGTGATTGCGTGCGTTGTGGCGGTCGACGACCAGCGCATCGGCGTCGCCGAACACACGTTCGTCGCGGTTGCCGGAGACATACCACATCAGCACCTTATCGCCCTTGGGAATGCGCTTGCCGCCCAGCTCGACATCGGTTGTGGCGGTGCGGCGCATGTGCGGGATGGGCGTTTGCCAGCGAATGATCTCGGCCACCATGTTGGGGATCACCGCGGGATCCTCGCGCAACTTCGTGAACTGATCCGGGTATTCGTTGAGTGCGAGCACGCCGCCCGAAATCGAGTTCCGTGTGGTGTCGTTGCCACCGACGATCAGCAGAATGAGATTGCCGAGGAACTCATGATCGTCCATATCCCGTGTCGATTCGCCGTGCGCGAGCATGGAAATCAGATCGTTGCCAATTGGGCGCTGCGCGCGCTCGGCACGTAGTTTCAAGAAATACTGCAGACACTCGGTCAGCTCCGCGCGACGCTGCTCGTGGCTCTCGACCACACCCGTGAGCGGCCCGTTGCTCGCCACATCCGACCAGCGCGTGAGCTTTCTGCGTTCCTCGAACGGGAAGTCGAGCAAAGTGGCCAACATCTGTGTGGTCAGCTCGATGGAGACGCGATCTACCCAGTTGAAGGGTTCGCCGATCGGCAGCGAGTCGAGAATTTTACGGGCACGTTCGCGGATGGTCGTCTCGAGCGCAGCGAGATTACGCGGTGCGACCACGGGCGCCACCGTCTTGCGCTGCTCGTCGTGCTTGGGCGGGTCCATCGCGATGAACATCGGCAGCGGGAACTCGTCCCGCTGCTCGTGGACTGTGACGTTACCTTCCGATGAGAACTGCGTGTGGTTGGCATCCACCTTCATCATGTCGGCGTGCCGTGTGATCGACCAATAGGGGCCGAACAGACTGGCCTCGTGATAGTGCACAGGGTCTTCGGCGCGTAGTCGTTCGAAATACGGCCAGTGCACGTTGTCGCCGAAGAGGTGCCGGTCGGTGACGTCCATCTCCTCGAGCGGCATGGAATAGGCCCGTTCGCGGGCTGCCGCGAGTGCGAGTCGTTCCCGTTCGAGGTGGCGCATGGTGAGGCGATGCTACCGGCATCGGCCACAAAGAACCATGATAGATTCGCGGCTCGAGGAGACAGTTCATGCGCATTGGTTTCATCGGTACAGGTACGATGGGTACACCCATCGCCAAACATCTGCTCAGCGCCGGCCACGAACTGACCGTCCACGATGCAGTGGCCGCTGCTACGAGTGCGCTCACGAGTGCAGGTGCCGCGTCGGCGGCCTCGATTGCGGACGTTTCGCGTGCGGCCGACGTGATCTTCTTGTCGTTGCCCGGACCGAAGGAAATCGAAGCCGTCGTTGGCGAATTGCTCGATGCCGCGGCACCGGGCTCGACGGTGGTCGATCTATCGACCAACGCAGTCGCGAATGCACGTTCGCTCGCGGAGCGATGTGCTGGACGCAATTTGGAGTTCATCGACGCGCCGGTGTCGGGCGGCGTGGTGGGTGCCGAGCGCGGCACGCTGTCGGTGATGGTCGGGGCCACGGAATCCGGCTTCGCGCGGATCGAATCCTTGCTCGACTGTTTTTCGAAGGAAGCTTTTCATCTCGGGCCGGCGGGCTCGGGCACGCTTGCTAAGCTCGTCAACAACCAAATATTCCTCTGCACAAGTGTGCTGCTGCAGGAAGGCTTCGTGCTCGGTGCCAAGGCGGGCATGGACGCCAACGACTTGAAACGCATCCTCGATGCGAGCTCGGCCGGTCTCTACACCCGTAAAGCAGCGTTCCTACTCAGCCGCGACTTCGATAAGGCGGTGTTCAAGCTCGCGATCGCCGAGAAGGACGTTGCCGTCGCACTCGAGTCGGCACATGCGCTCGGAGTCGACATGCCAACCACTGCAGCTGCGCATGCGGTCTATCGCGATGCCGTCGAGCGAGGCTTCGGCGCCGAAGTCTTCTCCGCGACGTTGAAGGCATTGGAGGCGCGCGCCGGGACTATCGTGGCGGCGCTCAATGACTAGCACAGCACTCGATCGGCCGCTGCTCGACCTCACCGATCGGCGGAATTTCCGCGATGGCTTCCCGCACGAATTCTTCATCGGTTTGCGTGCCCACATGCCTATCTACTGGCATCCGCCCACGGAGTTCACGCCGGACGGCGAAGGATTCTGGGTGGTGAGTCGATACGACGACGTCGCGGCGATTCAGCGCGACGACAAGACCTACTCGTCCGACAAGGGTGGCAACCGCACCATGGGTGGCACGGCGCTCAAGGACGAAAGCGGTGCCGGCCTCATGCTCAACATGACGGACGATCCGCAGCACAAACGGCTGCGCGCGCTGGTCAATAAGGGATTTACGCCGAAGGCCATACGCGAACTCGAGGGCGAGATCGACGCGCGAATGGTGGCGCTGCTCGATGCAGTGGCCGATGCCGAGACGTTCGACGTGGTCACGGCGATTGCGCGCGAGCTGCCGTTGCAGATGATCTGTGCAGTACTCGGCGTGCCGCAGTCGGATCGGACCCAGCTGTGCGAGTGGATCGACCTCGGTATCGCGACCCCCTCTCAGTCCATCATCGCCAAAGAGTACTTGGACCAGATCCGTGATTACGGACTCGAGCTGATCCAGGAAAAGCGGGCCCGTCCTGAACAAGACATCCTTTCGAAGATCGTTCATGCGCGCTTCGAAGAGGATGGCTCGCAGCTCGATGATCGCGAACTCATCGCGTTCTTCAATCTGTTGTTTCCGGCAGGCGCCGAGACCACGCGTAGTGCGATCGCCGGTGCCGTGCAAGCGTTCATCGAGTTTCCGGAGGAGTTCAAGCGCTTGAAGCGCCAGCCGCAATTGATGCGGGCGGCGGTCGAAGAAGTGGTGCGATGGACTACGCCGTCGGTCTACAAACGGCGTACCGCGACGTGCGATGCGGAGATTCTCGGTCAGCCGATCCGCGCCGGCGACAAAGTGACGTTCTGGGAGATGTCGGCAAACCGCGACGAACGGGCGTTCGAAGATCCGTTTCGCTTCGACATCGGGCGATGGCCCAACAAGCATCTCGGTTTCGGCGCCGGCGTGCATTTCTGTTTGGGGGCGAGCCTCGCGCGCATGGAGTTGACAGTTGCGCTTCGCAACCTCTGCGCCCGTTACGACGGCTTCGAGCCGGGCGGCGAGAAGTCCTGGATGCCGAACAATCGGTTGTTCGGCTTGCGCAAACTCGAAGTACGACCCATCAAAGCGAGGAGGAAGATGTGACCGATCAAGACAAGAAGGCCAAAGGTACGGCGCTCGCGCGAAGATTGTTCGAAGGCGCGACGGGCGGCACACGCATGCCAGAGCGGCTCACCGACTACACCATGGCGCATTTGTTCGGCGACGTCTGGCAAGGCACCGACCTGGCACTCGAAGAGCGCTCACTGGTGACATGTACCATCCTCGTCGCGCTCAATCGTGAAGCCGAGCAACGTCTGCACTTCGTCGGTGCGAAGAACCTGGGCATCCCGCGCAAAAAGCTCGAAGAAATGATCACGCACGCTGCCCACTATGCAGGCTGGCCATGCGCGGTGAGTGCGGTACGGGTATTGAACGAGGTGTGGCCCGTCGAATGACCAAACGATTACGCTACGGCGTGATCGGCACGGGGCTCATGGGCTGCGAGCACATTCGCAACCTCGCGGCGTGCGACGATGCCGACGTAGTGGCCTTCGCGGATCCGAACGAGACGCCGCGCGGTTGGGCCCGCAAGGCGCTGGCCGATAGGCGGGCTACCGAGTTCGACGACTATCGACGCATGCTCGAAGAAGTGGAGCTGGACGTCATAGTCATCGCAACGCCCAATCACACGCATGCCGACGTGCTGCAATCGGCCTTCGAAACGGGTCGGCATATCCTTGTCGAGAAACCACTGTGTACGACGGTGGATGCGGCGCGTGGGGTCGTCGAGCGAGCGGCGAATTACGATGCGCTAGTGATGGTCGGCATGGAATATCGGTTCATGAAGCCGACCGCGCGCCTCATCGAGGAGGTGCGCAACGGCACGATCGGCGATCTCAAGATGCTCGCCATCCGTGAGCACCGCTTTCCGTTTCTGAAGAAGGTCGGCGACTGGAATCGATTCTCGGCCAACACGGGTGGTACGTTGGTCGAGAAGTGCTGCCACTTCTTCGACTTGATGTGCCTCATCGCGGGCGCACGCCCCGTGCGTGTATTCGGTTCGGGTGGCCAAGACGTCAACCACCTGGACGAGCGCTACGAGGGTTGCGTGCCCGACATCCTCGACAACGCCATGGTCATCGTCGAGTTCGAGAACGGTGTGCGCGCCTCGCTCGACCTCTGCATGTTCGCCGACGGTGCGCGCACCGAGCAGGAGATCGTTGCCACCGGCAACCGTG
>QJXZ01000083.1 GCA_003248125.1 Gammaproteobacteria bacterium | reverse complement strand
GAACGCTTCCCGCGCACGCTGCGCGTAGACGATCACGCTCCGGTCTGGACGTTTGCCGCCGACGCCGCCTGGTGTATAGGCATCGTCACTACGTACGCGGCGATCGGCCGTATAGCGGTTGACCATCGAATCCATGTTGCCGGCCGTGATGCCGAAAAACAGATTCGGTGCGCCCAGGCGCGCAAAGTCGTCAGCGTTGGACCAATCCGGCTGGGCGATGATACCGACGCGAAATCCCTGAGCTTCTAGGAAGCGACCGACTATGGCCATGCCGAAGCTGGGGTGGTCGACATAGGCGTCACCGGTGACGATTACGATGTCGCACGAATCCCAGCCGAGCACGTCCATCTCGTCGCGCGTGGTGGGCAGGAACGGCGCCGTGCCGAATCGATGCGCCCAATAAGGTCGATGAGAAAAGAGGGGCTTCGTCGTGGCCATCGTCAGAGTACCCGCGGTTTGTCGCGGAATTCGCGACGCAGCTTATCGAACCCGCGCCAAGCGAGCACGCCGAGCACCGCGGACGCCAAGAACAAGTACGCGCCCGCCGCCGGCAGATCGGGCACTACGCCCACATCGGTCCAGCCGACATACAACGCCATACCCAAGAACGGAGCGAATGCACCGCGCACGCCGGTCAGGGTCACGTGGATACCCATGTACGCAGACAGCTGATCTCTCGGCGCAAAGTCGTTGTGACCGAGCTGCCACGCGAGTGAACCGCCACCATTGACGATGCCAACGATGATCCGGCCTGCAGCGAGCCACGCGAGTGACAGCGTATGTGCCCCCCAGAACATGACCAGTATGCCGACCACCCACAGCGCGTTTTGACGCGAGCGAAACTCCGTGACGTGCACACGATCGAGATAACGTGCCCACAGTGGCAGTGTCGTGACGTTGAGAAGGAACGGAATGATCATGGTGATGGCAATGCTCTCGAGGTAGCTCGCACCGATCTGCTTGGTCACCAGATACACGAGGGCTGGTTCGAGCATCATTGCCGCCACGCCCGATGTGAATTGGTAGAACTGGTAGCGTGCGTACTGCCGATCGGCGTTCAAAATCGCGAAGAAGTCGTTGCGCGTCGAGCCCGCTTCTTCGCCGCGCCGTTCGAGCACGCGATGCCGCTTCTCGCCGCTAACGACAACATGTGAAAAGGACCAGACACCGACCGCGCCGATCAGCACACCGCCGCCATACAACCAACGGAAGCTTTCCGGATGCGCATCCAGCAGCAGTCCGGCAAGGCTCGTCGTGAGCACCACCATCGAGCTGGCAATCACTTGCAGCCGCCCGGTCACCCGTGCCCGCAGGCCACGACCGTAGTTGAGACTCCATGCCACGCTGCGCGCCGTAATGATGCCGGCAATCAGCAAACGGCAGCCGATGACGCTCGCAACCAGCACCCACGCGCCCCCCGCGGTGCGTGGACTCAACGCGATGGCGAGCACACAGGCGAGCACGAGCGATTGAAGCCAAACGATCATCGGCACCTTGGGTCGGGCCGTGCTCACCCGATTCCAGAAGAAACTCGACAAATTGCCGAACATGGGCGAAGCAGAAATGACCGCAATCACCCACGCTTCTACTTCGAATGCTTTCGCCGCCACCACGGCGACGAAACCGCCCTCCATCAAGCTGGTGGCGACTGGGAGCGTCAGTTCGGTGATTTGCTCACGGCGAAAGCTCTGCGCAATGCCGGGGGTCAGCCCCGGCAGCTCGAGCAATCGGCGAACCAATGACAGCGACGCTTACTCGGCCTCGGCCGCTGCTGATTCTTCCGCAGTGTCGGTGTCGACGATGGGGCGGTCGACGAGCTCGATGAATGCCATCGGCGCTGCGTCACCCGGCCGGTAGCCGCACTTCAAGATTCGCGTGTAGCCGCCCGGTCGGTCCTTGTAACGCGGGCCGAGCTCGGCAAACAACTTGCCGACCGCGGCTTTGGACCGGGTACGGTCGAAGGCCAGGCGACGATTCGCAACCGAATCCTGCTTGGCCAGTGTAATGAGCGGTTCCGCAACGCGGCGCAGCTCCTTCGCCTTCGGCAACGTCGTCTTGATCACTTCGTGCTCGAAGAGCGAGATGGCGAGGTTGCGCAGCATGGCCTCCCGATGGGCGGTGGGCCGGTTGAAGTGTCGTCCGCTCTTGCGATGGCGCATGGTGGTAACTCGTGTTCAGTCTGTCGGTTTCGAGCCAGCGCTCAGGCGACCTCGTCCTTGCGCAAACTCGCCGGCGGCCAGTTCTCAAGCCGCATGCCGAGCGAAAGGCCCCGCGATGCGAGCACGTCCTTGATTTCGGTCAGCGACTTCTTGCCCAAGTTCGGCGTCTTCAAGAGCTCCACTTCGGTACGTTGAATGAGGTCGCCGATGTAGTAGATGTTCTCGGCCTTGAGGCAGTTCGCAGAGCGCACTGTCAGCTCGAGGTCGTCGACCGGACGCAGCAAGATCGGGTCGATCTCGTCGTGCTTCTCTTCGGCCTCGGGCTCCGCTTCGCTCTCGAGATCGACGAACACGGCCAACTGCTGCTGAAGGATTGTCGCCGCACGGCGAATCGCCTCTTCCGGATCGATGGTGCCGTTGGTCTCGATGTCGAGAATCAGCTTGTCCAAGTCCGTGCGTTGCTCGACGCGGGCGTTCTCGACGCTGTACGCGACACGGCGCATGGGGCTGTACGTGGCATCGATTCGCAGGATGCCTATCGGCCGCGACTCTTCCTCGTCGTCCTCGCGAATCTCGGCTGGCTGATAGCCGCGGCCACGCGTGATCTTGGCTTCCAGTTTGATGGCACCGTTGTCGTTCAAGGTGCAAATCAGGTGATCCGGATTGACGATGGTGACGTCTTGCGTGAGCTGAAAGTCGCCCGCGACCACGGCACCAGGACCTTTCTTCGAGAGCGTAATCGTTGCGTCTTCGCCGGAGTGCAGAATCACGGCGACGTCCTTCAAGTTCAGCAGGACGTCGATCACGTCCTCCTGCACGCCTTCCATGGTGCTGTACTCGTGTTGAACGTTGTCGATCTGCACCTCGGTGATGGCGCAGCCCGGCATCGACGACAGCAAGATGCGTCGCAGCGTATTGCCGAGCGTGTGGCCGAAACCGCGCTCCAAGGGCTCGAGGGTCACCCGCGCCCGCGTGCTGCCCAGTTCCTGCACGTCGATATGGCGTGGTGTGAGGAACTCGTTCACCGACTGTGTCATGGATCCGATCTCCTTCCCGAAACGGGAAATAGCTGTTACTTGGAGTAGAGTTCGACGATCAGGTTTTCGTTGATCTCGGACGGCAATTCGCCCCGATCCGGGATTCGCTTCAACGTACCCGAGAGCTTGCCGGCATCGACTTCCACCCACTCTACCGGCCCGCGTTGTGCCGCGAGCTGCAACGCTGCCTGGATTCGTAGTTGGCCCTTCGCATGGTCGAGTACGCTGACGACATCCTCCGCGCGCACCTGGTAGCTCGGAATGTTGACGGGCTGCCCGTTCACCGCGATGCCCCGATGCGACACCAGCTGCCGAGCTTCGGCGCGGGTGGCACCGAAGCCCATGCGATATACGACGTTGTCGAGCCGCCCTTCCAGAAGTCGCAGCAGGTTCTCCCCGGTGGCACCCTTCTGCCGGTCCGCCTTCTTGTAGTAGTTGCGGAACTGGCGCTCGAGGATGCCGTACAGACGACGGACCTTTTGTTTTTCTCTGAGCTGCACACCGTAATCGGACAGCCGGGATCTGCGCGCACCGTGTTGTCCCGGCGCCGTTTCGGCCCGGCACTTCGAGTCGAGCGGCCGAACACCGCTCTTCAAGTACAGGTCGGTGCCTTCACGCCTTGCGAGCTTCAGCTTCGGGCCAAGATAACGGGCCATCAACCTCTCCTAGAAACCATTAGACGCGGCGCCGCTTCGGCGGCCGACAGCCGTTGTGCGGAATCGGCGTCACGTCGGAAATACTATTGATACGCAAGCCCGCGGCATTCAGCGCGCGAACCGCCGAGTCACGACCGGGTCCTGGACCCTTGACGAATACATCGACGCTCTTGAGTCCATACTCCTGCGCCGCCGTCACCGCCTTTTCCGCTGCCACCTGGGCAGCGAACGGTGTGCTCTTGCGCGAGCCCTTGAACCCGGAGCCGCCTGCGGTCGACCAACAGAGCACGTTGCCCTGGCGATCGCTGATCGTGATGATCGTGTTGTTGAACGACGCTTGAATGTGTGCAACACCGTCGACGACGGTACGCTTCGCCTTCTTGCGCGCAGTTGTCTGACTTTCAGCCATGTATGCCTCTATCTCTTGACCGGCCGACG
Source organism: Gammaproteobacteria bacterium (assembly GCA_003248125.1). GTDB lineage: Bacteria > Pseudomonadota > Gammaproteobacteria > Pseudomonadales > Azotimanducaceae > SZUA-521. The sequence goes on along the minus strand of QJXZ01000083.1, from coordinate 11,453 downwards.
CGGGCCCTTGCGCGTACGCGCATTGGTGCGCGTGCTCTGTCCGCGCAGCGGTAACCCACGGCGATGGCGAATGCCGCGGTACGTGCCCAGATCCATGAGCCGTTTGATGTTCATCGACACCGTGCGGCGCAAATCGCCTTCCACCATCAGCTTGCTGATCTCGGCGCGGATGGCATCGAGATCGGCTTCCGACAGGTCCTGGATGCGCTTGCTCGGCTCGACCCCGGCGGACGCACAAATGCGCTTTGCCGTGCTACTGCCGATGCCATAGATGTAGGTCAGCGAAATGACCGCGTGCTTGTTGTCGGGAACGTTGATTCCGGCAATACGCGCCATCAGCGGGCTCCGTTTTCCAATGACCCGGTGGCCCGGCGCGAAAAAAGGGCGCCAAGCTTAGCGGGCGAATTCGATACATTCAAGATTTTCATGGGGTTACGCTCGCAGCCGCGGTTTCATGAATCACCCGTCTAGCCTTGGCGCTGCTTGTGGCGCGCTTCGGCCGTGCAGATGACCCGCACCACACCCCGACGCCGCACGATCTTGCAGTTGCGGCAAAGTTTCTTGACCGATGCTCTGACTTTCATTGCTCACCTACCTCCTACGGTCGGCCTCTCGAGCGGCCGTAGTTCTTGAGATTCGACTTCTCCATCAGCTTCGCGTACTGACTCGACATGAGGTGCGCCTGCACCTGGGACATGAAGTCCATGGCCACGACAACGACGATCAATAGCGCCGTGCCGCCGAGTTGGAACGTGATGTTGAAGAACACGATCATGAACTCGGGCAGCAAGCACACCAACGTGATGTACAGCGCGCCGAACGTCGTCAACCGGGTGATCACGTCGTCGATGTACTTGGCAGTGTGCTGCCCTGGCCGAATGCCGGGCACGTATGCGCCCTGGCGCTTCAAGTTGTCGGCAACATCCTTCGGATCGAACACGATCGCGGTGTAGAAGAATGCGAAGAAAATGATGCCGCCGGCGAACAGCAGGATGTAGAGCGGTTGCCCCGGCGACAACACGAGCGCAATCTCCTGCAGCCACTCCATACCAGGCGACTGCCCGAACCATTGCGCGATGGAAGCCGGCGCGAGCAACAAACTCGAGGCGAAGATCGGCGGAATGACGCCCGACATGTTGATCTTCAGCGGCAGGTGGCTCGATTGCGCCTGGTACACGCGACGACCCTGCTGTCGTTTCGCGTAGTTGACCGTGATGCGTCGCTGACCGCGCTCGATGAACACGACGAAGCCAACCAGCACGATTGCGAACATGCCGACTGCTAGCAAGGCAACGATGTTGATGTCGCCCTGCCTCGCCGCTTCGAACGATTGCCCAATCGCGCGCGGAAATCCCGATACGATCCCCGAGAATATGAGGAGCGAGATGCCGTTGCCGACACCGCGCTCGGTGATCTGCTCACCCAGCCACATCATGAACAGCGCGCCGGTGACGAGCGTGGTAGTCGAAACCAGATAGAAACCGACGCCCGGCGTGAATGCCAACCCTTGGTTGGCGAGCGTGACCGACAAGGCCGAACCTTGCACGAGTGCAATCAACAGCGTGCCGTAGCGCGTGTATTGCGTGATCTTGCGCCGGCCCGCCTCGCCTTCCTTGCGGAGCGCCATGAGCGGCGGATGCATCATCGACAACAGGTTCATGATGATGCTCGACGTAATGTAGGGCATGACGTTGAGCGCGAGGATGCTCATGCGCTGCATAGCGCCGCCCGAGAACATGTTCAACAGATCGAGAATGCCGCCCTGGTTCTGCTCGAACAGAGAACGCAATTGCTCGGGATTGATACCGGGTACGGGAATGTGCGTGCCGACGCGATAGACGAGCAGTGCAAACAACACGAACACCAGCCGCTTGCGGAGCTCGGAGAGTCCCGCCTGCACGCCTGCCAATGTGCCTGCATTGCTGACCATTGCTTCGCCTACGTTTCCACCTTGCCGCCGGCCGCCTCGATCGCCGCCTTGGCACCTTTCGTGACCGTGACACCCTTGACCGTTACGGCGCGATCGACGCCACCCGACAACATGATGCGGGCGCGTTTCGCGGACTTACGCACCAAGTTCGCCGCCTTCAAGGAATCGAGGTCGACCACGTCGCCTTCGACCGAGGCGATTTCGCCCAAGCGCACTTGCTCCGTAACGAGCGACTTGCGTGAACGGAAACCGAATTTCGGTACCCGCATCTGGTACGGCATCTGACCGCCCTCGAATCCCGGGCGCACGGTCCCGCCGGCACGTGCCTTTTGACCTTTGTGCCCCTTGCCCGAGGTTTTGCCGAGGCCCGACCCGATGCCCCGTCCCAAACGCTTTTTCGGTTGCTTGCTGCCCGGCGCGGGCTTCAGCGTATTGAGTTCCATGACTGCCTATTCCCCCTCGACCTTCACGAGGTAGTTGACTGTCGCGATCATGCCGCGCACCGATGGCGTGTCCTCGACCTCGACACTGTGGCCAATGCGGCGCAGCCCGAGGCCCGCGACACAGGCTTTGTGACGCTTGAGGTGCCCTGCGGTACTACGCACCTGGGTCACTCTTATGGTGTTCGTTTTCTTGGCGCTCATCGAAGCGCTTCCAGCGGCAAGCCGCGCTTGTCGGCCACCTGCTGCGGCGAGCGCATGGCCTTCAACGCCTTGAAGGTGGCACGTACGACGTTGACGGGGTTGGTCGAGCCATAGCACTTGGCGAGCACGTTGTGCACACCCGCCGCTTCCAGCACGGCACGCATGGCGCCGCCCGCGATGACACCGGTACCTTCCGAAGCCGGCTGCATGAACACTTTCGATGCACCGTGCCGTTCCGTGATCGGATACCAGATCGTGCCCCCGTTGAGCTCCAAGTCGATCATGTTGCGGCGCGCCGATTCCATGGCCTTCTGGATCGCAGCCGGCACCTCGCGCGCTTTGCCGCGGCCATAGCCGACGCGGCCGTTGCCGTCACCGACCACGGTGAGCGCGGTGAAACCGAAGATGCGGCCGCCCTTCACGACCTTGGCGACGCGGTTCACCTGCACCAGCTTCTCGACTAAGCCTTCTTCCTTGACCTCTTCCGTATACGCCATGTCTTACCTCAAAACTCCAGTCCGCCGGCGCGGGCTGCTTCGGCGAGTGCCTTCACTCGGCCGTGATATTTGAAACCGGCGCGATCGAATGCGACGCGGGCAATGCCGGCTGCCTTGGCGCGCTCGGCGATCATCGCGCCGACCTTGGCGGCTGCTTCGACGTTCCCCGTCTTACCGCCGCGCAGCGTGGTGTCGAGCGTCGACGCCGAAACCAGCACGCGGTCGCCAGCCGGGGCTAGCACCTGCGCGTAGATGTGTCGTGGCGTGCGATGCACGATGAGGCGCGTCGCACCGAGCTCGCGCATCTTCATTCGCGTCCGCTTGGCGCGGCGTTGACGGGCCTGCTTCTTCTGGTTCATCGCTTCGCTCACCTACTTCTTCTTGGCTTCTTTACGCTTCACACGCTCACCGGCGTAGCGCACGCCTTTGCCTTTGTAAGGTTCGGGCGGGCGGAAGCCACGGATCTCGGAAGCCACCTGGCCGACGAGTTGCTTGTCGACGCCGCTGACGATGATCTCGGTTTGGCTCGGGGTCGCAACTTCGATACCCGCCGGCAGCTCGTATGCAATCGGATGCGAGAAGCCGACCTGCAGGTTCAACTTGCGACCCTGCGCCTGCGCGCGATAACCCACACCTTGCAGCTCCAACTTCTTCTCGAAGCCGGTCGACACGCCGGTCACCATGTTCATCGCGTGGGCGCGCGCGGTACCCGCGAGGGCCCGCGATGCCGTGTCGCCGCCGCTCGCCTCGAATTTGAGGACGTTGTCCACGCACGTCACCTTGACCGCCGGATTGACGCGCACCGACAAGCTGCCCTTGGCGCCTTTCACGGTCAGCGTCGGGGCGTCGTATTTCGCTTCTACGCCTTTCGGCAACGCGATTGGGTTCTTTGCGACTCGAGACATCCTTGGATCCTCTTAGAACACCAAACAGATCACTTCGCCGCCGATGCCTTGCTTGCGCGCGGCCCGATCGGTCATGAGGCCTCTGTCGGTGCTGACGATCGACACGCCGAGTCCGCCCTCGACCGACGGTATCTCGTCACTCGCGCAGTACACGCGCAAGCCTGGTCGACTGACGCGCTTGAGCATTTCGATCACCGGCTTGCCGTTGTGATACTTGAGCGTAATGTTCAGCGCCGGCTTCGGCGCGCCGGCCTCACTGAAGTCGGCGATGTAACCTTCGGCCTTCAGCACTTCGCACAGCGCCTTCTTCACCTTCGAGCTCGGTACTTCGACCTGCTCATGGCGCACGAGTTGCGCGTTGCGAATGCGCGTCAGCATGTCGGCGATGGGATCTTGCATGCTCATCTCGATACCCTCACCAGCTCGCCTTGACGAGACCCGGCACATCGCCCCGCATCGCCGCCTCGCGCAGCTTGGTACGCGCCAATCCGAACTTGCGATACACGCCACGTGGGCGCCCTGTGATGCCGCAGCGCCGTTGCTTGCGGGTCGGGCTGGCGTTGCGGGGCAGTTTCTGCAGCTTTTCCTGGGCTGCCCATCGGTCCTCATCGGAAGCACTGCGATCGTTGATGATCGCTTTCAATGCCAAGCGCTTGGCGGCGTACTTGGCCGCAACCTTCGCACGCTTGCTCTCCCGATTGACCATCGAAGTCTTTGCCATGATCAGTTCGTCCCACGAAACGGAAAGTTGAACGCCTTCAGAAGCGCGAGACCTTCTTCGTTGGTTCGCGCAGTGGTGCCGATGGCGATGTCGAGACCACGTATACGATCGATCTTGTCGTAGTCGATCTCCGGGAAAATGATCTGCTCGGCGACACCCATGGAGTAGTTGCCACGACCATCGAACGAACGCGGGTTCAAGCCTCGAAAGTCGCGCATGCGCGGTATCGCGATGCCAATCAACCGCTCCAGGAACTCGTACATGCGCTCATGCCTGAGCGTCACCTTGCAGCCGACCGGATAACCCTCTCGAATCTTGAACGCCGCCTCCGACTTGCGCGCATTGCAGATCACCGGCTTCTGACCGGAGATCGCGGTCAAATCTGCGACTGCCGCATCCATGATTTTGCGGTCGCCCACGGCTTCACCCACACCCATGTTGAGCGTGATCTTCACGAGCCTCGGTACCGCCATCGGGTTCGTGTACCCGAACTGCTTGGTGAGCTCGGGTCTGATGGTTTCTTCGTAGTATTGGCGTAGTGCTGCCATCACCGCCTCGTCACTGTTCGATCAATTTTTCGTTGGACTTGTAGAACCGCTGGCTCTTGCCGTCCTCGCGCCGAATGCCGACGCGATCCGCCTTGCCCGTTTCCGGGTTGTAGATGGCGACGTTGGAAGCGTCTATCGGCGCCTCTTTGTCGACGATGCCGCCCTGCTGGCCGAGATACGGGTTCGGCCGCTGATGCTTCTTTACGATGTTCACACCGGCGACCAGTAGCCGGCCGTCGGCACGCACTTCCAGCACTTCGCCGCGCTTGCCCTTGTCGCGCCCGGCGATGACGATCACGTCGTCGTTCTTTCTGATCTTCTGCATCGTGCTACCTCGTCAGAGCACTTCCGGCGCCAGCGAAATGATTCGCATGAACGCTTCCGAGCGCAGTTCGCGCGTAACCGGTCCGAAGATGCGCGTACCGACCGGCTGCAACTGCGGATTCAGCAGCACAGCGGCGTTCTCATCGAAACGAATCAGCGACCCATCCTGCCGCCGTACGCCGGATTTCGTGCGCACCACCACGGCATTCATGACTTGGCCCTTGCGCACCCGGCCGCGCGGAATCGCTTCCTTGATGGTCACTTTGATGACGTCACCGATCCCGGCATAACGTCGCTTCGAACCGCCCAGCACTTTGATGCACTGCACGCGCCGTGCGCCGCTGTTGTCGGCGATCTCGAGCATGGTTTCGGCCTGGATCATGACTCCACCACCTCCGGCGCCGAGGTCGCACGTGACTCGATGCGCTCCAACACCCAATGTTTCGTCTTCGAAATCGGTCTAGAAGAACGCACCGTCACCACGTCGCCTACGTTGCACTCGTTGTTCGCGTCGTGCGCGTGCAACTTGTTCGATCGCCGAATGATCTTGCCGTAGCGCTCGTGGGGCACACGCCGTTCGACCAACACCGTGATCGTCTGATTGCTCTTGTTCGACACGACCGTACCGGTGACGGTGCGCGCGACCTGTTTCTGCTCGACTTCAGCCATTGTCACGCTCCCGCTGCACGGTCTTGATGCGCGCGATGTCGCGACGAACTTCGCGCGCCAGATGCGATTGCCCGAGCTGGCCGCTCGCCTTCTGCATGCGCAGCTGAAATTGCTCGCGTCGTAGCTTCAAGAGTTCCTCTTTGAGCTCGGTCTCGCTCTTGTCTCGAAGTTCTTTCGCCTTCATCACATCACCGAACGTTTCACGAACGCCGTCTTGAACGGCAACTTGGCGGCCGCAAGGCCGAGCGCTTCGCGCGCCAGATCCTCCGTCACACCGTCCATCTCGTAGAGCACACGACCCGGTTGGATCTGTGCTACCCAATACTCGACCGATCCCTTGCCCTTGCCCTGACGCACCTCGAGCGGCTTCTTGGTGATCGGCTTGTCCGGGAACACCCGGATCCAGATCTTGCCGCCACGCTTCACATGGCGCGTCATCGCGCGCCGGCCCGCTTCGAGCTGACGTGCCGTCAGCCGACCCCGGCTCAAGGATTTGAGCCCATACTCGCCGAAGCTCACTTTGCCGCCGCGATGCGCGACACCGCGGTTGCGGCCCTTGAACTGTTTGCGGAATTTCGTTCGCTTGGGTTGCAGCATGGATCTTTACCTCAGGCCGTCGCTTTCTCGTCGACGCTGTCGCCGATGACTTCGCCCTTGAAGATCCAAACCTTGACGCCGAGCACGCCGTAGGTGGTCTTCGCTTCCGCGGTCGCGTAGTCGATGTCGGCACGCAGCGTGTGCAGCGGCACACGACCTTCGTGATATACCTCGCTACGCGCGATCTCGGCGCCGCCCAAGCGTCCGGCGACACGGACTTTTATTCCCTTCGCCCCGAGGCGCATCGCGTTCTGAATCACACGGCGCATCGCGCGGCGGAATTGCACACGTCGCTCGAGCTGCTGTGCGACGTTCTGCGCCACCAACAATGCATCGATCTCGGGCTTGCGGATCTCTTCGATATTGACGTGCACCGGTACCTGCATGATGCCGGCCAGCTCACGGCGCAGTCGCTCAACATCCTCGCCCTTCTTGCCGATCACGATGCCGGGACGCGCGGTGTGGATCGTGATGCGAGCCGTCTGAGCCGGGCGCTCGATCTGGATGCGGCTCACCGACGCCTGTGCGAGACGCCGGCGCAAGTAGTCGCGCACCGCCAGGTCGTTCAACAGGTACTTCGCGTATTGCTGCCGATCGGCATACCAGATCGAGTTGTGGTCTCGAACGATGCCGAGTCGAATACCTGTCGGGTTGACTTTCTGACCCATGTTTACTCCGCTTCCTCTCGCCTAGCCGGCTCTTCTATCGGTCGCCGTCGCTGACGGTGACCGTGATGTGACTCGTCCTCTTCAAAATTCGATCTGCGCGACCTTTTGCGCGCGGCTTGATGCGCTTCATCGTGAAGCCCTGGTCGACGAAGATTTCGCTCACAGTGAGTTCGTCGACGTCGGCTGCTTCGTTGTTCTCGGCATTCGCAATCGCCGACTCCAGAACCTTGCGCACCAAACCTGCTCCCTTCTTCGTGCTGAACGTCAAGATGTCCAGCGCTTCTGCGACCGGTTTGCCGCGCACTTGGTCGGCCACCAGCCGCGCCTTTTGCGGCGAGATGCGCACGCGCTTCGAAACTGCCCTGACTTGCATCACGTCGCTCCTTAGCCCTACTTCTTCACCGCCGCTTTCTTATCGCCCGTATGGCCGCGAAAGGTTCGCGTCGGTGCGAATTCACCGAGCTTGTGACCCACCATTTCCTCGTTGACGTACACCGGTACGTGCTGCCGCCCGTTGTGCACGGCAATGGTCAGCCCAACCATGTCCGGCAGAATCATCGAGCGACGCGACCAAGTCTTGATTGGCCGCTTGTCGTTGACCGCCAACGCCGCTTCCACCTTCTTCAAGAGGTGCAAGTCGACGAACGGCCCTTTGCGCAATGATCTCGGCACTTTTTTCTACCTCGTTACCGTTGCGATTACCGCTTGCTGCGACGGCGCAAGATCATGCCGTCGGTACGTTTGTTGGCGCGCGTCTTGTAACCCTTCGTGGGCGTTCCCCACGGCGACACCGGATGCCGGCCGCCCGATGTCCTGCCTTCACCGCCACCGTGCGGGTGATCGACCGGATTCATGGCAACCCCGCGCACCGTCGGCCGAATACCGCGCCAGCGCTTGGCGCCGGCCTTACCGAGCGAACGCAGGTTGTGCTCGGCATTGCCGACCTCACCCAACGTCGCACGGCACTCGATCAGCACTTTGCGCATCTCGCCCGAACGCATGCGCAAGGTTGCGTAGGCACCTTCGCGAGCCACTAGCTGCGCCGACGAACCGGCGCTGCGCACCAGCTGCGCGCCTTTGCCCGGCTTGATCTCGATACAGTGCACTTGGCTACCGAGCGGCACGTTGCGCAATGCCATCGAATTGCCGGCGCGAATCGGCGCCGTCGACCCCGACATGAGCTCATCGCCCGACGCAACGCCTTGCGGCGCGACGATGTAGCGGCGTTCGCCATCGCGATATTTCAAAAGCGCGATGTTGGCGGTGCGGTTCGGGTCGTACTCGAGGCGCTCGACCACTGCTGGAATGCCGTCTTTGTCGCGTTTGAAATCGATGCGGCGATAGTGCTGCTTGTGACCACCACCTCTATGTCGCGTCGTGAGCCGACCCGAGCTATTTCGGCCACCGGTCTTCGTCTGTGGCTCGAGCAGCGGCCGGTACGGTGCACCTTTGTGCAGCTCCGGATTGACCACCTTGACGACGAATCGCCGTCCTGGCGAGGTGGGTTTGGTCTTGATGACTGCCATGGTTCGCTATCCCTCTTGCGGTGCCATCACTCGGGCTGCACGTAGTCGATCGACTGCCCGGCAGCCAGACGCACGTACGCCTTCTTCCAGCTCGGCTTGCGCGACGCGCCACGAATCGTCTGCTTCACCTTGCCTTTCACGTTCAACGTGCTGACTCCCACCACCTCGACATTGAAGATATGCTCGACGGCAGCTTTGATCTCGCCCTTGCTGGCGTCACGCGCAACTTTGAAAGCGTATTGATTCGACGCGTCGCCGAGGTTCGACACCTTCTCCGATACATGCGGCGCGAGCAGCACCGCAAAATCACGTTCCGTGGTCATGCCAACACCTCTTCGAGCTTGCGCAGCGCAGGCACCGTGACGAGTACCTTCTCGTGGCTCAAGAGCGCGACCGGGTCGACGGCCTCGACGTCGCGGACGTCGATGCGCTTTACGTTGCGCGCCGCCAGATACAAGTTCTCATCGACACTGTCGGTGACGATGAGGACGTTGGTGAGGTCGAGATCTTTGAGCTTGGCGAGGAGGGATTTGGTCTTCGGGGCATCGACTGCGAATGCGTCGGTTACGATCAGGCGGCCCTGCCGCAGCAGTTCCGAGACGATGCACTGCAGCGCGCCGCGGTACATCTTCCGGTTGACCTTCTGGGAATGATCTTGCGGCCGCGCCGCGAAGGTCTTGCCGCCGGTGCGCCAGATCGGCGAGCGAATGGTGCCTGCCCTGGCTCGACCGGTGCCCTTCTGGCGAAACGGCTTGCGTCCACCGCCGCGGACTTCCGCACGCGTCTTCTGGGCGCGCGTGCCCTGCCGTGCAGCGGCGAGAAATGCCACCACGACCTGATGCACGAGCGGCTCGTTGAATTCACGACCGAATGCCGTATCGGAGACTTCCAAGGTACCTCCGTTACCGCCCGGCGCTGTCAAGTTCACATTCATCCGTGTATTCCTCGTACGTCCCGCGAATTGCCGCCAATAGCCCGATCCGCTTCGATCAGGCCTTCACGGCCGGACGGATAAACACGTCGCTGCCCGCAGCACCCGGCACGGCGCCCTTGATGAGCAACAAATTGCGTTCGGTATCGACTCGCACGACGGTCAAGTTCTGGGTGGTCACGTTGCGGTCGCCCATGTGACCCGCCATCTTCATGTTCTTGAACACTCGGCCCGGGGTCTGGCGCTGGCCGATCGAGCCCGGCGTCCGGTGCGAAATCGAGTTGCCGTGGGTGGCATCGCCACCGGCAAAGTGCCAGCGCTTCATCACGCCTGCGAACCCCTTACCCTTCGAGACCCCGGCAACGTCGACCTTCTGGCCGGGCTCGAATTGGCCGACCGTGAGCGCACCACCCGGCGCGAGCTCGCCGATCTCCTCCGCCGACAACCGGAACTCCCAGAGCCCGCGGCCCGCTTCGGTGCCCGCCTTGGCGAAATGGCCCGCCGCCGGCTTGCTCACGCGATTAGCCCGACGCGTGCCCGTGGTCACCTGCACGGCGGTATAGCCGTCGGTATCCGCGGTTTTCACCTGCGTGATGCGATTCGGCTCGACTTCGATCACCGTCACCGGCACCGACGACCCGTCTTCCGTGAAGACGCGCGTCATGCCGCTCTTCCTGCCGACTACGCCAATGGCCATGGCCACCTCGTTTCCTCGAACCCCGAAGATGTAGAAACCGTTCGTTCGGAGGATGGACCGCCAAACGAACGGTTTCTGGTTTCATCGTTGACCCCCTATCGGGGTCCTGGTGGGTGCCGCCGCTCGGCGGCACTCGGTCAATCAATTCAGACTGATCTGTACCTCGACACCGGCTGCAAGATCGAGTCGCATGAGCGCATCCACGGTCTTCTCGGTCGGTTCGACGATGTCGAGCAGCCGCTTGTGGGTGCGAATCTCGTACTGATCGCGGGCATCCTTGTTCACATGCGGCGAGATCAACACGGTAAATCGTTCCTTTTTCGAGGGCAGCGGAATCGGACCACGCACCTGCGCGCCGGTCCGCTTGGCGGTTTCGACGATTTCTTGCGTCGACACATCGATCAATCGATGGTCAAACGCCTTGAGGCGAATTCGAATGCGCTGGCTCTGCACGACTTAGGTGGCTCCAACCCTTTGTTTTGAGGGCAGAATCCACCAACCCCTGAAAAAAGGAGGGCGAATTCTAAAGACCTCGATTTTGACTGTCAAACGAACCGATTCGAGGGAGCGGCGCGCCGCCAATCGCGGCCACGCCCCCTCCCATCAATCAGCTGGCTGTTTCGAATCGCGGCAAACCCGCTCCCACGAGCCGTGCTATTCGATCACCTTGGTGACGACGCCGGAACCGACCGTGCGGCCGCCTTCGCGGATCGCAAAGCGGACCTGCTCGTCCATGGCAATCGGGCTGATCAGCGTCACCACCATGTTGACGTTGTCGCCCGGCATCACCATCTCC
>QJXZ01000275.1 GCA_003248125.1 Gammaproteobacteria bacterium | reverse complement strand
AGTTCCTTGAAGAACGCATCGCTCGACGTGCCGCTGGGCGGCGGCACCCGCACCGGCACTACCATACGCTCGTAGTCATACGCTCGTAGTCGAGCAACCAAGCCTCACGCGGATCGGACAACAGGTGCCACGCCGTACCGCGTAGCGCCCACGCCAATTGATCGAATTCGTTGGCATCGAGGACAGCCGCACACAGCTGCTCGGCACGTGCGGGATCACCGCTTGTGAGCAAGTGCTCGGCAAACGTCAGCTTGAAGCCGGCCCGATCCGGATGCGCCTGCACCAACGAGTCGAACTTGTCGGTCGCCGCACGTGCATCACCCGCCTTCGCAGCGGCCATCGCCTCCAAGAGCTCGAGCTCCGGGCTCCATGGGCAGCCCTGCCGGCGCGCTGCCTCGAGCTCTGCGCGGCCCTCGTCGGAACGCTCGAGCCGATTGAGCAGATCGATGAGTACCTGCCAGAGTGCTGCCCGATCGGGAAACCGATGCGCCGCACTTCGTAGCGCGTCCACGGGGTCGCCGGGCGCGCCGGATTCCCAATGAAACCGCGCCCGCAGCCGATGCAGACCGGCATGGTCCGGATAGGCGGCTACACCCGCCGTGAACGTGGCAAACGCTTGATCGACATATCCCGCTTCGAACTGCGCCTCGCCCAAATTTTGAAAGAGGTCGGGCGCTCGGAACCCGAGCCGACGCGCGGCCCCATAGGCGTTGACCGCCTCGGTGAACTCGGCGTCCTGACGAAGAAGCTGACCGAGTGAATAGTGCAACCGTGCCGCCTGCGGCGCTTGCGCAATGCCGGCGCGACACGCCGCGACTGCAGCCGCCACGTCGCCGCGTTGTTGCTCGATGGCAGCCAGCAGTTCCCAACCACTCGAATTCGCGGGTACCTGTTCGACCAGCTCACGCGCGTAGCCGCGTGCCTCGTCCCGCCGACCGGCCGCAAACAGCAATAACGCGAGCTGATGCCTGGCGCCGTGTAGCGCCGGATCCATACACAACGCCTCGCGTAGCGGCGCTTCGGCCTCTTGATCGCGACCTTGGCTGCGCAGCAACTTGGCGAGATCGAGCAGCACGCCGGGCTGCTCAGGCGACCGATCAAGGCTACTACGGAAGGACTGTTCGGCGGTCGCGACATCGCCGCGCTGCCACGCCGTCACACCCTTCAGATGCAACACGGCCGGATGTCCGGGTGCGCTCTTCAGCAACTCGTCGCACGCGCGCGCCGCGCGGTCGAGGTCACCCGCCTTCAGCCATTCGAAGGCGCGCTGCAAAGAGAGTCCGGAAGTCGATGCCATGGATACTCCTTGGCGCGATGTTACCTGCTCCGGAAAAAAGAGAGGCCGGCGAATGCCGGCCTCGAAGGTAGAGTGCGGGCGATCATTAGATCGCCCGCGAAGCTTCGTTAGAACTGCACCGACGCACCCAGGAACCAGTATTGACCGAGGTGGTCGTAGCCACCCGGATAGGTGTTGCCGTTGTTACGCGCACTCACGCCGTTGTCGACGATCGGCGGATCGATGTCGAACAGGTTGTTGATACCTGCTCGCACCGTCACCCAATCGGTCGCGGTCCAGTACGCGGCCAGGTCGACATAGTCGAGCGCATCGATATCTACCGGGCTGTTGCTCTCGATCTGATCGACATCGCTCACGTGACGCCAGGTCAATTGAGCCACGACGTTCCACGGCGTAGTCCAAGCGGCCGTGAAGCGATTCCGGTATTCCGGTGTCGGTGTGCCGCACGAACCAGCGTACACGCCTTCACAAGATTCAGCACCGGCGCCTGGATACTCCTCTTGCTCCCAGGAATCGATGTAGCCAAGCACATTGGTCAGAGCAACCGAACCGAAGCCGCCAACATCGAACCGATAGCTTGCTTCCACATCGATGCCCTTCACACGGAAGAAGCCGATGTTCTCGTAGAACGCATCGATGCCGTTCGTTGGGCTGGCATTACCCAGCCACAACGTATCCCGCGCTTGGCCGACACCACCCAAATTGGGGTTGCGGTGTACCTTGTCGCAGAATTCGTTGTTCGCGATGCATTCACCCAACGTTGTTTCCGGGTTGATTTGGAAAATCGCGTCCTTGACCTCGATGTCGTAGTAGTCAACAGCGACCGTCAGTCCTTCGAGGAAGTCCGGCTGTAGTACGATACCGCCCGAGTACGTATCCGACTCTTCCGGCTTGATGTCGGCACTGCCGCCCGTGACGGTGTTGTATTGCTCGGCCGGCGAACTCAACGGACCACCCGCGTCCCACGACGCAAGTGTTACGCCACTACGCGCGCACTCGTCGAACGTAAAGCCCTGGCCACTAACGCCGGAGCCGCTGGCGCCACCAACGAGCACGACGTCAGCGCAGGGATCGTCTGAGAGGTCGAACAGACTACCATTGACCGGCTGGAACAGTTCGACGATGTTGCCTGCGCGCACCGCGCGCTGGAAGCTACCGCGCAGCATCACCTGGTCGTTGATCGACCAAGAGGTCGCGATCTTGTAGGTATCCGTGCTCGCACCCGTGTCGTAGTCCGAATAGCGGTAGCCGAACTCGAGAGCCAGGTCTTGCACCAAGTTTCTGCCCTGCACGAGCGGAACACTCGCCTCGAAGAAGTAGTCGTCGACCTTGTAGCCACCGTCGACCGGCACACGAGCCGCGGCCAAGCCGCCGATTGCACCCGCCTGTGCGGCAGCGTCGGGTGTGTAGACCAGGTTCTCCTGGCGCTTCTCGTAACCGACGACCACGTCGACACCATCATCTGCCCAGGGCAACTGCAGCCCGTAATCGCCGAGATTGCCGCGTGCAAACGCGGTGAATACGGTTTGATCCGTCGTCCCACGTTCGAAGTAAGGCAGGCTGAGATATGCGGTCGCCTCTGGGGTGACGCCGCCCTGTTGCCAGATATTCCAAGGCACACAGTCCGTGCCCGGGTCTGTCAACGCGACGCGGCAAACCACCTCGGAATTGGGGTCCAGCGGATCGCTGAGCACAGGATCCAGTGCGAGACCGATCTTCGCCGTGTCCAAGTAGTTGCCGTTGTAGTTGCGCATGTCCACTTCGGCATATTGATACGAGACCTCGTAGTTCCAGGTTTCGTTGATGTCGCCTTTGACACCGAACACACCGCGGAAGGTCGTGTGCCGAAGGTCGCCGAAGCGAGGCCCACCCTCGACGTTGCGGCGGCCGATGTAAACCGAATTCACGATGTCATCGGCTTCGCTGGCGCAATCGAGTGCGTCGATCTGCTGCGCAGACAGGTACGGGTTCTCATTGCAGTAGATGTCGACGCCATAGTCGAAGAAGAAACCGGCCGGCGCGAACTGCGCGATGGTGCGGTCATCCATGAACATCAACTGCGTGAACACCGTTACCTGATCGGTGACGTCGTAGTGTGCGAACGCACCCAGCGTGTAGCGCTCATCCGGTCGCTGGTAGTAGCTCGGTGGCGCGAAGTTGTAGCGCGTGGCGTCATCGAACTCTAGGAACTCATTCCCGACCACGTTGAACGCATCGTTGGCAAAGAAGGTCCCGAACGCGCTCGTCGCCGAGCCACCGCATGCACTCCTGCCGTCATCCAATGCGCACGCGCTGTAGTCGCGTTCCGCCTGGGTGACGGCATCGATGTCACGATACGTCGCGTATGCGGTGATGTTGCCGCGGCCGTCATTGATGTTGCCGCCGACCATGAAGGTCATGTCGTAGGTATCGCCGTCGGTCGCCGTGCCCGTTGCATACGGGAAATTGGCCGGGTGCTCGGCAGAACGAAGCGCCGTGATGCGGCCGTTGTTCTCGTGTCGGTAGCCACTGAGTTGATAGTCGAGCTTCACGCCCTC
Source organism: Gammaproteobacteria bacterium (assembly GCA_003248125.1). GTDB lineage: Bacteria > Pseudomonadota > Gammaproteobacteria > Pseudomonadales > Azotimanducaceae > SZUA-521. The sequence goes on along the minus strand of QJXZ01000275.1, from coordinate 1,103 downwards.
GAAGTCGTCCTTCATGATGAAGTTCACGACGCCAGCGACGGCATCCGAACCATATGCTGCCGAAGCGCCACCCGTCAGGATGTCGACGCGCTCGACCAGCGCGGCCGGGATGAAGTTGAGGTCTGGGCCGGACTCGTCCGAGATTGGCGAGTTGATCGGCAAGCGCTTGCCGTCGACCAATACCAAGGTCCGGCTGACGCCGAGGTTGCGCAATTGCATCGTCGCCGTGCCCTCGGATTCGATCGCCTGGCCGGAGTCCTGATCCAGGAACACCTGCGGCATCTGCAACAACGCGTCCTCGATGCGGGTCACGCCCGACAGCTCGATCGCCTCGGAATCGAGTTGGGCGACGGGGCTCGAAGTCACCGTGTTCGAGCGCGCGAGGCGCGAACCGGTAACGACGATCTCCTCGACCATCTCATCATCGGACGATGCCAGTGCCGGCAGCGAAGCCGCCGCGGCGGCCATGCCGACGGCCGCATGGACAGCGACCGAAATGGGCTTCATTCGAAACATATTGGAATCTCCCCCGAATTAGCTAATTTCGAGATTTCTCAGCCGCAGCCCCCTGCAGCCGAACGCCTATGAGACGATCCATACGTAGAACCCCTCAGTCGATTGTGAAAAAAAGTTTCAAGGTGTTACTGACCGACACGTCTCCCAGCCCAGGGGCGGCCTGAGTAGACTCGTCACCATGGCATTCGACCTCGAAGACGCGGTGGCCGCGAGCCGGGAAGGGCTCATCCCGTCCTTGACCACCCGGTTCCAAGCCGGCCTTGCAGCCTGCGCGGCATTGCGGGCCGGGGCCGAGACCGCGGCTGACATAGTCGCGGCCCGTGCCGGCCATCGACCGGCGGTCACCGTCGGTGGCCGGCAGGCGGAAGCCTCGCTCCTGAGCTTTGCATTGCAGCGCTTCGAGGACCCCACGCGCGCGCCCGCAGCCCGGCTCGCCCCCGAGCAACGCACCGCGGCGGCCGGCTTCTACCCGGCACGCGACGGCATCGTTTATCTGCATTCGGGATTTCCCCACAACACCAGGGGGTTACTGGAGTTACTCGGCGTGCCAGACGACCGCGACGCAGTTGCGGCGGCGGTTGCCGGGC
>QJXZ01000349.1 GCA_003248125.1 Gammaproteobacteria bacterium | reverse complement strand
AGTCTCAAGACCCGGGCGGTCGACGATGGCGACTTCTACCGCGTCACCGGTTCGAAGATCTGGACGTCCGGCGCCCAGTATGCCGATTGGATTTTCTGTCTGGTACGCACCAATCCCAGCGTGCCCAAGCACGAGGGCATCAGCTTCCTGCTGTTCCCGATGGACCAGCCGGGCGTCACGGTGAAGCCGATCTTGCTGATCAGTGGCCAGTCGCCGTTTTGCGAATGTTTCTTCGACGACGTGCGTGTGCCGAAGACCGAGTTGGTCGGCCGGGAAAACCGCGGTTGGACCATCGCCAAGCGGCTCTTGCAGCACGAACGGTCATCGATCAGCGGCTTGGGCGGCCCGCGTGCACAAGTCGGCACGGCATCGCTACCCGATCTTGCGCGGCGCTATGTAGGTGCCAAGCGCGGCCAAATCGCCGATCCAATGGCGCGTGCGCACGTCACCGATCTGGAGATGAATGGCCGCGCATTCGCGCTGACACAGCGCCGCAGCCGCGAGGAACAAGGCGGCGGCACGCCCACCTTCGCCACCTCTATGTTCAAGTACTACGCTTCCGAGCTCGGCAAGCAGCGGGCCGAACTGACGTTGTCGATGATGGGCAGCCAAGGACTCGGCTGGGAAGGGCGTGCGTTTCGACCCGAAGAAAAGACCGCCACGCGCGTATGGCTGCGCGGCAAGGCGAGTACGATCGCCGGCGGCACCTCGGAGGTGCAGCTCAACATCATTGCCAAACGTGTTCTCGGATTACCCGACTAACTAACGAAAGGAGTAAGGGGCAAGTCATGCCGATGATTCTCAATGAAGAGCAGGTCATGCTCAAAGACACTGCCAAGGACTTCTGTGTCAACAACGCGCCCATCGCGCAGCTGCGGAAGCTGCGCGATTCGAACAGCAAGGAAGGGTTCGATCGTGACACGTGGGCGAGCATGATCGAGCTCGGTTGGGGCGGTATCCCATTCCCAGAGGAGCACGGCGGCCTCGCGTTCGGGTACAAGGGACTCGGTGTGGTCACCGAAGAGACGGGGCGTACGCTGGCAGCGAGTCCGTTGTTCGCCACCGTTTGGGTGGGCGGTACTGCGGTCAACGAAGGCGGCAGCGACGAACAGAAAAGCGAATTGCTGCCAAAAATCGCGAGCGGCGAGCTGTTGATGGCATTGGCGCTCGAAGAAGGTAACCGCCACGCACCATACGTGATCGGCACGAAGGCGACGCCGGCCGGCGGTGGCTGGACGTTGAAGGGCAAAAAGACATTCGTGCTCGACGGTCATGTGGCGGACAAGCTCATCGTCGCTGCGCGTACGTCTGGTCGGAAGCGGGACCGTGACGGCATTACCTTGTTCCTGGTAGACCGCGAATCCGATGGAGTGAAAGTCACCCGTACCAAGATGGTGGACAGCCGTAATGCCGCCAACGTGCAGCTCAAGGACGTGCAGGTCGGTCGCGGCGACGTGATCGGGCAAGTCGATCGCGGTGCTGACGTGCTCGACCGCGTGCTCGACATCGCCCGGATCGGTCTCTCGGCGGAGATGCTCGGTTCGTTGCAGGAGTGCTTCGAACGTACGGTGCAGTATTTGAAAGAGCGTGAGCAATTCGGCGTGAAGATCGGTTCGTTCCAGGCGCTCAAGCATCGTGCGGCAGACATGTTCTGCGAGGTGGAGCTGTCGAAGTCGGTAGTGCTCGAAGCGCTAACTGCGCTCGACGAAGGACGTGATGGTGCCGAAGTCGCGAAGCTCGCGAGCCTCGCCAAGACCAAGGTCGGCGAGACGTTCACACGAGTGTCCCGTGAGGGCATTCAGATGCATGGCGGCATTGGTATGACCGACGAGTTCGACATCGGCTTCTTCATGAAGCGCGCCGCGGTTGCCGAGCAGATCTTCGGTGATGTCAATTTCCACCGTAATCGGTACGGCGAACTCGAAGGCTACTGAGAAATCTCAATGCTAGAGACGATGCTGTTGGCGGCGGCGCTCGCCAAAGGCGTCGTCTTCGAGGACTTGAACCGTGATGGTATACGCGACGACGGCGAGCCCGGTGTGGCCGGCGTACGCGTCTCGAACGGTCTCGATGTGGTGCGCACGGATGAGGCGGGTGCCTATTCGCTCGCCGTAGACGACGAAACGATCATCTTCATCACCAAACCCGCGGGTTATGCCACTCCGGTCGATCGCCATCACCTACCGTGCTTCTACTACATCCATCAGCCGGCTGGTACGCCGATCGCGCTGCGATATCGTGGCGTCGAGCCGACCGGCGAATTGCCGGCGTCGGTGGACTTCGCGCTGACGCGGCAGCAGGAGCCGATCCGGTTCGACGCCATTCTGATGGCGGATACTCAGCCGCAGACCGACGCCGAGATCGACTACATTCGCGACGACGTGGTTAACGGGCTAATTGGCACGGGCGCCAAGTTCGGTATGACGATGGGCGATATCTTGTACGACGACCTGTCGTTGTTCCCGCGCTTCAATAGTGTGATCGGCGAGATCGGTATCCCTTGGTACAACGTTCCCGGCAATCATGAGCTCAACCTCGACGCCCCCGACGATCGTTACTCGCTCGAGACATTCAAGCGGATCTTCGGGCCAACGTACTACGCCTTCGAGTACGGCAATGCGTTGTTCGTCGTGCTCGACAACGTCTACTACAAAGGTAACGGTGAAAGCGATCCCGGCGATGTGCGTGGTAACGGTGGCTACGAGGCGAAGCTCACCGAACGACAGCTGCAATGGCTCGAAAACGAGCTTGAGTTCGTGCCGAAGGACAAGCTCGTGTTCCTCGCCATGCACATACCGCTCGCGACGTTCGCGGCACCTGCCGCAGTAGTTGGCCCAAATCCCGGCAGCCGACGCGAGCTGATGCAGCTTTTGTCGGGTCGACCGAACCTGTATGCGGTCGCCGGTCACACGCACACCACCGAACACCACTACTTCGGGAAGGAGGAGGGCTTCATGGGACCCGGACAATTCCATCACCACGTGTTGGCGACCGTGTCGGGCTCATGGTGGAGTGGGCCGTTCGACGAACGGGGCGTGCCCGTGACGGAGCAGCGCGATGGCACGCCGAACGGCTACCACGTACTCTCGGTGGACGACACGCAATTGAGCATCCGCTATCAGGCGGCGAGTTTCGATGCTGATTATCAGATGCGCATATTGTTCGACGTCGCGCATGCGGGTCTCCGCATCGATGGTCTGCGCGACTATCGTATGGGCGTTCTGTTCGACGGTCGCCTATCGATAGACGAAGTGGCGGCCGCCGAGGTGATCGTCAACTTGTTCGATGGCGGCCCGAAGTCCAAGGTCGAGTTCGCGATCGATGACCGGCCCTACGCGCCGATGCAGCGAACGTTCCGCGCAGACCCCCACACGAACGAGCTTTTCTTACGCAATACCGAGACGAAGAAGTCGACGGTGAATGCAATTCCGTCCACGCACTTGTGGAGCGCCGACCTCCCGGATGATCTCGGCATGGGCACCCACACTATGTCAGTGCGCGCGATCGATGAATTCGGTCGAACCCACCATGGCCATCGCATCATCGAAGTGACCGGCAGCTCCGCCAACTGAAACGGTGTGGCCCGCCCCATGATCCAGCCGCTGTTGATCGTCGTGACCGGCCGGCCGGGTGCAGGCAAGACGACGTTTGCACACGTGCTGGGTCAATCGATCGCTTGCCCCGTGCTGTCGCGCGACGAGTTCAAAGAAGGCTATGTCAACACGCTTGCGAGTCAGCATGACGCGCTCGATCCTGAGGAGATTGGGGTCGTCAACGAGACGTTCTTTGCAGCTGTCGAGTTGCTATTGCGAAGCGGCATCACCATCGTGGCCGAGGCGGCCTTCCAACATCGTCTGTGGGCGCCGAAGCTCGAGCCGCTCAAGGACATCTGCCGGATGCGGATCGTCGTCTGCAACGTCAAAGCGGAAGTCGCCCGTGCGCGATTCGTGGCGCGGTCGGCTTCGGACCCGAGGCGCAGACGCTTCCATGGTGATGATCTGCGCAAAGCCGATGCGCTGATTGCGCACTATGACCCGCCGCGGTTGTCGGTCCCGACGATTGAGGTGAATACCGGCTACCGCCCGAGCGTGGCCGAGGTCACGGATGAACTCTTGGCGCGTCATCGCGGCGACGATGGTAGTCGCGGTGCCCCAGCACTATCGTGATGTAGAAGAGAAGTGGAGGGCATCATGGTTGTCGAACCTGCTCGCCGGCTGTCGTCTCTAGAAGGTAAACGGCGTCGTGCAGTTTGCGCGACACGGTCGAGATCGAGCTGCGGTGGTGCAGTGCCGCAGATGGTGTGAAAGACCGGGGATCCGATCGCGCGCCTAGCGCCGGACGAAGTGGCTCGAAGTGCGAAGGGTTTGGCCGTCGACACGAAATCTATTTTGACTTCGTGACGCCGTGTGCGAACTCGAAGACGCGTGGTTGACGACCATCCGTTCACGCGCGGCGTCTTGCGCGCGACTTTTCCGGCGGAATCCCAATCACGTGCCCGACTCGTTCGGAACGCGGTAGATCGTGGTGCGCACGCATCAGCGCATCGACGTTGCTCGCGACGTCTGCTGGAAAAGGTGCGGCCTTGCGCGACGCCATGTCGACGTGCAGCAAGAGCTGCTCCGAGGTGGCGGCAAGAAATCCTTCGGTGCCGTGATGCATCTCGGCGAAGAAATGCAAGCGCTTGTCGTCCCAGTCGAGCAACTGAAAGCCGACGCTGATCGGATCGCCGAGTGCAAGTTCGTCGAGATAGTGCACGTGAATCTCCACCGTGAAGAACGAGCCACCCCGCGTTCTCACGTACTCGGCGCCGATGCCAAGGTGATCGAAGACGGCGTCGAGGGCTTGATCGAACACCAGGTTGTAATAGGCCATGTTCATATGGCCGTTGTAGTCGATCCAGGCGGGTTCCACCACGCGCCGTGGGCAGATGAAGGCCGTAGTCAAGTTGGATGCTCCTCGGTGGACGCCGCGATGGTAGATGCTCGGTAGGAGTGACGAAAGTCCATCGCGCTGTTGCTTGCGCCAGCGCCGGCCGCCTCATGATCCGATTGCCTCCCGCGGTGGTGCCCTGCATGATCAGCGCTCGCATCGAATGCAAGTAGACGAATGCCGACACGCGCACCGCTCTCCTTCGCGACCAAATTCTGCTACGGACTGGGCCAGGCCGCCGAGGGGCTGAAGAATGGCGCGTTCGGTATATTTCTAATGTTCTATTACAACCAGGTGTTGGGATTACCCGGCACCTTGGCCGGCATGGCCGTCGGGATTGCGCTGGTGTTCGATGCCGTCACCGACCCGCTGGCCGGGTCGTTGTCGGACAACTGGCGGTCGAAGCTCGGTCGTCGGCATCCGTTCATGTACACGGCGATATTGCCGATGGCGATGGGGTTCTACCTGCTATTCGCACCACCCGTGGCGGGTGATTGGCCGCTGTTCTTCTGGCTGCTCACGTTCGCCGTGCTGACTCGTGGTGCGATGACACTCTTCCACGTGCCGCACACAGCCCTTGGTGCGGAGCTGTCGGACGATTTCGAGGAACGCACGACCATCGTCGGCTTTCGACAGTTCCTGAGCACGTTGGGTGGGCTCGGTGTGGTGCTGATCGGATTCGGCCTGTTCTTCGCGAGCACGGCACAGTATCCCCAGGGCCAATTCAATGTCGACGCATATGCACCGTTCGCATTGACGCTGTCGGTGCTGATGGCCGTCGTCATGCTGGTCTCTGCCATGGTCACTCAGCGAGAGGTACCGCGCTTGCGTCAGCCGAAGGGGCCGGTGCAACGATTGAATCCTTGGGACGCGCTCATCCGCATGATGGGCGAGACCGTCGATGCACTGCGCAATCGATCGTTCCGATGGATGTTCATTGGCATTCTGGTGGTGTTTCTCATGGTGGGTGTGGACGGCGCGCTCGGCCTGTACATGAACACCTTCTTCTGGGAACTGCGATCTTCCGACCTCATGTACTTTTTCGTTGCGAGTCCGGTCGGCGTCATGATCGGGGCATTGTTCACGCGCCGGCTCAACCGCTGGTTCGACAAGAAGGCGCCCGTGGTGTGGGGCACCGCGTGGTGGTCGGCATGTCAAATCGTGCCTGTGGTGCTGCGCATCTACGACCTATTCCCGGACAACGGCACGCCCGAACTGTTGTGGACGCTGGTCGTCATCAAATTCGTGCAGGGTGCCGGTGTTGTACAGGCACTCGTGACGTTTGGCTCGATGGTGGCAGACATTGCCGATGAGCAGGAGCTGAAGAGCGGCAAGCGGCAGGAGGGCATATTCTTCGCGGCGTCGTCGTTCGCGAATAAATGTACGACCGGGTTCGGTAACATCATTGCCGGCATCGCGCTCGATCTCATCTCGTGGCCGCGCGGCGCACACATTCAGAGTGCGGCGGATGTTCCTGCAGAGACGATTACGACGCTAGGTGTGTTGTATGGGCCCATCGTAGCGGGCTTCGCCGTGGTGTGTGTGTGGTGCTACGGTCACTACGACCTCACGCGCGAGCGTCATCAGGGGATCGTTCTGGCGCTTGCGCGTCGGCAGAAGGAAGAAGAAGGGGAGGCGGCATGAAGACGGGCGGTGATCTCGCATGTGACGCATTGCGTGCGCTGGGTGTCGAGCACGTCTTCGGCATCGTCAGTGTGCACAACATTCCCATCTACGACGCCATCTTGCGCGACGGCACGATCAAGACGATCGACGTTCGCCACGAGCAGGCTGCATTGCATGCGGCGGACGGATACGCGCGGGCCAGCGGCAGATTGGGTGTGGCCATCACGTCGACCGGACCTGGTGCCTGCAATGCGGTGCCGGGCCTCTTCGAAGCCCAGTTTGCGTCCTCGCCCGTGCTGATGTTGACCGGCCAAGTGGAAACGCAATATCTCGGCAAAGGCAAAGGTTTCTTGCATGAGGCCGAGCGGCAGCTCGAGATGCTGCGTACCGTGACGCGCCGCGCAGAACAGGTGCGCTTCGCCGCCGAAATCGCGGACGTCGTCGACCGCGTGGGTACCGATGTGACCAGTGGTCGACCACAGCCGGGTGCGGTCGAAATTCCTGTCGATTTGCAGTACGCGACTGTGAATGGGGCGGTGGCGTCGTCACGCCACTCCAAACCGCGCGCGCCGTCCCAAGCAGAGGTTGTGGCCGCCACCGAGCTCGTCGTCGATTCGAAACGCCGCGTGATTTGGGCCGGCGGCGGTGTGATCGCGGGCAATGCTTCTGCGGAGCTGCAGGCGTTGGCGGAGGCGCTCGCCGCGCCGGTCTTTACGTCCGGTAATGGCCGTGGTGCGATTCCGGAGGATCATCCGCTGGCAATGGGACCGCTCACCACCGCCGCCGAGCTGCGCGACGTCATTTCGAATGCCGACCTCGTGATTGCGGTCGGCACACGCTTCCAGGGCAACACCACCGGCAATTGGACATTGCCGATGGGTGCCAAGCTGTTGCACATCGACGTCGACCCCGGTGTCGTGTCGCGCAACTACCCTGCGACAGTAGGCATCGTTGCCGATGCGCGCGCCACGCTCGCCGCACTGAACGCATCCATGAACGCGGAGCCTGGCGACCCCGAGTTTCTGCACGACGCGCAAGCGCGTCGCATCGCCGCGCATGCAGCCATACGCAAGCAAATGGGCCCGGACCATGAGCGCATCATGGACGCGATTCGGTCGATTCTGCCGGCCAACGGGCGAATCGTGCGCGACGCCACGGTGCCCGCATACGTTTGGGCCAATCGCCTGCTGCCGATTCTCGCGCCACGCACGTCGCTCAACACCACGTCGGCGGCGATCGGGCCGGGATTGCCCCTCGCCATTGGCGCCGCCGTTGCCACTAACGCGCCGACTGTTGTGATCCAGGGCGACGGTGGGTTCATGTTGTCGATCGCCGAGCTCGCGACTGCGGCGCAGTACGAGTTGCCGATTGTGGTTTGTCTGTTCAACGACGGCGGCTATGGCGTGCTGCGGATGATCCAGCGCATGCGCTTCGAAGGGCGCAATACGGGCGTCGACTTGCACACGCCCGACTTCGTCAAGGTGGCCGACGGCATGGGCGTTCGTGCGGAACGGGTGATTGGTGCCGATGCATTCGAGGCGGCACTCGAGCGCAGCGCCGCGCATCACGGGCCGTCCCTGCTCGACATCGACATGTCGGCACTGGCACCCATGGGCAGCCTGTTCGGGCCGCCGCCACGGCGGTGAGCGAGAAGAAGCCCGGGTGGCTTAGAAGGCGGCTTGCGTCGCTGGAGGCGACCGGTCGCCGGGTCATGCGGGATCCGAAGCAGGTCGGCGTGATCGCACGCGAACGTGCAATTCGCCTTTGGATGCTGCGCGGCGGAGGCTGGTACGGCCTAGGTTACGTCATCACTTTCATCGTGCTCGAGATTCGCATGGTGGTAGCGGATGCGGTCGGGAGTGATGACGTCGTGACCTTTCTCGGTCAACAGGCGCTGGAGATGGTATTTCGCTTTGCATCCCAGTCGTTCCTCAATGGATTGCTGGCGTTCCTCTGGCCAGCATTCGTGCTGGACTACATGGGTGGCTGGGGCATCGTGGTGTTGGTGGGCAGTTGGTGGGTCGTTGGGCGTTTCGTGGCGCCGCGACTCGCCAAGTTGGTGGCAAGCGAGGAGGAAGAACAGTCATGAACGGCGCCGAGAGCATGGTCAGAGCGTTGGTGAATGGTGGCGTCGGCGTCTGCTTTGCGAATCCTGGTACGTCCGAGATGCACATGGTGCAGGCCATCGACGAAGTGGATGGTATGCGCCCTGTGTTGTGCCTGTTCGAAGGCGTTTGCACCGGTGCTGCAGATGGCTATGGGCGAATGGTCGGCCGGCCGGCGGCGACGTTGTTACACCTCGGCGCGGGATTGGGAAACGGCATAGCCAATCTGCACAACGCACGGCGTGCGGGCACACCTCTCATCAACATCGTTGGCGATCATGC
>QJXZ01000149.1 GCA_003248125.1 Gammaproteobacteria bacterium | reverse complement strand
GACCTCCGATACGTCTGGTTTCTTCCGCAACTACTTCTTGACCGAACCCCGAATTTGGGGCGCATCGGTGCGCTACAACTTCGGCGAGATGTAGGCCGCAGGAGAAGCGAAGATCGAGGGGCGCTGTGGCGCCCCTTCTTTTTTTGGGAATCGTGTTGCGCGGCAAACTCCCGGACCGGCTCACCGAGTACGTAGCTCGGCATCCCAACGAGTGCGAGGTCGCCGAACGTTTCATCACGCTCCTCGCGAGAGCACCGCGCTGTTTCCACCGCGACTGTTTCGCGCCCGGCCACATCACGGGCTCGGCATGGCTGGTGAGCTGCACCGGTGACAAGGTGCTGCTGACACACCACCTCAAGCTCGGCGGCTGGTTTCAGCTCGGCGGCCATGCCGATGGCGATACCGACGTGCTCGCCGTCGCGCAGCGAGAGGGTGAGGAGGAGTCGGGTCTGGCGATCCGGCCCCTCTCGACCGAGCTCTTCGATATCGACATTCACGTGATCCCGGCGCGTAAGGCGGAGCCTGAGCATTTGCACTTCGATCTTCGCTTTGCGTTCACCGTGACCGACAGCGAGGCCTTCGTGGTGGGCAATGAATCGCACGACCTTGCCTGGGTGCCGATCGCGGATTTGGCGTCCGTGACCGTTGAGCGGTCGATGCTGCGCATGGCCGAGAAGTGGCTCGCTCGCGATCGCGCTACACTGCCGCCATGAGTGCGTTGCCGAAGAAGAGCTTTGCGATGGTGCAGACTGCGCCGCGCACGCTCGAGCCCAAGGAGTTGCCGATCCCCGAGATCGACGCCGATTCGGCGTTACTCGCGCTCGAGGCCTGCGGCATCTGCGGCAGCGATTACGAGCAGTACGAAGGGTTGCTGCGCACACCGGTGCCGGTCGTGCCGGGTCACGAGCCGCTCGGCCGCATCGCCAAGATCGGTGATCGGGCTGCCGCGCGGTGGGGCGTGGACGTCGGTGATCGGGTGGCGGTCGAGACCATGATCTCGTGCAGGCATTGCGATCCTTGTCTGCAGGGCAGCTACCACCTGTGCCGCGAGCGCAAGATCTACTCGTACATCCCCACCACCGAAGCACCCGGTCTGTGGGGCGGCTATGCGCAGTACATGTACTTGCATCCGAACTCGGTGGTGCATCGCATGAGTGCCGATCTGCCCGCCTCGTTGGCCGTGATCTTCAACCCGCTGGGGGCTGGCTTTCGCTGGGCGGTCGAGATGCCCGGCACGCAGGTCGGCGATACGGTGGTCGTGCTAGGTCCTGGACAGCGCGGTCTCGCGAGCGTCGTTGCGCTGCGCGAGGCAGGGGCAGGAACCATCATCGTTACAGGGCTAGCGGCGGACACCCGCAAGCTCGAACTGGCGCGCGGCTTCGGCGCCGATCACACGATCGATGTCGACAACGAGGATGCCGTGCAGCGCGTGCGCGAGATCACTGATGGCCGTGGTGCCGACGTAGTCGTCGATGTCACGTCCTATGCCACACGACCGGTGCGCGATGCGCTCAACATGGTGCGGCCCGGCGGCAAAGTCGTGCTGGCCGGCGTGAAGGGCTTCAAGCCGGTCGACGACTTCGTCTCCGATCTCATCGTCATGAAGGAGATCAACATCCAGGGCGCAATCGGGGTCACGTCATCCGGCTATAAACAGGCGATTCGCTTGATCGAGTCCGGCAAGGTGCCGCTCGAGCGCATGCACACCCACGACTTTGCGCTCGACGAGGCCGATCTCGCGATCCGTACGCTCGCCCGGCAAGTGCCGAACGACGAATCGATTCACTCCTGTCTCATTCCGCCGCACTGAAAAATTGGCGACAGTTTACCTATTTCCAACTCACGAGTTGGGCGACGAACCTGTGAGTTGGAAATAGGTAAACTGTCCCCAATTTTCACGCGAACAAGTGGCACGCCACCTGGCGTGTCCGTTCTTCCTTGAGTGGCAGCAGCTGAGGCGTTTCGCTGCGGCAACGGTCCATGACCTTCGGGCAGCGGTTGGCGAAGCGGCAGCCGGCCGGCACGTTGACGGGGGAAGGGATCTCGCCCTTGATGGTGGTGGAAACGCGCTTGCGTTCGCTCTCCGGGTCGGGTGCCGGATTGGAACCCACCAAAAGCTCGGTATAGGGATGCTTCGGTGCGAAGTACACGTCGTTGGCGGGACCGACCTCCACCAACGAGCCCAAATACATTACCGCCATGCGATCGGAGACGTAGCGAACCATCGACAGGTCGTGGGCGATGAACAGGAGCGTGAGTCCCATCGAGCGCTTCAGCTCGTCCAGCAGGTTCACCACTTGTGCCTGCACCGAGACGTCGAGCGCCGAGATCGGCTCGTCGCACACCACGAACTCGGGTTCCAGGATCAGGGCCCGGGCAACACCGATGCGCTGTCGTTGGCCGCCGGAAAACTCGTGCGGATAGCGCGACATGTGATCTGGCTCGAGGCCGACTCGTTTCAGCCAATCGGCCACGCGGTCACGAATTTCCTTGCTGCGGAGTTTGGTATGTAGCTTGAGCCCCTCGCCGATGATTTCGCCCACGGTCATGCGCGGGTTCAGCGACGAGTACGGATCCTGAAAGATCATTTGCATGCGTTTCGCATGCCGTTGGAAGTCCTGTGGACCATAGCGGGCCGGCAGCGACTCGCCGCGATAGACGACTTCGCCGCTGGTTTTGTCGTGTAGACCGAGCATGGCCTTGCCGAGCGTCGACTTACCGGACCCGCTTTCACCCACTAGCCCTAGGATCTCGCGCTCGTCGATGGCGATCGAGACGTCGTCGACGGCATGCACCACTTGCCCGCGGCCGATTGGGAAGTGCTTGGTGAGCGCACGCGTCTCGACCAACGTCATGCGTTTGCTCCGCCGCGCTGGCCGCTATCGCTGCGAAAGAGGCGCGGCACCGTTTCCGGCACGTCCGGGTGGTGTAACCAGCAACGCGCCGTGTGATCGTTTGTGACGTGGAAGGCTTCGGGGTTCTGCGCTTCGCACACCCGCATGGCATGCGGGCAGCGGGCGTAGTACCCGCAGCCCTTCGGCGGGTGGAAGAGATCGGGCGGCGAGCCATCGATCGGCCGCAGCTCATGACGTGCGTCGGGCGTGACCATCGGCATCGCGTCGCGCAGCCCGAGCGTGTAGGGATGCGCGGAGCGATAGAAGATGTCGTCGACACTGCCGCGCTCGACGATCTGTCCTGCGTACATCACCGACACGTGGTCGGCCATGCGCGCAACCACACCCAGGTCGTGTGTGATCAGAATGATTGCCATGCCGTTGGCGCGCTGCAGCTCTTCCATGAGATCGAGGATCTGCGCTTGGATGGTGACGTCGAGCGCAGTGGTCGGCTCATCCGCGATCAGGAGCGCGGGTTCGCAGGCGATTGCCATCGCGATCATCGCCCGCTGCAGCATGCCGCCCGAGAACTCGAAGGGATACTGCACGGCGCGCTTGGCGGGCTCCGGAATGCGACTGGCGGCGAGCAGCTCCATCGCGCGTGCGCGTGCCTGCTTCTTGGTGAAATTGCGGTGCACGATCAGCGTTTCGGCGATTTGATCGCCGATCGTCATGGTGGGGTTCAGCGAGGTCATCGGATCCTGGAAGATCATGCCGATCCTGCCGCCGCGTACATCCTCACCGTCGATCACCTTGTTGCGAATGATGTCGCGGCCGTCGAGCTTCGCGCTGCCGCGCGTGATGCGCCCGGGTGGCATGGGGATGAGCCCCATGAAACTCTGCACCGATACCGATTTGCCACAGCCAGATTCGCCGACGATGGCCAGCGTTTCGCCGCGCGCCACCGCGAAGCTGACGCCACGCACGGCATGCACGATGCCGCCGTAGGTATCGAACTCGACGTGCAGATCGTCGACGGCAAGCAGCGGTGATTTCACTCTCGCGACCTCATACGCGCATCGAGCGCATCGCGTAGCCCGTCACCGAGCAAGTTGAAGGCGAGCACGGTCACCGAAATGAAGAGCGCTGGGAAGATGAGCTCGTGCGGATGCGTGAGCATGGTCTTGATGCCCTCGTTGCACATGCTGCCCCACGAAGGCGTCGGTGGCGCCACGCCCATGCCGATGAACGATAAGAATGCTTCGGTGAAAATCGCACTGGGTACCGCGAAGGTGAGGGTCACCAGAATTACGCCCAGCGTGTTGGGAATCATGTGGCGGAACACCAGGTAGCCGGTGCGCGCGCCCAGCAACCGCGAGGCGTTGACATAGCCTTCTTCGCGGATCTGCAGGATCTGACCCCGCACCAGGCGTGCGGCGGCGGGCCATTGCAGGATCACCAGCGCCACGAGCATGGGCAAGATCCCGCTTTCTCCGGGGCCGATGCCGAACGCGATCTTGAACAGGATCATGAACAACAGGAACGGCAACGCCACCACGAAGTCCGCAAACCGCATGAGCAGTTGATCGATGCGCCCGGCGAGAAAGCCCGCGGTGCTGCCGTACAAGATGCCAAGGAGAACGAACAGCGTTGGTGCGACCAGGCCGATGAACAGCGATACCCGCGCACCGTGCATGAGGCGGCTCAGCATGTCGCGTCCGAGGTAGTCGGTGCCGAGTGGATGCAAATCCAACGCGAGCTCGTCGCCGACTGCGAGCGTTTCCGTGGCGTTGGCCAAGCCGCGGTCGACCGCTTGTGCAGCGGTGATTACGCGCTCCACCTCGGCTTGCACCGAGGCGCGCGTGGCTAGCTCTTCACCGTGGACGTCGAGCGCCACCACCGTGTAGTAGAACGTCTGCGGCGTGAGATCCAGAAGGTCCTCGAAGCTGACCCGATCCGGCGTGAAAACCTCGCCGAGCGGCAATCCCAGCGCCGGTCCGCCATCGTCCGGATAGATGTTGCGGTAGATGCGATAACCGTGCGCGCCACGCA
>QJXZ01000037.1 GCA_003248125.1 Gammaproteobacteria bacterium | reverse complement strand
CAGTTTCAGCGTCCCGCTGCGGCATCTCGTGCGGCATGCAGGGCCGGGCCCAGACCTCGGCTTCGGGCCGATCAGACTGTCTTCGAAGAGCCAATGCTCGGTGTCTTGGCACGCGCTCAATCTTTGGCAACCGGAAGGCGACGGCGAAGCCAATCCGCTCAAGGTGCTGCAGCGCGCGGTGTGGCGCAATCGGCTCGGACTGAAGCTCACCAAGGCCGAGGAGGTCGCGTTTCCGGCGACCGCCGCCGGGGTGCGCGCGGCCAAAGAGCAAAAGCTCGACGAGGCATTCGGGGATGAAGGGCGCGTGAGCCTGCAGCAACTCATTCGTAACCACAGTCAACAGCTCGAGACGACCACCCGTAAGTACCGCTCCGACCTCGAGCAACAGCAACAGATCTACCTCGATCAGATTCGCAGTTGCCGCGATGAGATCCAGCGCCTGAAGGGATTGCTACGACACGAGCAGAGCCGCAACCGGCGGCTGCAACAACTACTGCGCGGCGAAACCGACCGCTGACGGAGCGCGCGTCGTTCGATCGGCGTCGCGCTAAATGCTGGCGTCCATGTCGAGTGCCGGCGATTCGCCCACTGGTCGGCCGACGACTTGCGCGGGCACGCCGGCGACCGTGACGTGTGGTGGTACGTCGCGCAATACCACACTGCCCGCACCGACCTTCGCGCCTTCGCCAACAACGATGTTGCCGATGACCTTGCAGCCGGCCGAGAGCAGCACGCCGCGGCGTATCTTGGGGTGTCGATCACCGCTGTCCTTGCCAGAGCCGCCGAGCGTCACCGAGTGCAGGATCGATACGTCGTCATCGACCACGGCGGTTTCACCAATCACGATACCGGTCGCGTGGTCGAGCATGATGCCGGAGCCGATGCGCGCCGCGGGGTGGATGTCGACACCGAGGCTTGCACTGATCTGATTCTGGAAGAACCGCGCTAGCGTGCGCCGGTCTTGGTGCCAAAGCCAGTGCGCGACACGGTGCGCCTGCAAGGCGTGAAAACCCTTGAAGAACAAAAACGGAGTCGATACGTCTTCGCACGCCGGGTCGCGATTGTATGTGGCCAGAATGTCGATCTCGGCCGATGTGATGATGTGCGGATCGTCGTCCATCGCTTCCTCGATGACGTCGCGAATCATCATCGTCGGCAGCATCGGCGTGTCGATCTTGCTCGCCAGGCGAAACGACAGCGCAGAACGGAAGCTCTTGTGATTCAGGATCGTGGCATGGAAGTAGCTGCCGAGAATGGGTTCGTGTGCCGCCTTGGAGTCGGCTTCCTGCCGCATGGCTTCCCAGAGGCTGGTGCCGGGCGCGCGTTTGAGCTTGCTGTTGGCGGTGCTCAGCACTTCCGATAGGCGGGAATCCAGCGCGCTCTTCATGTCGCTCTCCCAATTCGAGCCGGTGAGGGTGAATGGTAATAGGCATGAATTCAAGCGCGTATACTCGGCCCTTGGTGGTGCGGAATCAGACCATGGCAGCGTTCAAGCGGGTGGGCATCGTCGCTCGCCGCGGTAGCCCCAGCATCGTCGACACGGTCGTGAGTCTGGTCGACTTCCTCGTTGCCCGTGGCATCGATCCGCTGCTCGAAGATGACACGGCGCCCTTGCTCGATGGTGCCGGCCGGCGCATTGCCCGTACTGCCATGGGCGAGCACTGCGATCTCGTGATCGTGGTCGGCGGTGATGGCAGCCTGCTCGGTGTAGCACGCGATTTGGCAGCGAGCCAGGTCGCCGTGATCGGCATCAATCGCGGCGGGCTCGGATTCTTAGCCGACATCTCACCCGAGCAGATCGAATCGCGCTTGGCGCCTGTGCTCGAGGGTAACTACGTCGTTGACGACCGGTTCTTGTTGCAGGCGAGCGGTCACCGCGACGGTGTCGTGCTCGGCGGCTCGCCAGCGCTGAACGACGTGGTGGTTCATCCGGGCACCATGTCGCGCATGATGGAATTCGATCTCAAGATCGACGGTCAGTTCGTCTATAGCCAGCGATCCGACGGGCTGATTGTCGCATCGCCGACGGGTTCGACGGCGTATGCACTGTCGGCCGGCGGGCCGATCATGCATCCGCATCTCGACGCCATCGTCATCGTGCCGATGTTTCCGCACACGCTCACTTCGCGGCCGTTGGTGGTGCGCGGTACGAGCACGATCGAAGTCGTGATCGGACGGACGAGTTCACCCAACCCGCAATTCAGCTGCGACTCGCAAGTAGACGTGTCGGTGCGTGCAGGCGACTCGGTCCGCATCAGTAAGTATCCGCACCCGCTGCGACTGATTTATCCCACCGACCACAGCTTCTACGAAGCCTGCCGCAGCAAGTTGGATTGGGCTTCCCGCCTCGGTGGCACCCTCGCCGATCAGTCCGGCGGCTGATCGACATCCTCCAGCACGCCGCGGTCGTCGGTCGGCAGTTCGACGAGCACGCCGGCGTGCGCCGCGATGACGGCCTGGGCGCCGCGATCGCCCTCGAGCGACATGAGTTCCGAAAAAAAATGGCTGGAAAATCCCACTGGGTGCCCACGTTGGTCGTTACAACGCGGCTGTACGATGACGCCTGAATTCGCGCCACAGAGGCTGCTGCGCATCGTGGCATCGAGCATACGTAGGGTTTCGGCGCGCACGAATGGCATGTCGCCCAAGCCGATGAAGACATACTCCCAATCCGCCAGCGCGCGCACGCCGTCGCCGAGGCTGGCCGCCATACCGTCACTCGCGCGCGCGGTGGGAATGATTATGGGTTTGCGGCGCGAGCCCAAGCTTGCCAATTGCTGGGCGATGGTGCTGTCGGAGTCGCGCACCACCACGGCGACGTTGGCGAACGATTCGAGATAGGGCGCCAAGGTCGCAGCAAGCAGCGATCTGCCATCGGGCATGACGAAGCTTCGCTTGTCGCTGCCAAAGCGGTGCGAATAGCCGGCAGCGAGGATCAGTGCACCGGC
Source organism: Gammaproteobacteria bacterium (assembly GCA_003248125.1). GTDB lineage: Bacteria > Pseudomonadota > Gammaproteobacteria > Pseudomonadales > Azotimanducaceae > SZUA-521. The sequence goes on along the minus strand of QJXZ01000037.1, from coordinate 47,860 downwards.
GGCCACGTCAAGCTGCTCGGTTGAGGCGCTCCAGATGTTCGCGAGCCACGCGTTCGCAAGCCTTCTTCACTGCGGTGATTTCCGCGAGAATGGCAATCGCGATCTCGGGCGGTGTCTTGCTGCCGATCGGCAGTCCGATGGGCGCGTGCAGACGCGCCAACTCGGCGTCGGTGATGTCGAGTTGCAGCAGGCGTTCGCGTCGGCTTTCGGACGTGCGTTTCGAGCCCATCGCGCCGACATAGAAGGCATGAGCTTTTAGCGCCTCCATGAGCCCCATGTCGTCGATACGAGGATCGTGCGTGAGCGCCACGATCGCGGTGTTGGCATCCGTGCGCAAACGCACTGCGTCATCGGGCATCTCACAGATGCGCTCTACGCCATCGACCGCGAATTCGTCGAGTAGGGCCTGGCGCGGATCGCAGAGCGTCACCGCGTAGTCGAGTGCTTGTGCCATCTCGGCGAGATATCGCGACACCATGCCTGCGCCGATGATGAATAGGCGGTAGCGTGGGCCGAATTCCTGGACGAGCAACTGCCTGGCTTCGTCGAAGCGGGTCGGCTTGCCGCCATCGGAGTCGGTGATCGACGACTCGCCGGTGGCGAGATCCACCTCGCGTCGTGTCGCCAACCGGGCGGCGAGGCGGCGCGCGATCTGATCGAGTTGCGCTCGATGCATCTCCGATTGCAGCGGTTCGACGACGATGTCGAGATATCCACCACATGGTAGGCCGAGCCGTTCGGTCTCTTCCTCGGTGATGCCGTAGCGGTAGAACTCGGCCTTGTCCGATGCGAGCGAGCCGGCAGCGAGCTTTTCGACGAGGTCGTCTTCCACGCACCCGCCGGACAAAGAGCCCATCGACTGGCCGGTGTGGTTGCAGGTGAAAACCGATCCTACGGGGCGCGGTGACGAGCCGTAAGTGGCAACCACAGTCGCGAGCCAGCACGGCGCACCGGCGACGAGCCAGTCGCGCGCTTGCGCGATGACAGCTTGGTCGACGGCTTGCATCGCTCGGCACTCCACAATTAGGGTGAGGTCAGTCTACACCAGGACCAGATCACGATGCGCCGCAGTGCGCCTGTTCGGGCGCTGACGCTCACGGTCGACGAGAACATCGCGCCACTGTCGGCTCACCTGTATGCCGCGCGCATTCGGCACCGCATCTACGAGGATCGCGGCGCCCAGGTCGTGGAGGTGCTGACGGAGGCCGACGCAGAGCGTGTGCGCGACCTGTATAGCCGTTGGCGGAGCGGCGCTGCAATGCTTCGCGCCGAGCCCGCACCTGTAGGCAATATCGACTGGCGTGCCGTGCTTCGATATCCAGCCGTATTGGCCGTTGCGATAGTCGCCGTCGTCTGTCTGCCTGTGACGTGGCCGCTCGATCACGATCAACTCGGCACCGTGCTGCCGTGGATGACAATCGTCGAGCTGTCGGTAGAGCGGGGCGGCATCGTTGGCCACTCGCTCGCCGAGGCGCTAATGGCTGGCCAGATTTGGCGACTGGTGACACCGGTCTTTCTGCATTTCGGCTTCGTGCACCTTGCGTTCAACGTGGCACTGTTCGTCGAGTTCGGGCGACGTATCGAACATGCGCTCGGTGGCTGGCCGCTTTTGTTCCTCGCAGCCACAATCGGTGCCGTCAGCAACGTTGCTCAGTACGTGATCGGCGGCTCGTTGCTGTTCGGCGGGCTATCCGGCGTCGTGTATGGCTTGTTCGGATTCGTAGTTGTTCGAGCACGCGCCGAACCGCTGCGGCCCGAATGGCGCCTGCATCCCGGCTTCGTGCTCACATTCGTTGCTCTCTTGGTGCTGATGTCGACCGGCGTCACGGAACTCATCGGTCTCGGCATCGCAAACGGGGCGCATTGGTCGGGATTGGCAATGGGTGCGTTGCTTGCGTTCGTCACGGCGCGCTCGAGGCGCGGGGATGTCTGACGCCACTGCAATTGCTTCGGGTGTCATTGGCGAGATGCGCGGCGCACTCGGCGAGCGTGCGGGGGATCCGGTGCGCTATCGGCTCACGATTGGCGATGCGCAACTCGACATCGATCGCTACCTAGGAAACTGGCTGCGACTCGAGTGGACCGGGCGCATCGTTTGTGCCAGCTGCGGTGCCGAGTCGTCCAAGCGCTTCGGCGATGGCTACTGCTATCGCTGCTTCTCGACGCTGGCGCGCTGCGACCTTTGCGTCGTCAGCCCCGATCGTTGCCACTTCGAACGTGGGACGTGCCGCGAGCCTGAGTGGGGGCTCGAATTCTGTATGCGACCCCACCTCGTCTATCTCGCCAACAGCGCGGGCGCCAAGGTTGGCATTACGCACCCGGGTAACCTGCCCGGCCGATGGCTCGACCAGGGTGCCGCTGCCGCGTTGCCAATCGTCAGCACTGAGACCCGTCATGCTGCCGGATGCGTCGAGAAGGTGATTGGACGTCATCTGCGCGAGAGCACCGATTGGCGCGCGCTGGTCAGCGCACCGGCACAAGACGTCGACCTGCCCGAGCTGTGGCGGCAACTCGCTCACCTCACGCGCCACGAATTCGACGGGCTCCACGCGCAGTTCGCACTCGACGTCCGCACAGATGCCGAAGTCATGCGCTTCACGTATCCGGTAGCGCGCTACTCGCCCGCCCTGCAGCTGAAGCTTGACGACAAAGCCGTCGGCGGCCGTTTAGACGGTGTCATCGGCAGCTATCTGTTGTTCGATCGCGGCGTATTCAACGTGCGCGCACATGGCTCTTATGATGTGCGTCTCTCGGAGACGCCGCCGCAGCCGCCACCGAGCAATGACCAAATGGAGCTATTTTGATGGCAGACGATGCAAGCCCGAAGGCGATCCTGCGCGAGGACTACCGGGCGCCCGATTTCCGCGTGACCGACATCGAGCTGACCTTCGACATTCGCGACGGTACTACCGACGTCACCGCGCATTTGGACGTGGTGCGCGACCGGCCAGATGCGCGAGACGTCGTGCTCGACGGGGTCGAACTCGAGCTACGTTCGGTAGCGGTGGACGGACGCGTGCTGGCCGGCAACGAATATCGTGTCGATGACGAACACCTCACGGTGTTCGACGTGCCGGCTGCGGCACGCATCACCGTCGAAACGCGAATTCATCCCGAAGCCAATACGGCGCTCGAGGGCCTGTACCGTTCAGGACGCATGTACTGTACGCAATGCGAAGCCGAAGGATTTCGCAAGATTACCTACTTCCCCGACCGTCCGGATGTGTTGGCGCGCTACACAACGACGATTGTCTCCGATCCCAACCGCACCCCGGTGATGCTGTCGAACGGCAATTTGATCGCCGACGACACCACGGCGGATGGCCGTCGCCGCGTTACCTGGCACGATCCCTTCCCGAAACCGAGTTATCTGTTCGCGTTGGTGGCGGGCGATCTCGCGGTCATGAAGGATTCGTTCGTCACGTGTTCCGGTCGCAAGGTCGCGCTCGAGATTTACTCGGAACCGCACAACATCGCTCAATGCCAGTTCGCGATGGCCGCGTTGAAGCGTGCCATGCGCTGGGACGAGGAGATCTACGGCCGCGAGTACGACCTGGACGTGTTCATGATCGTCGCGGCGGAGGACTTCAACATGGGCGCGATGGAGAACAAAGGCCTGAACGTCTTCAACACGTCCTGCGTATTGGCGGCGCCTGATACCGCTACCGACGCAGCGTACAGGCGTGTGGAAGCTGTGGTTGCGCACGAGTATTTCCACAATTGGTCCGGCAACCGCGTGACCTGCCGTGATTGGTTTCAGCTGAGCCTCAAAGAAGGCTTTACCGTGTTCCGCGACGCACAGTTCTCGGGCGACGTGCAGTCGCGCACGATCAAGCGCATCGAGGATGTGGAGTTCCTGCGTGCCGTTCAGTTTCCCGAGGACAGCGGGCCTATGGCGCATCCGGTGCGGCCCGACTCGTACATCGAAATCTCCAACTTCTACACACCGACGGTCTACGAGAAGGGTTCGGAGGTGGTGGGCATGCTGCACACGCTGCTCGGTGCAGATGCATTTCGGCGCGGTACCGATCTCTACTTCGATCGACATGATGGCCAAGCGGTGACCACTGACGATTTCGTCGATGCGATGGAAGACGCTAACGGTGTCGATCTGTCGCATTTCCGGCGCTGGTATGGACAAGCGGGTACGCCGCTGGTCACGGTCACGCGAGCGTATCGGAACGGCGAGCTGGTGCTCGACTTCACGCAGCGTTGCCCGCCGACTCCTGGACAGAGCGAGAAGGTGCCGATGTACCTTCCTATCGCGTTTGGTTTGATCGATGGCGCTGGCGACGAGGTCCCGTCTTCAGGCGTCACCATCGACACCGATGGCCGGGTGGAGCGCCGACAAGGCGGGACGCTGATGCTGCATCTCACGACCGATCGAGCACGCGTGGCCATCGGCGGTCTCGAAGCCGCGCCCGCGGTCAGCATGTTGCGTAACTTTTCGGCGCCGGTGCGCTTGAATTTCGAGCGTTCTGCCACGGAACTCGCATTCCTCGCGCAGAACGACAGCGATGGCTTTTGTCGCTGGGACGCGATGCGTGCGCTGCAGGTGACAGCCATCGAGCGCATGCGAGCGTCTACTGGCGATGCCGACGAATTACTCGGGGTGTACGGCAACTTGATCGACGACTTTCTAGACGGCAAGGACGATGCCGAGTCGATGGCCATTCTTGCCGAGATGTTGGCATTGCCGACTGAGGCTTATTTGAGCGACTTGGCCGAGGTGATCGACGTGCCGGGCATTCACGGCGCGCGCCGGCGCTTGCGCACACAAGTTGGCGCGGCGCATTGGCAGCGCTGGCAATCGGTACTGGCGAAGCTGCCGGCGATCCCGTACCGGCCGGATGCTGACGGCATGGCCCGGCGCAGGCTCGCCAACTTGGCGCTCGCATTCTCGAGCGCCGCGGTGGAAGCCGTTGCCGAGCGCGGCGATGAAATGGAAGGGCGGCTGCTTGCGCATCTCTCGGCCGCGGACAATCTCACCGACCGTATCGCCTCGCTGCGAGAAATCGTCGATGCCGAGTGGATCATGGATGGCGTACGTTCACGGGCACTAAACGACTTTTACGACCGGTGGCAGCACGAGAAGCTGGTCGTCGATCTGTGGTTCAGCTTGCAGGCAACGAGCCCGATCGGTGACGTGCTTGCGCGATTGCAGGCGCTCGAGCGTCATCCGGTGTTCGACAAGCGCAATCCGAACCGAGTGCGTGCCTTGTACGGAGCGTTTGGGACCCAGAACGCAGTCGCATTTCATCGGCCGGACGGCGAAGGCTATCGATTCTTGGCGGAGCGCATCTGTGAGATCGATGCAGCTAACCCCCAGCTTGCGGCGCGCTTGGTGAATCCGCTCACGCGGCCGCGGCGCTATGCATCACCACAGCGCGACGGCATGGTGCGCGCGCTGGAACTGATCGCTGGACGTACGTCGCTGTCGAAGGACGTCTTCGAAGTGGTGTCGAAGAGTCTTCAGGTAGCGCGCGAAGGATAGAGCGCCGGCAGGTCTGGTGGCGGGGTCCGCGTGCGTCGTTGGTGACGATGCATCCGTGCGGCTCGCCACAGCGCAGTGCCATCGAAGGCATCGTCCGGTACGTTGCCATAGAGCCGTTCGTCTAGCTGAGCGAGTTGCGCACCGCCCACGCCTGCGAACCGTTCGAGGCCACGCATTCGATCGCCGTGGCGAATCGTCAACCATGCCGCCAGGGCATCGTGCATCGCCCGTGCGCTGCCGCTGCGGACCGCTCGCCGCAAGGCCCGAAACATGGCGCGTTCCGACCGCGGAAGATCACGAAGCGCGATGGGTTCCGATGGTCGGCGACCGCGAACGGCAGACTTCGAGTGCATCTTGGCCGCCGCCACGGCGACTGCCGTGGCCACCGCGGCGATTGCGGCCAGCGCGCCGATCACTGTCCACAGCAGCCGCCGTGGCGGTGCATCGACCGGTTCCTGTGCGGATGCCTCCGATTGCGAAGGTGCAACCTGCGGCGGCATCGTGACCGCAGCAGCATCGGGCGCGCCGGCCGGCTTTGCAATCGACGCACCGTAGGTGCGTTCGTTGCGCGGTGGTAGTTGCGTGCGTTGCAACCGATCGAGCTCGGTGTTCCACCACACGACCTCCACGGCCGGCAGTCGAATGGCACCGGCTTCGGTAGGTATCAGGCGCACCGTTTCCGTTCTCATGCCCACGACGCCGAGCTCATCGCTCTGTTCGTCAAGGACTGGGGCTTCCGGATACACCTTGAGCGACGGCGGATAGTCGACCGTGAGCGGCGCAATGCGCGATGCGGCGCCGCCGGCGGCACGCACGATCAGTGTACGTGCGCGCGGGTCGCCCACGGCCCACGCACCTCGGGTCGGCCATTCCTCGTCGATCGCCACCGCTCGAGCGGGCAGCCACGGCGCGCTCCGCGGATAGCTACTCGGCACTGGCAAGACGTCGATCGTGAGTGGCTGCGACGCGACGCGCAGTTCGGTTCGTCCAGAGCGGCCGCCTGCACGGCGTGGCACGACGACGCTGGCCATGATGGTTGCCCCGGGTACGGTCAGCGGGCCGCTGCGCTCCGGAAAGACGAGGAATCGCTGCTCGATCACGCCGACGCGGCGACCATCACGTAGCTCGGTGTGATGATCGGCGTCGCCGAAGGCTTGCACCACGGCGCCATCGATCTCGGGGAGCCCCGGCAATTCACCATACAACTGCGTGCCCTCGGCATAGGTCAAACGGCGCGTGACAGTCAGTTGTGCCTGCACGTAGACGACGCTCGGCTGGTGCTCGACCTCGAAGCGCGCGAGGCTTTCGATCAGCCGGCGGGTCTCCACATCGAGGGGACGCACCTCGATCGCGATTGGCTGCGAGCGAGCGCCGTCGATTGTGAGCGATGGAATTTCCAGTGTGCCCGTTCGCCGCGGCCGTAGTGTCAATGTCCATTCGGTCCACGACTCGACATTGCCGTTGATGCTGCGCAGCTGACTAGCCGATTGCCGAGACACGATCTCGAAGTCGCGCGCCAAGGCGCCAAGGTCGGGCGAGGCTTGTTGCATGGAACCGTCGAGTCGAATGGTCAGGTGCAGCGTGCCGTTTTCGTCGATCACACGTGCGTCGGGGTGCACTTCGATGGCCGCTACCGCTGCCATCGCGGCAATGGTCGTCGCCAACATGATCCCGGTGGTAAGCAACCGTCTCACCAGAATCGCTCCTCGTCGCGGTCGGGATATTCGCCACGCCGCATGCGTTGGTTCGTTTCGTACTGAAACTTGCGACGCAGCAAGCCAGAGGGATCGTCCGGCACGCGTCGCATCCACTGCTCCAGTGCTTCCTGTTGCTCGTCGCGCGGCGGCTCACTGGTGTCGGCGAGCTGCTTTTGGTCCTGCTCGGAATCGTCCGACTGCTGATCACTTTCCTCGCCGCTCTTGCTCGGCTGTACTTCTGCGTCTTCGGTCGACGGTACTTGGTCCGAGTCGCCCGACTCACTGCCGTTGATCTCTGGTTGCTGTTCCGCGTCGCGCGGCATGGTTGGGTCTTGGTTTGCGTTGCCTTCTGCCTGCTGTTGCTCCTTCAGCAGCCGCTCGATGAGTGCTTTGTTGTATTGCGCGTCGGCGTGTACCGGATCGATCGTGAGCGCCTGATCGTATGCCGCAATTGCCTCGGGCAAACGTCCTTGCATTGCGAGTGCATTGGCGCGGTTGTAGTGACCATCGGCGCTGGCGTCGGCCGCGAACCGTTCCGCCGCGCCAGCGAAATCGCCGCTGCGATAGCGGGCGACTGCCTGCCACTGTGGGTCTTCGAATAGCGGTACCGCCTGCTCTGGCTCGCCGTCGCGCAGCCGCTCGTACGCTTGTTGATCGGCTCGCAGCCAGAGGTCGTCCCAGAGGCTCGCTTGCACGGGATCGACGACCAGCAATGCGCAGGACAGCAGCACACCGCGTCGGAATCCCAGCAAGGCAAACGGAATCAACACGAGTACGAGCCACTGTCCGGCATCTATCCAAGCGTCGTAGCGGAAGCGGCTCGGATCCTCCTCGACCGTAACGTCCGACTCGATGTCGAGCACGCTGGCCAAGTCTTCGTCGCCGGCGGTGATCGTGTGGTAACGGCCGTGGCAACGCGCTGCGGCATTCTCCAGCCGTGGCGAATCGAGGCCCACTTCGATCTCGCGTCCAGAACGATCGGTGAGAAATTTGCCGCGCTGCCCGACGAAATCGAGGGGGATGCGCGCACCCGCGGCCGTACCCACACCGAGCACCGAGACGGGAAAGTCGGCCGTGCAGGCTTCGGTGACATCGGCGAGGCGATCAATGCTGTCCGTAACGAGCAAAATGCGGCCGCGGGCAACCCCGGCGCTCTCGAACAAGCCATGTGCCGCGTCGAGGGCGGACCGTGGTTTCGAGCCCAGTACCGGCATCATTTCCGGTGTCAGTGTCGCCAGTAGGTTCTCGATCGTAGCGACGTCGTCCGTGAGTGGCGTGACGACGTGCGCATCACCGGCGTAGCCGATCAACGCCGTGTGCCCTTCCTGCCGTTCGCGCAACAAGTCGGTGAGCTTGAGCCGCGCACGCACCAGACGTGACGGCTGCAAGTCTCGGGCGTGCATCGACAGCGACAGATCCAACGCGATCACGAGCGCATCGTCGCGACGCTCGACCGGCTGCTCGATTCGTGTCCAGGTCGGACCTGCAAGGGCGAGCGTCGCCGCGACCAGGGCGAGCGCGAGCAGCACAGCAGCAATGCGGCGCGATTGGTCTTTGGGCACCTCCAGCAAGACAGTCAGCAACGAGGCGTCGACAACATCGGTCCATGCGGACCTGGTACCGCCGGGGCGCGAATGGCGCCAAGCCGCCCAGAGTGCGAACGGCAGAGCGGCCAGCCATGCCGGGCGCAAGAATTGGAAGTCGGCGGCTTCAGGTGGCCACACGGCGATCACCCCGTGACGTACCGACCGCAAGTAGCAGAAAGACAACGAACGCAACGGCGAGCGGCCAATGGAACAATGCCTTGGTTGGACGGAACGTGCGTGCCTCCTGCTCGACCGGTTCCAATTCGTCGATCAATCGGTAGATCTCTTCCAGTTGCTCGGTGTTGCGCGCCCGAAAGTACCGACCACCCGTGGTGTTGGCGATTGCTTGCAGCGAGGCTTCGTCCAAATCGGCGGAGGGATTGACGATTCGATCACGAAAAAATCCAGGTACGCGCATCTCTTCGGCGCCCACGCCGATGGTGTAGATGCGTAGCCCGGCAGCGGCTGCCAATTCGGCCGCCTTGTCCGGTGTTACCTCGCCGACGTTGTTGGCACCGTCGGTGAGCAAAACGATCACTCGTGACTCTGCCGGCCGGTCGCGCAACCGTTTCACAGCGAGGCCGATGGCATCGCCGATCGCGGTCTTACCGCCGGCGATGCCGACCGGTGCTTCGTCGAGCAGCTTGCCGAGGGTGCCGACGTCGAACGTCAGTGGCGCTTGCAAATAGGCATTGCTGCCGAACAGCACGAGACCGATACGGTCGCCGCGACGTCGGGTGATGAAATCCTCGACCACCGACTTGACCGTGGTCAGACGATCGACCGGACGGCCGTCGAGCATCATGTCTTCGGTGTTCATGCTGCCCGAGATGTCCACGGCCAACATGAGATCGCGGCCGGTCGTCGGCAAGCTGACCGGATCGCCGGTCAGTTGTGGACGCGCAGCCGCGGCCAACAAGGCAAGCCATGCGATGCACGCCAGTAGCAGTCGCCAACGGCGTCCGGTCGAACGGCTGGTTGTCGCGACTGGATGTGCGAAGCGCGTGGTGTCGGGCACCCGCAGGGCAGCAGCGGGACGGGGTAGCGGGCGCCACCAACGTGTGATCAAAAGCGGCAGCGGTGCAAGCGCGAACATCCATGGCGCGAGCCACTCGATCATGCGCGCTGCTCCATTCTCGCAAGCAGTCGATCGAGATCGCGCACCAGTGCATTGCGATCGACGCTGAGTTGGCGAGCAAATCGATCGTCGCCAAGCACATGGCCGGTACCGCGCGAGATCGTATCGTCGTCGTTGAGCCCATCCAGATAGCGCAGCCAGCGCGCGCCCGTCAGCGACGCGGCCGATTCGTCCTTCAGACCGTGGATCGCGGCGCGCCGCACGATCGCATTCGCACCGTCCACGAAGTCGCCATCGGTAGCGCCGGTGTTGCGAAGCCAGGCGCCCAGTTCTGCGCGTGCCGCTCGTAGCGGTCGGCGGCGTTGGTTGCGTCGCCGCCATACCCTGACCAGCACGACGATCGCGACTATGGTTGCCAACGCGACCAACCACCAACCCGGCGCTGGCGGCCACCACAGCGGGGCGGCGGGTAGGTGTACGTCGTGGAGCTGCCGCAGTGCGTCGTCCATCAGAGCACCAGACGTTCGGCGAGCCCGTGCACCGCGGATTCGTCCGTGGCGACGGTGACTAGTGCCGCTCCCACGCGTCGACAGGTGGCTTCGATGGCCGCCGTGCGTGCCGCGAATTCGGCGCGATACCGTTGTCGTTCGAGTTCGCTGCCGGTGTCGATTTCGAGCCGGTAGTTGCCATCGGAGATGTGGTAGTGCGCGGGTGGCGGTAGCTCGCGGTCCAACGGATCGACGATGCGCACCAGCACCACGCTGTTGTGGCGCGCGAGGCGCATGATGCGCTGCTCCATACCCGGATCGAAACTACCGAAGTCGCTGACCAAATAGATCCGAAAGCCGTTGCGCGCAAGCCTCATCAAGTGATCGAGGGCGCGGTGCATACGCTCACGGTCATCGACGGTGAGTGTCGCTCGGCGTTCGAGCAGCGCCCGGTTGCTCTGCGCGACGAGTCCGAGCAATCTCACCACGGTGCGGGGATTGCGGTGTGGCCGCACGATGCGCTCGGCGTTCGAGTCGACCACCAATCCGCCAACGCGGTCACCGGCGTCGACGGCATGCCAGGCGAGCAGTGCGGCCGCTTCGGCGGCGGCAACGGACTTGAGCCGCAGGCGGCTGCCGAAGAACATCGCGCGCGATTGATCGACCAGCACCAATGTCGGTCGTTCGCGCTCCTCGCGGAAGATCTTGGTGTGCACCTTGTGCTTGCGCGCGGTGACGCGCCAATCGATGCTGCGCGCGTCGTCACCTGGCTGGTACGGCCTTACCTCGGCGAAGTCCATGCCGCGGCCGCGCAGGCGCGTCAGACGCGCCCCTCCCGGGGTGCCTCGGGTCGCGGCCGGCATGCGCTGTGGCAGCCGGACACGGCGCAGGCCGATCAAATCTTCGATGTCGGCGGTTGCGCCGCGCAGCAAGGGCGCGGCCGGCGCGGCGCGGCTCACGGCGCCGGAACGCGGCTCAGCAGGCGGTCGATGACGTCGTCGTTGGTGATGCCGTCGGCTTCCGCTTCGAAGCTCAAAATGATGCGATGGCGCAGGGCATCGTGCGCGACGGCTCGCACGTCGTCGGGCGTGACGAAGTCGCGATCCGCGAGCCAGGCGCCGGCGCGGCTCAATTGATCGAGTGCGAGCGTACCTCGTGGGCTCGCGCCGTATTCCAACCAGGCACCGACTTCCGGGTCATAGCGGGTCGCCTCGCGCGTGGCGAGCACGATTTCCACCAAATAGGTTTCTACCGACTTCGCCATGTGCAGCTTGAGCATGGCATGGCGAGCGCCGAACACATCGTCCGTGGTCAGCCGAACCGGTGGTCGAACGGTGGCGCTTGCGAGCGTCTCGCCGCGAACCAGAGCGAGAATGTCATGCTCTGCCGCTGCCGCCGGATAGCCGACGTTGACGTGCAGCAGGAAGCGGTCGAGCTGAGCCTCGGGCAACGGATAGGTGCCTTCCTGTTCGATTGGGTTTTGAGTCGCCATCACCAGAAATAGTTCGGGCAATCGAAAGGTTCGCCGGCCGATGCTCACTTGGTGCTCGGCCATCGCCTCGAGCAACGCCGACTGCACCTTCGCCGGCGCGCGATTCACCTCGTCGGCGAGAATCAGGTTGTGGAAGATCGGGCCTTGCTGGAAGTGGAACGAGCCGTCTTCCGGACGAAACACCTCACTGCCAGTGATGTCGCTCGGCAACAAGTCGGGTGTGAACTGGATGCGGTGAAAATCGCCCTCTACGGCAGCGGCCAATTCCTTGATCGCCCGCGTCTTGGCGAGGCCAGGCGCGCCTTCGACTAGCAGGTGTCCACCACACAAGAGCGCCATCAGCAGCCGTTGCACCAGAGCCGGCTGGCCGATGACCCGAGTAGCAAGCCAATCGTCGACGGCCCGGACGCGTTCCCGCGGCGTGCTCTTGAGCGCCTCCATAGGTCCTGCTTGATGCGCCGGTAACAAAAGCGGGTCATTGTAGCGGTGCGCGGGCAGCAGTGCAGGGGAGACAGCGCGGTGGTTCCCTTGGTAATGCCCAAGCGCATTGGCGATCGCTAAACTGCTCGGCCGATCGAATGGCCGCGGGAGCCGCATGTACCGTCTGTTGCGAGATTGCCTGTTCCTGCTCCCGACCGAGCTGTCGCACGATGTGGCGCTGACCGCACTCGCCGCCGGCGAACGGCTGGGCGTGACAGAGCGGATTGTGCATCCCGTGTTTCAGCCGGCCACTGTCATGGGTATTCGCTTTCGCAACCGCGTCGGACTGGCGGCCGGACTGGACAAGAACGCCCGCTGTGTAGGCGGATTGCTCGCCATGGGCTTCGGCTTCATCGAAGTCGGCACGGTCACGCCACGGCCCCAGTCGGGTAACCCCAGGCCTCGTCTGTTTCGCTTGGTCGAAGACCAAGCCCTCGTCAATCGGATGGGATTCAACAACCATGGTGCGCGCGTCGTGGCTGCGAGATTGGCAAGGGCCCGGCAACGCATCGACCATCCGGGCGCGGTGGTCGGCATCAACATCGGCAAGAACAAGGACACGCCGAACGAGCACGCGGTCGACGACTATCGGGTTTGCTTGGCGACGCTGCACGGCGTCGCCGACTACGTCACCGTCAATGTCTCGTCGCCGAACACGCCGGGGCTGCGCGATTTGCAGGAAGCGAGCACACTGCGCCAGCTTCTGGTCACGCTGGTTGCAGATCGGGATGAACTCGACCGCGCCAGCGGTCGACGCGTACCGCTGCTTGCCAAGCTCGCGCCGGATCTCGATGACGACTCGGTCGACGCCATGGCCAATGTGCTGGTCGAAAGTGGTGTCGATGGGGTGGTTGCAACCAATACCACGGTCACTCGGCCGGCGACGCTCACGGGCCGGCACCGAGCCGAGCCGGGGGGCCTGTCCGGCGCACCGCTCGAGCATCTCGCGCTGCACGTCGTCGCGCGGCTCGCACGTACGCTCGCCGGACGCCTGCCGATCGTCGGTGTCGGCGGCATCCACACCGTAGCCGGTGCGCGACGGATGATCGATGCCGGCGCCAGCCTGGTTCAGATCTACACGGGTTTCATCTATCACGGTCCCAATTTGGTGCGCGACATCGCGCGATCCTTGGGCGGCCTCAACTGAAGTGTGGCCCCAATCGCGGTGAAGCTATACGCTTCGTGCACCAACGAGAATTCGTGTCATCGCGCGCCGCGCGCGACCATCGAACAATACTGGAGGAGGCACGCATGAGAGGTAGGCACAGGTCATTCGTGGGGCAGGGTATGCTGGCAGCAGCACTCGCCGTAATCGCGTTCGGGGCACAGGCGGACGGCGGCGAACTCGTCGAAGGCGACACCGCTTGGATCCTCACGGCCACCGCGCTCGTGCTGTTCATGACCATTCCCGGTCTGTCGCTGTTCTATGGCGGTCTGGTGCGCACCAAGAACGTGCTGAGCGTCTTGATGCAGTGCTTCGCGATCACGTGCCTCGTGACCATGCTGTGGCTGGTAGGGGGTTATAGCCTCGCCTTCTCCGAAGGCAACGCCTTTATCGGCGGCCTATCGAACGTGCTGTTCGCCGGTGTCGCCGAGGACACGGTGTCCGGCAGCGTGCCGGAGAGCGCATTCGCGCTGTTCCAATTGACCTTCGCGATCATTACGCCGGCGCTGGTCGTTGGCGGCTTCGCCGAACGCATGCGGTTTTCGGCGGTGCTGTGGTTCTCGGCGCTTTGGTTGCTGGCGGTCTACGTGCCCGTCTGCCATTGGGTATGGGGCGGTGGATGGCTTGGCGAGTTGGGCGTCAAGGATTTCGCGGGTGGCATCGTGGTGCACATCACGGCCGGTGCCGGCGCGTTGACCGCAGCCTTGGTACTCGGCTCACGCAGCGGCTTCCCGTCGACGCCGATGCTGCCGCACAACATGACGCTCACCGTCGCGGGGGCGGGCATGCTTTGGGTCGGCTGGTTCGGCTTCAACGGCGGTAGTGCATTGGCATCCAACGGCGATGCCGCGATGGCCATGTTGGTGACCCACATCAGTGCGGCCGCCGGCGCATTCACGTGGATGTGCGCGGAGTGGATTCGCTACGACAAGCCGAGCGCATTGGGTGCGGTCACCGGCATGGTGGCGGGCCTTGGCACCATCACGCCCGCTTCCGGGTTCGTTGGTCCGGCTGGCGCGCTGTTGATCGGCATTGCCGCCGGCTTACTCTGCTTCATCGCCACCAACTACATGAAGCGCGTGTTGAAGATCGACGATTCGCTCGACGTATTCCCAGTACACGGTGTCGGTGGATTGCTGGGCACGATTCTGACCGGTGTGTTCGCGAGCAGCGCGCTGGGCGTGTTCAGCGGCCAAGAAGACATCGTCATCGCGGAGCAGCTCGGCGTGCAGGCAATCGGCGCGTTCAGCGGCCTCGTCTATACGATGGTGGTCACTTGGGTGCTGCTCAAGATCGTGGGTGCCATTACGCCCCTCAGGGTCTCTGCAGAAGAAGAGATGGAAGGCCTAGATATCGCGCTGCACAACGAGCGAGGCTACGATCTGTAGGTATTTGCCAAAGAATCGTGCGCTGCGCGCCTAAGGACGCGGTGGCCCACGTCGCCGCGCGCTGGCGACCAGTTGCCGCATGAGGTCTGCGAAGCCGATGCCGATCGCTTTGGCGCCGTCCGGATAGAGGCTGGTCGGCGTCATGCCAGGGAGCGTGTTGATCTCGAGCAACACGATCTCGCCGTCGTCTTTGACGATGAAATCTGCGCGCGAGAGATCGCGACAGCCTAGCGATTGGTGCGCATCGATGGCGATGCGTTCGAGGCGTGATGCGACCGCTGCCGACACTCGTGCGGGAATGATGTGGTCGCTCTCGCCGGCCGTGTAGCGGTGTTCGAAGTCGTACCACGTGCCGGCGGGTGTGCGAATCTCGATGGGTGGAAATGCGCGCGCTGCCTGGCCTTCCAAATCGAGCACACCGACCGTGGCTTCCATGCCGAGGACGAAGGGTTCCACGAGCACGCCGCCACCCATTTCGAATGCGAGCTCGAGCGGAGCTTCCAAGTCGCCGCCGTTCATCACCGGTGTCACGCCGATGGCCGAACCTTGGCAAAGTGGTTTGACGACAACACGGTCGCCGAAGCGCGATTGAATGCGGCGTGCCGCCGCCTGCGGTGACGTGCCGGCCGGGAATACGAGATCGTCGCACACGGGTAGCCCAGCGCGCGCGAACACGGCCTTTGCCAAGCTTTTGTCCATCGCGGTCGCGCTCGCATGCACGCCGCTGCCCACGTATGGCAGACCGAGGATTTCGAGATAACCCTGCACGGTACCGTCTTCTCCGGGCGGGCCGTGCAACACCGGAAACACGGCATGAGGTCGCATGTCGACGAGTCGTTCCGTCAAACTGCCGTCGAGCTCGAGCAGAATGACCTCGGTACGTTCGTGTTCGAGCGCCTTCACTACCTCGGCGGCCGAAGAGCGCGATACAGACGCCTCGCGCGAGGGGCCACCGGCAATCACGGCGACTTTCTCGAGCGCCATGTTCGTCATCCGTGGTAGCGAGTCTTGGAGGCTGCCAATGTAGCGCGTTCGTCGTACATCGCCCAGCGCTCGTGGTCGCGCCAGGCACCGTCGATGTAGAGAAACCGCTTGGCGAGCCCCTCGTTGACGAATCCACATCTGGCGACCAGTGCTCGCGAACGAAGATTGTCCGGTTGGATGTTCGCCTCCAGGCGGTGCAGACCGAGGTCGCCGAACGCGTGCTTGATCGTTTGCCGCAAGCCTTCGGTCATGTAGCCATGACCCGTATACGGGGCACCGACGTAGTACCCAAGCGATGCGCTCAGGAAGGTGCCGCGGACGATGCCATTGATGTTGATCACGCCGACGATTGCACCGTCGCTGCGTCGGCAAACGAGCATGCCGCGGTGGTCGTCGGACTGCGTGCGCGCCAAATACTGGGCGAAGGTGCGATCCGAAGTCGGCGGCGTGATCCATGGGGCGTGCAGTGCGCGACTGGCGCGCATTAGCTCCAGGAACTCCTGGCGATCGCTCGCGGTCACGCCGCGCAGGTAGACCTCAGCGCGACTCACGGTTCAAGCGTCCGGAATCCAAGAGGAAAATTTCCCAAACGGTCGGCGGGATCATCGCAACCCCGATCACCAACAGATGCACCGGATGGAGGTGGAAGTCGCCTGCTAGTGGCCACACGTCGTGCCACGAAAAGCCGATCGCTTGCCATTGCGCCAGGGCAAGCGTGGTTAGCGCGAACGCGACGCTGAGCAGCAGACAGCGCACCAAAAGCTGTCCCGCTCGGCCGCGCATCACTGCTTTCGCTCAGCAAACAGATACGCGGCGCCCCGCTCACGCAGCCAAGCGGCTGCGAATTGGTCGCGACGATAGGTGCGGGGCACTTCGGCTGCATCTTTGGCAGCGGGATCATTGACGTGCACCACACTCTGGTCGAGCCCCGTGACCACCACTAGGTGTCCGTGTGTTCGTTCTAGCGGCGAACCCTCGAGTCCCCCGCGTTCGAATCGAATGCTTGCCACCACTGGTAGGTCGCGCATCAGAAACGGGGCGATGGTGTCGAGACTATCGATTGCTTCCACTGCGCCGATTACACCGGCGCGCGCCGCCGAGCGAATTGCGAGTGGCCACACGCCGTAGATGCCAGTCGCCTCGTGCGTGCAATCCGCCACGGTCGTTGCGAGCGACGTGGCGGTGCCCAAGTGATGCGTCACCATTGCGATGCACGCTGGTGAGCAAATACGACGGCGGATGGCGCGCGGTGCGGTGAGCTGTGAGAGAGGCGCAACACACAGCCGCGGCGTGATGCAGTGCCCTGCATTCGGCTCGAGTACGCGTGGTCGTATGCTCACCGCGAGCAAGTAACGTTCCGGTGCCGTGTTGCCAGTAACGAACACGCTAAGTTCCGCGTCTCGGCAAACGATGTCCGACGAGAAGTAGTCGATGTGCGACTTGAACGGCGAGGTGGCCATCGGTGCTCGGCAGGCAGGCGCCATGATGGGATCCAGTGCCACGCGGGTGGCGCCAACCGCAAGTTCGAATCGGTGGCCGTGATCGGTGCCGTCGAACGCGAGACTCGGTACTACGATGTCGTCGGGTGCAAGTGGGGGCAGCGCGATAGTGCCGAGATGGCCACCGTCGACGCGGCGCCACTCCAATTCGCCCACTACCTTTAGGGGATAACGCGTTGCAACGTCTGGGGATGCGAATCTAGAGGTTTGCATCCGTGGGATCATTCCATGTTTACTGACATGCGTCCGCCATGACCACGATTACGCTCTATTCCACTGCCGCCTGCGAACTGTGCGAGCGTGCCGAACGTCTGCTTCGCAGTATGCCAGAACTGGCACGGTGCACTGTGCGGGTCGTCGACATTGCGGATGACGAGTGCTTGCTCGGCCGCTACGGCACGCGCATTCCGGTACTGAATATCGATGGCAAGCTACTGGATTGGCCATTCAACGCCGATGACGTGATCGATGTACTGTGATCGATTGCAAATCCGCTGCCACGCTCGCGTTCGGTGAGAAATGGTTGCGGGTCGTCGAGCAGTTGGCCATAGATGTAGCTGAACGCGAGTACGCCCTTCACGTAGTTGCGGGTCTCGAGAAATGGAATCATGTCGACCCAGAGATCGATCGCGACGAAAGGTCGCTCGTCGAGCCAGCGATCGACCCGATGCTCGCCGGCGTTATAGGCGGCAGCGGCCAGTGCTCGATTACCACCATAACGCTTGACCAGCGCGGCGAGGTGATTGCTACCGAGCGGTATGTTCACGGCCGCGGTCAGAAGCTGCGATCGCGAAGGCGACCGCAGGCCGAGCGCACGGGCAGTGCGCGCGGCGGTAGGCGGCATCAGCTGCATCAGCCCGAGCGCGCCGGCAGTCGACACGGCCGACTCCCAGAACGCGCTCTCTTGCCTCGTTACCCCGTAGAGGAAGCTCGCCGGAAGCGCCGTCGCTTTTGCCGCACGCGCATATTGTCTGGGCCACGGGCGCGGAAACCGTATCGATAGGTAGTCGGTCATGCCGGCATCGCCAGCCGCGATCACGGCGAGATCGGTCCAACCCATTTCCGCGATGGCGACGACTGCGGCAACCGATAGTTCGGCATCGAGACGCGGTGCGACCATGCGCCACTCGCGACGGGCATTCAATCGATCGTCTAGTGCATAGAGTTCACGCAGGCGGGCGAATCCCGGCTCGCGATCGAGACGCGCGCGTGCACTCTCGGCAACGTCTGGCTCCACGGCATTTAGCACTGGCTCGCGGCCGATTCGCTCGGCAGCCAGAAATCCGTAGTAGTTGCGCTCCGTTGCGAGCGCCGCGAGCACGTCTCGGCCGGCCGCCAGCGTGGTGGGCGAACCGAGCAATGCCCTGCCGAGCCAGTAGCGCCAGCGTGGGTCGCCATCGCGATCGGGATCGATCGTGTCTATCCAGCGAATCGCTCGCTCGTAAGCACCATGCTGAATGGCCGCCACGACCAACGCTTCGGCAGTATCGAAGTGCCTGCCGTCGGCGGTCGGCGATAGGTCGGGCACGTCGATCAGCGTGCCTTTGCGTGCCAACAGTCGCGTCACTTCCTGATCGATGCGCCGCGCCGTACCCGGCTCGAAAGCAAGTTCGTCTTCGAAACGCAGCCATGCCTCGGCCGCTGCTTCCGGGTCGGTGCGGGCGAGTCGGCGCAGGCCGTGACCGACGATGGTTCGAATCCGACTGCTATCACGGCGAAACAGAGAATGCTGGGTCACCGTGCCCGGATTGCGATTGACGCGCAGGAAGAGCAGTGCCTCACGGTGGCGCGGTCCCGTCAAGAGGCGTGTCAGATAGGTGGCGAGCGTTCGTTCGTTCGCTTCCAGCGATAGTGCGAGTCGCTGCCAGACCAAGCGCTCGGTCAATCGACCTGCATCGATCCAAGCCTTGAAGACAGGATCACAGCGCTTGTGCTGGGAGTACGGCACGAGCCAGAGGGGCGCAACCTGATCGAACGCGAGTTGTGCTTCGCCTTGGCGTAGCAATCCGCGTAGATAGTAGCAGGTACGTGCCGCATCTTGGCCGGGTTCGAATGCGTCGACGTACGTACGCCAATCGTCGCGCTCAGCGAGGCGGTCGAGCCAGGCCAGGTACAACCGGTCGGCGACGGGCGTGTCGCGCCATCGCTGCCGAAACGCGCCGACTTCTTCTTTCTTCAGGCGATCGAGACGCTGCTGGTGCACTGCGTAGTCGAGGTAGGGATAAAGCGCATACTGCTCGAGTCCCTCACGCAGTCGTTCGAATTCGGTGCGGCGACCGGCGCGCAGGTGCGTGAGTGCTTCGCGGTATTGCTCGCGAAGGCCGACATCGGTGCGCACCTCGGTCGCACGCGCGCCGCTAGCCAGCGCGAGTACAAAGCCCGATACAGCGATGACGATTCGGTACTTCAGCTATCTACCACGTCGCTGCCGACGCGCACCGCCAGAACGTCGGTCGTTGCACCGTGGAGGACGCCGTTTGCGGTAGAACCGAGCAGGAGGGCGAGGCCGTGGCGACCGTGACTGCCGACCACGACGAGGTCGGCACCGCGTTCTATTGCAACGCGGTGGATCTCCGATTCGGGCCTGCCAAATATCAAATATTGATGTTCCTTCGGAACGCCAAGTGACGTACCGAACTCAGCCAAGTGCGACTTTGCCTGCTCGTGAATCTGCTCTTGCACGGACGACAGGTCCATAGGTATGTCGCCGCCGTAGGCGAGACTCAGCGGCTCGATGACGTGAATGAGGTGAAGTTCGGCGTCGTAGCACTTTGCGAGCGCGGTCGCGCGTGCTGCGACGCGGTTCGATTCTTCTGTCAGATCGACGGCCAGCAGGATGCGTTTGTAGGCGCCCATGTTGTCCCCCGCCCGATGTTCGCGCGACCATACACCGAAATCTCGAAGTTGCTCAACTTGAGCAAAGGCCGCCGTGAAGTGGTTCATCATCGCCATCGTCCTGCTTGCCGCATTCGGTCCGGTGCTCTGGCTGGTGCCGTCCCGGCGCGACCGTTTGCTGACCCGGATGAGGAGCCAGGCCCGCACCAGAGGGTTGCGGGTCGAGGTAACGTGGCTGCCAGACCCCGATCCGGTACCGGAGGCGCGTGTGTCGGCGGGTGGCAAGCTGAAGAACCCGACGATCGCGGGCGCCAGTTATCAGCTCGATCTGCCGAGCGCAGCCGGCTATGCCCCGACATGGTCTTTGGTGCGCGCGGTGGGTGACGGCCCCATCCAAGGATGGCGCTGGCGCACGGCACCAGCCGGTGACGGAGCCTACTGGCATGAAGTCGCACCGCTGCTAGAGCGTTTGCCGACGGATGTGCTGAGCTGCGAAGCCGGCGTGCGCGTGATGTCGTGTTTCTGGCGCGAGCGCGCGAACCCAGACGCTGCCGAGGACGCCGTGGATTCCATTGCCGACATCCTCGGTGAGCTAGCAGCGCTCCAACAATCGCGTCATGCCGCACGCCTGCTCGAGATTGAGCAAGAGCGTGCTCGGTTGGAAGGTGACGAGTCACCCGCAAGTTGACAGTGCCGAAATGGTGCGCGTATACAATGCGCCCGTCCGCGGCCAGTACACGTATGCGTCGGAGGGATCCGGCGTACATCCGCAGTCCAAATCACGATTTCCGGGAGATTCATGGCGAAAGCCTTGGTCATCGTCGAGTCGCCAGCGAAGGCGCGAACGATCAATCGCTACCTAGGTAACGACTACATCGTGCGGTCGAGCGTCGGCCACATCCGCGACCTGCCGAGTGGTGGCAAGGCAGCGGATCCCAAGGCGCGCGCGGAAGAAGCCGCCAAGACGCGCAAACTCAAAGGTAAGCAGAAGGAGGTGTACAAGGCGAAGCGGGGGCGCGCGCAGTTGGTGCGCCGCATGGGCGTCGATCCGGATCGAGGATGGCAGGCGACCTACGAAGTGCTACCCGGCAAAGAGAAGGTGGTCGACGAGTTGCGCAAGCTCGCGGCACGTGCCGACGAAATCTATCTCGCCACCGATTTGGACCGCGAGGGGGAGGCGATCGCCTGGCATCTGAGCGAAACGATCGGCGGCGACCCGGACCGCTATCGTCGCGTCGTGTTCAACGAGATTACGCGCCGCGCGATTCGCGAGGCATTCGACAACCCAACGAGCATCGACATCAATCGCGTCAATGCACAGCAAGCGCGACGCTTCCTCGATCGGGTGGTTGGTTTCGAACTGTCGCCGCTGCTCTGGGCGAAAGTCGCGCGCGGCTTGTCGGCAGGGCGTGTGCAATCGGTTGCGGTGCGGTTGATCGTCGAGCGGGAACGGGAAATTCGCGCATTCGTGCCCGAAGAGTATTGGGAGACTTTCGTCGACTTGAAGCGTGCCGATGAAGATACGTTACATCGCTTCCAGGTGATCAAGCAGGGGGGTGAGAACTATCGCCCGACCAACGGTATCGATGCCCAAGCGGCCGTCGACGCAATCGCTGCGGCCCGTGCGGTCGTTCGCGGG
Source organism: Gammaproteobacteria bacterium (assembly GCA_003248125.1). GTDB lineage: Bacteria > Pseudomonadota > Gammaproteobacteria > Pseudomonadales > Azotimanducaceae > SZUA-521. Next base: position 26,035 of record QJXZ01000037.1, on the reverse strand, counting down.
CGCGAGGACAAGCCGACCACCACGCGACCGAATGCACCGTTCATCACTTCGACCCTGCAGCAGGCAGCCAGTACGCGCCTTTCGTTTTCCGTAAAGAAGACGATGACTCTCGCCCAGCGCCTATACGAGGCGGGCTACATCACCTACATGCGCACCGATTCGACCAATTTGTCGGCCGATGCGATCGCTGCGGCACGCGACTACATAGGCAAGACTTTTGGTGGCGACTACTTGCCGAGTGAACCGAACGCATATGCGGCCAAGGCCGAGGCACAGGAGGCGCACGAGGCCATCCGACCGTCGAACGTGAGCACCCGTGCCGACGCGGTCACCGGTGTGGATCCCGACGCAGTGCGGCTCTACGAACTGATCTGGCGTCAGTTCGTCGCTTGCCAAATGCCCCCGGCTCGTTACACGAGCACGGTGGTGACCGCCGATGCCGGTGACTACGAGTTGCGCATTCGTGGCCGCATTCTGGAGTTCGATGGTTACACGCGTGTGCTGCCACCAGCGGCGCGCAAGGACGACGAGGTCGAGGTGCCGGACTTTCGCGCCGGCGAGGCGCTCGAGACAGTCGCGATCGAGCCGGTCCAGCACTTTACGAAGCCACCGCCACGCTACGGCGAGGCGAGCCTGGTGCGGGAACTCGAAAAGCGCGGCATCGGCCGACCGTCGACTTACGCAGCGATCATCTCCACGATCCAGGAACGGGGCTATGTGACGCTGCGGAATCGGCGCTTCTATGCAGAAAAGATCGGCGAGTTGGTAACCGATCGGTTGGTGGAGAGTTTTGCCAATTTGCTCGACTACGGCTTCACCGCGGAGATGGAGCACGAGTTGGATCAGATCGCCGAAGGCGACCTCGACTGGCGTGGCGTGTTGGACACGTTCTACGGCGACTTCAGTACCAAGCTCGAGCGCGCCGCCGCGACCGACGACGGCATGCGGCCGAATGCGCCGACCAATACCGACATTGCTTGCGCGCGCTGCGGTCGACCGATGCAGATCCGAACGGGTAGCACCGGTGTATTCCTCGGCTGTTCGGGGTATTCGTTACCACCCAAGGAACGATGCACCGCGACCCTCAACCTAATTCCCGGTGACGAGATCGTCGATGTCGACAAGGAGGACGAAGGCGAGTCGCGATTGTTGCTCGAGAAGCGGCGTTGCCCGCGCTGCGATACGCCGATGACGAGCTACCTGATCGATGCCGGGCGCAAGCTACACGTCTGCGGCAACAACCCGGACTGCGCAGGGTTCGCGATCGAGAGCGGTACGTTTCGTCTCAAGGGTTACGAAGGCCCGACGCTCGAGTGCGATAAGTGCGGTGCGGAGATGCAACTCAAGTCCGGACGCTTCGGAAAATACTTCGGCTGCACCAACAGTGCGTGCAAGAATACGCGCAAGTTGCTGCGCAGCGGCGAAGCCGCACCACCGAAAGCCGACCCGATTCCCATGCCCGAGCTGCGCTGCGCGAAGGTCGACGATCACTATGTGCTGCGCGATGGCGCATCGGGTCTGTTCTTGGCCGCCAGTCAGTTTCCGAAACACCGCGAGACCCGTGCGCCGACTGTGGCTGAGCTGAAGGTTCACGGCAACGAACTCGACCCCAAGTTCCGCTACTTGCTCGAGGCGCCGGAGACCGATCCCGATGGCAACCCAGCGGTACTGAAGTACGCCCGCAAGACGCGCACGCAGTTCGTCGCCAGTGAAGTCGACGGCAAGGCGACCGGTTGGCGGGCGTTCTACGTCGACGGCCGTTGGGTTGCCGGTGCCGACGATGCGCCGGCGCGGCGCGGCAAGCCGAAGGCCGGTACGAAACGCGTGATCAAGCGCGGCACGCGCCGCAAGGTGCCCGCCAAGTCGAACAAGCGCAAAGCCGACCGCGAGTGACCGATCAAAACCGGCGCAGCACGCCGACACTCAGTCCTTCGATGGCAAAGTTTTGCTTGGCGAGGTCGACGTCGATCGGCTCATAGTCGGCGTTGGCCGGTAACAACCGTAGCCGCGCGCGCGAGCGGCCACGTTCGAGGCGCTTCACGGTCACCTCGTCTTCGATGCGTGCCACCACGATCTGGCCGTCACGGGCGTCGCTGGTCTTGTGCACAGCCAACAGATCGCCGTCGAGAATGCCGGCGTCGCGCATGCTGTCGCCGCGCACCCTGAGTAGGTAGTGGGCGGCCGGCCGGAACAGCTCGGGCGGCAGGGCACAGGTATCCTCGATGTGCTCCTCGGCGAGAATCGGACTACCGGCCGCGACCCGGCCAACGATCGGTAATCCCGGGGGTTCCGGCAGTCGAATACCGCGTGACGTCCCGGGTACCATTTCGATGGCACCCTTGCGCGCGAGTGCCTTCAAATGCTCCTCGGCGGCATTCGGCGACTTGAACCCGAGCTCGGCGGCGATGTCCGCGCGGGTCGGCGGATAGCCGGTCGCGTGGATGTGGCGTTTGATGAGCTCGAGCACTTGCTGCTGGCGGGGCGTCAGGCTCTGCATGGTGATCCTGGTCGGATATACAGTGGGCTGGGATTATATACAGGTCTCGGTGCCGCTGAAAAGCTGGGATTGGCTGAAAGTTTGGATGAGAAAGATTCCGTAACTATGCGAATTGCAAGGAAACCCGTAAACTGCCGAGTCGGTCGTCGGGTGAGTAAGAAGCGGTCGATGAGAGGGTACATCGCGGCCTTGGGCCTGGCGGTCGCCGGCTCAAGCAGCGCGCCGTTGTCGGCGCTGAGTCCGGAAGCCGCCGGCCTCGAGATCTTCGAGGCACGCGATGCGCGCAATTCCGGCTACGTCGACTATCAGGTCGAACTAACCATGGTGCTACGCAACTCGCTCGGCGACGAGAGCACGCGGCAGCTCACGATCGCACAGCTCGAGGTGCCGGACGATGGTGACAAATTACTCATCGTGTTCGAGACGCCAAAGGTCATCAAGGGCACCGCGCTGCTGTCGTACGGCCACAAGCTGGAACCCGACGATCAATGGCTGTATTTACCGGCCGTGAAGCGGGTCAAGAAGATTGCCTCGCGCAACAAGTCGGGACCTTTCCTCGGCAGCGAGTTCGCGTTCGAGGATTTGGCGTCCCAAGAGGTGGAGAAATACCGCTACCGCTACGTCGGTGAGGAAGTGCTCGATGGCGTCGAATGCCACGTGGTGGAACGCTACCCGAACGATCCGTTTTCGGGTTACACGCGGCAGATCGTGTGGCTCGACAAGGCGGAACTTCGCATCATCAAAGTGCACTATTTCGATCGCAAACAGAGCCACTCGAAGACGTTGGTGCTCGACGACTACCGCCGCTATGACGGGCGATTCTGGAAACCGGGACGCATGGTGATGGAGAACCTGCAATCGGGAAAATCCACGGAGCTCATTTGGGGTGACTACGCATTCGGCGTTGGTCTCGTCGAGGAGCGGGATTTCTCTACCAACAGCTTGAAGCGGGTGAACTGAGGCCGCGATGGAGTCGCGTGCTCACGCCTGGTTCGCGGCGTGGTTTTGCGTTTGGGCCGTGCTCGGCTCCTCGCCGGCCGCGGCCGAGGACGAGCAACGGCTCGTGTTTGGCAGCTTCGCGACACGCAGCAACGCCGAACGCTACGCCGATGAAGTCGGTCGCCGGCTCGATCTCGCGACCGAAGTGCTGGTCGTACCAGCCGGTGCGACTACGCCACCGATGTACCGAGTGACCAGCCAACCTTTGTCACCCGTGCGTGTTCTCGCCGTGACCCAAGCCGCACGCGCAGCCGGTCTCGACAGCTGGCGGCTGACGCAGCCGCGACTGATCGAGACGGAATCGCAGCCGGTGCCCGCGACAGCGGTCGTGGTCGAGTCGCCGAGGCAGCCGACGCGCCCGCACGTATTCGCCCGGCAGCCCGCATCAGGGCCCATCGACCGCGCAGCTGAGCCCGCTGATCTCGACATCGACTTGGGTTTCCAATCGCGGTCGTATGCCGAGCGAGGCAGTGACGGTCAAGCTCGTTGGCAGCCTTCGTTGAGCGGACGCCTCGACTGGGCGATGCGCTTCGCCGACGACCGCTTCGGGCTGCGGGCGTCGCCGTTCGTAAGGCTCGATGCCGAGGATTCCGAGCGTACCCATGCGGATTTTCGCGAGTTGTACGTCGACTACGTTGCCGATAACTGGGAGATCGGCGCCGGCCTGCGCCAGGTGTTCTGGGGCGTAACCGAGTTTCATCACTTGGTCGACGTGATCAATCAAACCGACCTCGTCGAGAACGTCGACGGTGAGGACAAGCTTGGCCAACCGATGGTGAATTTGTCGTGGATCACGAACTTCGGCATCGTCGAACTCTACTTGTTGCCGGGCTTCCGCGAGCGCACATTCGCGGGCGAGGACGGCCGCCTGCGTTATTTGCTACCGGTCAGCACACGCGACACGAGCTATGAGTCGAACCAAGAAGCGTGGCACCTCGATGGTGCGGTGCGATGGGTGCACAGTGTCGGTCCCGTCGAGTTCGGGCTTTATCAGTTCGCCGGCACCAGTCGGGACCCGACGATGCGTCTCGTGCAGCGACCGGGCGGCGAGTGGATGCTGGCACCGTATTACCCACTGATCGATCAGACTGGCCTCGATGCGCAGGCGATCCTCGGCGACTGGGCGATCAAGCTCGAGGCGTTGTCGCGCGGCGGCGACGGCGAGCGATATACCGCCGCCACGGGCGGCTTCGAGCGCACCCTAGTCGGCGTGCTCGGGACACGCGCTGACCTCGGCCTGGTGCTCGAATACACCTTTGACGAGCGTGGCGACGATGCCAACACCGTGTTCGAGCGCGATATCGCGTTTGGTACGCGTTTCAGGTTCAACGATGTCGCCGACACGCAGACGCTGCTCGGTATCATCTGGGACCATGAAACCGATGAGTACATCGTGAAGCTGGAAGGGAGCCGTCGGCTCGGCGACCACTGGGCCTTGATCGTCGAAGGCAGGCTGTTCGGAGGCGTTGGCGCAGTCGATCTGGGCGATATCGGATCGGTACTGAATGCGCTCGACGACCCCGACCGCAAGACTGCCGCGTTTGCGCGCGACGATTTCTTGCAGCTCGAGCTGACGCGATACTTCTGAACTCACTTTGGCTAGAGGAGCGTTCGGATTGACCGACTGGCTCTCTGCATTCGATTTCGCTTCTGGCGGCTGGGCGGCGTTTCTGGTCGTGCTCGGCACACTCCTGTTGCGCTACGGCATGCGGCTGCTCTTCAACCGACTGGCACGCCACTTGGACCGCACTCACAACCTCTACGACGACGCGTTGCTCGATGCCGCACGCAAGCCCGTTGGCTGGTTCATATTGGTGATGGGCATCCTGTGGGCAATCGAGATCCTCGGCGACGGCACGGACTACGAACTCGTCGCGCTCGTGGTCCCGGCACGACAAGTGAGTGTTGTGGTGCTGCTCGCGTGGTTTGCCGTGCGTTTCATCCGGTTCGTGGAGACGCACATCTCGCAATCGGGCTATCGCGCCCAGCCGATCGACGAAACCACGGCCAGTGCAATCGGCAAACTGCTGCGCGCGGCCGTGATCATCACCGCGACCCTGATGGTGCTGCAGACGCTCGGATTCTCCGTATCGGGCGTGCTCGCTTTCGGTGGTATCGGTGGCATTGCCGTCGGGTTCGCAGCGCGTGATTTGCTCGCCAACTTCTTTGGTGCCCTGGTCATCTTTCTCGATCGGCCGTTCGCAGTCGGCGACTGGATTCGATCACCGGATCGTAATATCGAGGGCACAGTCGAGGAGATCGGCTGGCGCCTGACCCGCATTCGGACGTTCGACCAGCGACCGCTATACGTCCCAAATTCGGTGTTCACGAGCATCACGGTCGAGAATCCATCGCGCATGCGGAATCGCCGCATTTACGAAGTGATCGGCGTGCGCTACGCGGACGGCGCAGTGTTGCCGAAGATCGTCGACGACGTGCGCGCGCATCTCGAACGCGACGCCGACATCGATCACGAACGCACATTGATGGTGCACTTCGACAAATTCGGCGAATCGTCGCTCGATTTCTTCGTCTACACGTTTACCCGTACTACCGTCTGGACGGAATATCACACCATCAAGGAACGCATCCTGCTCGACATCGCTGCGATCATTGCGCACCACGGTGCGGAGATCGCGTTCCCAACGCGGTCAATCGTCATGGAAGCGGCGGAGCCGTCGTGACGGAAGTCGGTGCGGAAATGTGGCGTGTGCTCAACGACGCAGAGCGTCTGTTCGACCGTGAGACGATCGATCGCGCAGTCGATCAACTCGCGGTCAGAGTGAGCGTGCAGCTCTATGAGCGTAACCCGCTATTGATGTGCGTGATGAAGGGTGGCGTATCGCTGACGGGTGACTTGCTGCGGCGCCTGCATTTCCCACTCGAACTCGACTTTCTACACGCAACGCGGTACGCGGATACTACGCACGGCGGCGAGCTGATTTGGCGCGTTGAACCGTCCGCAGAATGTCGCGGCCGCGACGTGCTCGTGGTCGACGACATCCTCGATGGTGGCACCACACTGGCGGCAGTGCGCGACCGGTTGCACGACCTTGGCGCGCGCAACGTGCTGACCGCAGTGTTGGTACGAAAACGTCTGGCACGGACACGACCGATCGATGCCGACTTCGTCGCCGTCGAATGCCCAGATCGCTACATATTCGGGCGCGGCATGGATTACCAGGGCTATTGGCGTAACTTGGCGGAGATCTATGCAGTGAAGGAGTCGAAGTGAGCGCCCAGATCGCGATCATCGCGGGCACCGGCTTTGCTCGCTTGCTGACCGATGCCGAACCGATCGGCAGCGTCGCCACGCCGTACGGTGACGCGTCTTGCGTGCCGCGCCGGGGACTGCTGCATGGTGCAGACGTAACCCTGCTCGCCCGCCACGGCGATCCACACCGGCTGGCGCCGCATCGAGTCAACTATCGTGCCAACCTCTGGTTGCTGCGCGCCTTGGGCGCCGAGACCCTCATCGCGACGAACACAGTAGGTGGCATCGGCGATGGATTCGACACTGGGGTGCTCGCCGTACCGAATCAGATCATCGACTACACCTGGGGCCGCGAACACACCTTCATGGACGGCGATCGTCTGGAGCATGCCGAGTTCGGAGCGCCTTACGATGGCGTGGTGCGCTCGGCATTGCTCGATGCCGGCGGCACGGCGGGCATCCAATTGATCGATGGGGGCACCTACGGCTGCACCCAGGGCCCGCGCCTCGAGAGTGCGGCTGAGATCGAGCGGATGGCACGCGATGGTTGCGATCTGGTCGGCATGACGGCGATGCCCGAAGCGGGGCTCGCGCGCGAGCTCGGCATCGCCTATGGCGCGATTTGCTTGGTCGTCAACCGCGCTGCGGGTCGGGGCGAGCCGATTACGGAAGGCGCGATGGCGGCAGTTGCGCGCCAGGCGGTACCAATCATCGGCAGACTGCTCGGGGCGACGGTCGCGGCACTTGGCTCAGTCGTTTGAGGACGGCGCCAGCGCAAGCAACGACTCTGGCGCAGCGACGGGATCGATGCGTACCAGCAAGCCGAACACAGGATGGTCGAGGTAGTGCAGCTCACCGCTGCGCATGCGGCGATGCTCGTCCAGTGTGTAATACGCACCGGGCTGCTCGGCGCTTTGTTGCCATAGCCGTGCGTGCAGATGCAGATAGCGCCCGATGGTGACTGCCAGCGTGCCTTCGATCGTCCATTGCCCGGCGTGGCGATGACCGGCTTGCACCAGCAGCGGCAGCGGTGCGTTTCGCGGCGGCACCGGCAGCTCGAATGCGCCATGCATGAGTACGTGGTGCGTGCCGGTGGCATTCAAGCGGCGCGCTTGCGCGGTCATGACCAGTACACCGGCCGGCAACCAGCGATAGCTCGTGGCGCGGAGATTTCGTTCGAACGCCTCGACCGCGGCCGCGAAGATCTCTTCCTGGGTTGGTGGTGGCGCGACGACGGCCTCGTCGGCGCTAGGCGAGGGCGCAACTTCGGTGGGCTCGGCGTCGGGGATGGCATCGCCTTCATGGGCAAGTGTCATCGGTGTCAGCGGGCGTGCAGCGAGCTCGGGATCAATCTCTGCGAGCGGCACATCGACATACGTGGCCGGGTCTAGATCGTAGAAGTACGGCCTCTGCCCGTCATCGTCGAAGGCCAGCGTGCGGACGGGAAACGATCGGGGCCCCGTGCTTGAAATGTTCTCTTGCGGGGAGGCAGGCATGTCGCGCGTGAACAGGATGAGTTCGACTCGATACCAGTTGTCTTCGAACAGGTCGGTTGGCGGGTCGGATGCTGCGAAGGCATATGCGCCGCACATGACAAGGAGCATCGCCGCTATCGCTGAACGCACCGCCGTCACGCTGATGCCGCAATCGGTGTGGCGTCATCGCGCATGCGCGTCAGCAGCTGATCGATGCGTGTGAAGCGCTGTTCGGGATCGGCGAGATTGGCGTTCACGCGTAGCCGATTGCCACTTTCGAGGCGATAGCTGTTCGGCTCCCGCTGCACCAACCGCACGAGTGCAAAGGGATCGACGCGCGTATCGTCGGTGAACTCGATCCGGCCGCCGCTCGGGCCGAAGTCGATTCGGTCGATGCCGAGCTCGGCAGCGCGCAACTTCAGAGCGGTGATCCGGAACAGGGACTTGGTCGGTTCGGGTAGCAATCCGAAGCGGTCGATCATCTCCACCTTCAACGCATCGAGCTCCTCTTGGTCTGCGGCACTGGCGATGCGCTTGTAGAGAATGAGACGCGTGTGCACATCCGGCAAGTAGTCGTCGGGAATGAGCGTCGGCACATGCAGATTGACTTCTTGATGATCTGGCAGCGGTGCATCCAGTGCCGGGGTCTTGCCGGCCCGAATCGCGGCCACCGCGCGATTCAGCATGTCGAGATACAGCGAGAAGCCGATCGACTCGATCTGCCCGGATTGTTCGTCGCCAAGCAGCTCGCCGGCACCACGGATCTCCAGGTCGTGCGTCGCGAGCGTAAAACCGACACCGAGCTCGCCGGCCGCTTCGATGGCCTCCAAACGCTTGCGCGCGTCGTCCGTGATCGCCTTGGGGTGTGGCGTGAGTAGATAGGCGTAGGCCTGCCGATGGGAGCGGCCGACGCGGCCGCGAAGTTGGTGGAGCTGCGCTAGACCGAACTTGTCCGCGCGTTCGATGACGATCGTATTGGCATTCGGTATGTCGATACCGTTCTCGATGATCGTCGAGCAAACCAGCACGTTCAGGCGGCGGTGATAGAAGTCGCTCATGACGGTCTCGAGGCGTCGCTTGGCCATCTGGCCGTGGCCAACGCCGATGCGAGCTTCGGGCACGAGCGCGCTGAGCTCGTTTGCAGTTTGTTCGATGGTTCGCACCTCATTGTGCACGTAGAACACCTGGCCGCCGCGTGCTAGCTCACGGCTTATGGCCTCGCGGATCAAATCCTTCCGGCGCTGATGCACGAACGTCTTCACCGACAAGCGTTTGGCAGGTGGCGTTGCAATGATCGAAAAATCGCGCAAGCCACCAACCGCCATGTTGAGCGTACGCGGAATAGGGGTTGCGGTGAGTGTCAGTACGTCGACGTCCGCACGCAGCGCTTTGAGACGCTCCTTCTGGCGCACGCCGAAGCGGTGCTCTTCGTCGATGATGACGAGACCGAGATCGGCGAAGGTGATCGAGCTCGACAGTAGCCGATGGGTGCCGATCACGATGTCCAGGCGGCCGCTTTCGAGTCGCGCCTTGATGGACTCGATGTCTTTGTCGGTGCGCAAGCGTGATACCGCTTCGATCTGCACCGGAAAATCGGCGAATCGATCGCGGAAGTTGTCGAAGTGCTGCTGCGCGAGCAGCGTTGTCGGTACCAGAATGACCACTTGTCTATCGTTCTGCACCGCGAGGAAGGCCGCTCGCATCGCCACCTCGGTCTTACCGAAGCCGACGTCGCCGCACACCAACCGATCCATCGTTCGCGGCGCGGTCAAGTCACCGATCACGTCGTCGATCGCGCGGCGCTGATCGGGCGTCACCTCGAACGGGAACTGGTCGACGAACCGTTGGTACTCGGCATCCGGCGGGGCTAGTGCCGAGCCTCCACGAGCCTGGCGACGTGCTTGCACGTCGAGTAGCTCGGCAGCCACGTCGTGAATCTTCTCCGCGGCCTTGCGCTTGGCCTTCTCCCACTGATCCGAGCCGAGCTTGTGCAGCGGCGCCGTGTCCTCATCGGCGCCGGTGTAGCGACTGATGAGGTGCAGCGACGTGACCGGTACGTAGAGGATCGCTCCGTCGGCATATTCGATGGTGAGGAACTCCGACGTGACGCCGTCGAATTCCAAGTTGGTGAGCCCCCGGTACCGCCCGACGCCGTGATCGATGTGGACGACCGGCGCGCCCAAGTGCAGTTCTGTCAGATTGCGGATGATCTGATCCGGGTCGATCGCGCGCACAGCTGGGCTGCGCTCGTCGTCGGCTCGCGAACCGAATAGCTGTGTCTCCGTAATCAGTGCGAACGCGTCACACCAAACCGGATTGTCGATGGGCGTGACGACGAGACCGGGTCCGCCGCGCGGCGCAGCAAGGAAATCCGCTAGCCCATCGAAGTGGCGCGTGACGATGCCGGCACGGGCGAGAAACTCATCGAGCACCTCACGGCGGCCGGGGCTCTCTGCGCAGAACAGCACCGGCTCGGCCAACGTGTCGAGAAATGCGCAGAGACGCTCGGCGGGGTTCCGTGCACGGTGATTCACCGACAGATCGGGTAGCTCGCGGGTTGCAAAGGCGACACCATGTCGAGCGCCGCCAATCTCGATGGTGTCGAACGCCGCCAAGCCGGCGAAGGTCTCATCAACTCGCAGGTACAGGGTATCGGGCGCGAGGATGGGCCGCTCGATGTCGTACCGCAGGCTATCGAACCGCGCCAGCACCTCGGCGCGAAAGTCGTTCGCGCGCTGCTCCGTATCGTGATCGCGAATCACCAAGGTGTTCGCGGGCAGGTAATCGAACAATGTGCAAAGGCGCGTGAAGAAGAACGGCAGGTAGTACTCGACACCGGCGGCGGCAAAGCCCTGGCTGACGTCTTGGTAGATCGCGCAGCGTCGCACGTCGACGTCGAACGTCTCGTGCCAGCGATTGCGAAATCGCGCGATGGCCGCAGCGTCGAGCGGGAACTCCTTGGCCGGCAGCAGCTCGATTGCATCGACCCGATCGATGGTGCGCTGCGTGTCGGGATCGAACGTCCGTAGCGATTCGATTTCGTCGTCGAATAGATCGATTCGGTACGGGGTGGCTGCTCCCATCGGAAAGACGTCGAGCAACGAGCCGCGGACGGCGAACTCACCGCGCTCGGCAACGGTCTCCACGCACCGGTAGCCCGCGTGCTCGAGGTCGGCTCGGTGGCGGTGGACGTCGAAGCGGTCACCGCGTCGAATGACGAGCGAGTGGGCGCCCAAGAATTCGGTAGGCGGCAGGCGCTGCATTAGCGTCTTGATCGGAACGATCAGCAGTCCATGCGTCAGCTGCGGGAGCCGATGGAGGGTCTTGAGGCGCTCGCTGGTGATGTCCTGATGGGGCGAGAATGCGTCGTACGGCAGCGTTTCCCAGTCAGGCAACTGCATGATGTCGAAGCGTGGGTCGCCAGCAAAGAACTGCGCTTCGCGTTGTACGCGGTAGGCGGTGGCGCTGTCGGCAACCACGCACAAGGTCAGGCCGGCATGCTGCTCCGCAGCCCGGGCTGCAGCCAGCGACGTAGCGCCGCCATGCAGATTCTGCCAAGCGATATGGTCGCCAGTGCGCGATGGCAGTGGCGGCAGCGTGGGGTCGGCCATGGGCCTCGGGCGGCTCGTCGGTGGTCGCGAAAGCGCGACATTCTACGGTGCCGGGCCATGGATTCGTTAATTCAGACGCGTTAAAGTGCCGCTGCCGGGTCTTCAGGGGGCTCCGGCGGTCGTGTGTGCGGCTGAGTCCAAGTCACTCAGTCGGTCGATCGCGACCAGGGATTGTTTCGTTTCGCGCTGGACTGCCACCGTGACGTGACGGCAAGCGCGAGGAGTGGTCTCCACGTGAAGCCGACGAACATCTTCGACCCGACCTACTTTCACAAGGTGGTCGATTGCCAATGGGCATGCCCGGCACATACGCCGGTGCCCGAGTACATCCGCTTGATCGCCCAGGAACGCTACACCGAAGCGTACATGATCAATTGGGACTCGAACGTCTTTCCCGGCATCCTGGGCCGCACGTGCGATCGCCCCTGCGAGCCGGCTTGCCGGCGGGTGCGCACCGAAGAAAAGCCAGTCGCCATCTGTCGGCTGAAACGCGTCGCCGCGGACAACAAAGGTGACATAACGCCGTACATACCGAGGGTCCCAAAGGTCAAGAATGGCAAGCGCATCGCACTGATCGGCGCGGGACCGGCGTCGCTGGCGGTGGCCAGAGATCTGTTGCCGATGGGCTACGAAGTCCATCTGTTCGAGAAGGATCCGAAGGGCGGCGGCATGATGCGCACCCAGATTCCGGCGTTTCGTCTGCCGGCGGCCGTGCTCGAGGAGGAGGTGGATCTCATTCTCGACATGGGCGTCACATCTCACTTCGGCCACGAGATCACCAGCTTCAAGGCCCTGCTCGAGCAAGGCTTCGATGCCTACTTCGTCGGGACCGGCGCGCCGCGCGGTCGCGATCTGCCGGACGTGCCCGGCCGCGAGGCGGCTGATCCGTTCATACACATCGGCATCGACTGGCTGTCGAGCGTTGCTTTCGGCCACACCACGGCGATCAGCGGCAAGGTGATCGTGCTCGGCGGCGGCAACACGGCGATGGATTGCTGCCGCACATCGCGGCGCATCGGTGCCGAGCAGGTGACCGTGGTTGTGCGGTCCGCCTTCGACGTGATGAAAGCCTCCGATTGGGAAAAGGAAGATGCCATGTCGGAGGGCATCCCGATCATCAACAATCGCCCGCCGAAGGAATTCGTGGTCGAAAATGGCAAATTGAAGGGTGTCCTGTTCTCCTGCGTGAAGCCCGTCAAAGACGACAAGGGCCGCTTGACTTACGTTCCTTCCGGTGAGCCGGACGTGTTCATGCCCGCCGATCACGTGTTGATGGCGATCGGCCAGGACAATCATTGTCCTTGGATAGAGCGCGACATCGGCATCGAATTCGACAAGTGGGATTGCCCCGTGCTCGACAAGGTGACGTTGCAATCGACCGATCCCCGGGTGTTCTTCGGCGGCGACGCCGCGTTCGGCCCCGAGAACATCATCTGGGCTTCGGCCCACGCCCATCAGGCAGCCATCTCCATTCACCTCTATTGCCAGGGCAAGGATCTGAAGACCGATCGCCCACCCGAAGGCGTGAATCTGATCAGCCAGAAGATGGGTATGCACGAGTGGAGCTACGACGCCGCTCACGATCCTTCGAAGCGGCATCTGGTGCCACACGCCGACAAGCGCGTCTCGCTCAAAGACGTGAAGATGGAGGTGGAGCTCGGTTTCGACCGTGAACTCGGCTACCGGGAAGCGCAACGCTGTCTGAACTGCGACGTGCAGACCGTGTTCACCGACAATCTCTGCATCGAATGCGATGCTTGTGTCGACATCTGTCCGATGGATTGCATCACCTTCACGCAGAACGGCGAAGAGCCGGAGCTGCGCGAACGACTCACCGCGCCGGCGCTCAACGACACTCAGGATCTGTATGCATCCGGCGTGCTGAAGACGGGACGCATCATGGTCAAGGACGAAGACGTCTGTCTGCATTGCGGACTTTGCGCGGAGCGCTGCCCAACCAACGCGTGGGACATGCAGAAGTCGGTAATCCACGTGCCGCAGCTGGGGTCGTACGCGTCGTGACGCGCTACAACGATTTCGTCATCAAGTTCGCCAACGTCAATGGCTCAGGGTCTGCCTCGGCAAACGGCATGTTTGCCAAGGCCTTGTTCCGCATGGGCATTCCGGTAGGCACGCGCAACATCTTCCCATCCAACATTCAGGGCTTGCCGACCTGGTTCGAGGTGCGCGTCAACGAACGCGGCTACCTCGGTCGGCGCGAAGGCGTCGACATCATGGTCGCGATGAACGCCGAAACCTACGAAGAGGATGTCGCGAGCATCGTTCCCGACGGTTACCTCGTCTACGACAGCTCGAAGCCGCTTGCGCGCGAACTGCGCCGAATGGACATCCACGAGGTGCCGCTACCGATCTCCACGCTATTGCTTTCCGAGTTCTCCGATCCCAAGCAGCGGGCGTTGTTCAAGAACATTGTCTACGTCGGTGCGCTGTCGGCGCTCCTCAACATCGACTTCGACGTGCTGACTGGCATGATTTCCGCCCAATACAAGGGTAAGGACGCGCTGATCAAGCCGAACATTCACGCGCTGGAGATCGGCCGCAACTACGCGCTCGAGTACGTGAAGTGTCCGCTGCCGATACAAGTGAAGCGCTGCGATGCGGTTGGCGACAAGATCATGATCGACGGCAACACGGCGGCTGCGCTCGGCTGCATTTATGGGGGTGCCACCGTTTGCGCGTGGTATCCGATTACGCCGTCTACGTCTGTGGCGGAGGCGTTCGAGCGTTATGCCAATCGCCTGCGCATCGACAAAGCCACCGGCCGCAAGAAGTTCGCCATCATGCAGGCGGAAGACGAGCTCGCGGCGATCGGCATGGTGATCGGTGCAGCATGGAATGGCGCACGTGCGTTCACGGCCACGAGTGGTCCGGGCATTTCGCTGATGAGCGAATTCTTGGGCCTTGCTTATTTCGCCGAGATTCCGGCTGTGGTGTTCGACATTCAGCGTGCCGGCCCGTCGACCGGTATGCCGACACGCACGCAACAATCCGATTTGATCTCGGCCACTTACGCGTCGCACGGCGACACCAAACACGTACTGCTGATCCCGTCCGATCCGAAGGAGTGCTTTCAGTTCGCCGCCGATGCCCTCGACCTCGCCGATCGGCTGCAGACGCCGGTGATCGTACTGAGCGACCTCGAACTCGGCATGAACGACATGATGTGCGAGCCGCTCGAGTGGGATGACGCGCGTAGATACGATCGCGGCAAGGTCTACCATGCCGACGATCTCGATCGCATCGAGAAGTTCGGCCGCTACGTGGACGTAGACGACGACGGGATCGGCTACCGCACGTATCCCGGCACACATCCGTCGAAGGGCAGCTTCTTCACACGCGGCACCTCGCGCGATGCCTATGCCCGCTATACGGAAGATCCGGAAATCTACACCGAGAACATGGATCGGCTGACCAAGAAGTGGCACACGGCAGCGACGCTGGTTCCGGCGCCCCGTATCGTACAAGGGGTTCAACCGCGGCCCTTTGGAATCATCTACTACGGCACCAGCGAATCACCGATGGACGAAGCGCTCGATCTGCTCGCGGACGACGGCATTCACGTCGACCGCATGCGCATTCGCGCGGTGCCGTTCTCGGACGAGGTTTACGAGTTCATCGCGACGCACGAGCTGTCCTTCATCGTCGAGCAGAATCGTGACGCACAGATGCGCACGCTGCTGGTGAACGAAGGCGATGTCGACCCCGCGAAACTCGTGCCGGTGCGTTACTACGGTGGCTTATCGATCTCGGCCGACACGATCTACGAACAGGTACGAAACCACTTTGTCGCAAACAAGCTGGCGCGTATCTCGGAGGTGCAGCGATGACGTTCGTGGCGAAACCCGCCGCCCACCATCCGCGACTACCCCGCAACGAGCTCGGACTCACGCGGCGTGACTATGAAGGATCCGTGTCGACTCTGTGTGCGGGCTGCGGCCACGATTCGGTGAGTGCCGCCATCGTGCAGGCATGCGCCGAACTCGCGATCCCACCGCATCGGTTCGCAAAGGTCTCGGGAATTGGCTGTTCGTCGAAGACGCCGACGTACTTCCTCGGTAAATCGCACGGTTTCAACTCCGTGCATGGACGCATGCCTTCGGTGACCACGGGCGCGAATCTGGCCAACCGTGAGCTGTATTGCATCGGCATCTCGGGCGACGGCGACTCGGCTTCGATCGGCATGGGTCAGTTCGCCCACATCGTGCGGCGTCGCATCGACATGCTCTACATCGTCGACAACAACGGCACCTACGGTCTCACCAAAGGACAGTTTTCGGCGACTAATGACAAGGGGTCGACCAGCAAGAAAGGCGCGCCGAATCTTTACGAGCCCATCGATCTAGCCGGTATCGCGTTGCAGCTCGGCGCCACCTTCGTTGGCCGCAGCTTCTCCGGTGACAAGCATCAGCTCGTACCGCTCATCAAGGCGGGACTATTGCATCGCGGATTCGCTTTCATCGACGTGATCTCACCCTGTGTCGCGTTCAACAACCACGCGGGCTCGACCAAGAGCTACGAATATGTGCGCGGACACCGCGGCGACGTGGTGGCTGCGGACTTCGTACCTAAACATCACGAGATTACGGCGGACTATGCGCCGGGGACGCGTGAAGACGTGATGATGCCTGACGGCTCCCTGTTACGGCTACGCAAGCTCGCCGATGACTACGACCCCCACGATCGCGTCGATGCGCTCGCATATCTGCAGCGTAAGCAGCGGGAGGGCGAGGTGGTCACCGGCCTGCTCTACCTCGATGCCGATGCCACCGATTGCCACAAGATCCTCAATACCGTCGATGCGCCGCTCAATTCCCTCGCCGAAGCGGATCTCTGCCCCGGCAATGCGGCGCTCGCCTCGATCAACGGTACCTTTCGCTAAGAGGAATCCGCGACACCCCATACATTCCTTGCGTTGCCGCTAGGGGGTCAAATCCCGATAATACGCGGCCGTCGCCTCCCCTTGATCTAGAGGTCCCGCGTGGCACTACCGAGTCTCGACGACTACTTCCCCGACTGGAAGGAGCGTGAAGCATTGGCCGAAGCGATGATCCCGATCATCGGCGGCCTGTACCGCAAGAACGTCGTCTGCTATTGCTTCGGTCGTGCCCTGTACAACCAGAGCGTGACCAGCATCATGAAGACCCACCGCTACGTGCGGCAGGTCGCCAAGAACGAGCTCTCCGAATTCGAGAGCTATCCGATCTTGAAGGCCCTTTCGGATCTCGACCTTGGGCCATCGCACATCGACGTTGGCAAGCTCGCCACGCAGTACATGGACGAGAGCGCCGGCAACGGCGTCACGCCACTCGACTTCGTCAGGCGCGAATGCGCGGAAGTGATTGGTCGCCACGTTCCGCCCATCGAAAAACCGCAAGACGTCGTGTTGTACGGCTTTGGCCGCATCGGTCGTTTGCTCGCGCGGCTCTTGATCGAGAAGACAGGTAGCGGCCAGCAGCTCCGGTTGCGCGCCATCGTCGTGCGCAAGGCGAGCGACAACGACCTAGGCAAGCGCGCCAGCTTGCTGCGTCGTGATTCCGTGCATGGCGCTTTCCCCGGCACCATACGAGTCGACGAGGAAAACAGTTGCATCATCGCCAACGGTAACGTCATCCGCGTCATATACGCCGGCGCGCCGGCTGATGTCGATTACACCGCGTACGGCATCAACGACGCCATCGTCATCGACAACACGGGTGCTTGGCGCGATGCCAAGGGATTGGGTGAGCATTTGAAGGCAAAAGGCGCCGCCCGTGTGTTGCTTACGGCGCCGGTCAAAGGCGGGTTGAAGAACATCGTCTCGGGCATCAATTCGAACGAGCTTTCCAAGGATGACAAGATCATCGGTGCCGCGTCTTGCACCACCAATGCAATCGTGCCGGTGCTGCGGACGATGCACGACGAGTTCGAGATCGTGCATGGGCACATGGAAACCGTGCACGCGTATACGCCGGACCAGAACTTGATCGACAACTATCATAAGAAGAGCAGGCGTGGGCGCAGCGCACCGCTCAACATGGTGATCACGGAGACGGGCGCATCGAGTGCGGTGACACAGCTGCTTCCTGAGCTCGAGGGCAAACTAACGGGTAATGCCATCCGCGTGCCGACGCCCGATGTGTCACTTGCGATCTTGAACCTGACTTTGTCGCGTAGCACGACGTTGGAAGAGGTCAACGGCCATCTGCGCAACGCGTCGCTGTATTCGGCGCTGCAACGCCAGATCGACTACACGGAGTCGCCCGAGATGGTGTCGTCAGACTTCATTGGCAACCGCCACGCGTGCATCGTCGACGGTGGTGCCACCATCGCGAAGGACAACCGGGTAGTGTTGTACGTTTGGTACGACAACGAGTACGGCTACGCCTGTCAGGTCGTTCGGGTGGTTCAGAAGTGGTCCGGCATACGCTATCCGCTCATTCCCCAGGACGTCGCTCACACCGGCTTTGGTTGATGCGCTGCGCGGATACGCGGTACCTCCTGCGTGCATCTCGGAATGCGCTCTACTATACTTCGCGCGGCTTGCGGTCGGGCTTCGCTCGACCCCGCCACACTCGATTCTCCAGCTCGAAAGTACGTGCCGCCGAGCGGCCGGGATTCGAATTACGTAAACGGTACGAAAACGCATTGGTGATGTCCGGCAACCGACAACATCACCTTCCCTATGGGACGTGTGGCATTCGATGATCAAGATCAAGAACGGAATCGACCTACCCCTGACGGGGGCGCCGTCGGAGACGATCGACCCATCCAAAACAGTTCGCACCGCCGCCGTCCTCGGAAACGACTACGTCGGTATGAAACCGACCATGGCCGTGCAGGAAGGTGATCGCGTCAGGCGCGGCAGCTTGCTGTTCACCGACAAGAAGACCGAGGGAGTTCGCTACGCCAGTCCAGCAGCGGGCACCATCAAGGCAATCAATCGCGGCACCAAGCGTGCGTTGTTGTCGGTGGTGGTCGAGATCGACGGCGACGAGTCCGAGCGTTTCGAGCCAATCGCGGTGTCGGCCATGGCTTCGGTCGATCGGACGCGCATCGTCGATGCATTGGTCGGATCTGGCTTGTGGGTAGCGTTTCGGACTCGGCCGTTCAGCCGGGTGCCACCGGTCGATCAAGTACCACGGTCGATCTTCGTTACGGCGATGGACACCAATCCGCTCGCGGCTGATCCGGTACGCGTCATCGCGCGCAGTGGCGCCGCGTTCGCGGCGGGCCTCGATTGCCTCGCTCGACTGACCGAAGGCCGAGTATTCGTTTGCACGGCGCCAGGCGCCGACGTGCCCAAGGGGACCAATGACCGCGTGGTGGTCGAGTCGTTCGTCGGCCCGCACCCCGCGGGGCTGGCTGGCACGCACATTCACCATCTCGATCCGGTGGTCGCGGGCCGCACCGTCTGGAGCATCGGCTATCAGGACGTCATCGCGATCGGCGCGTCGCTGCCGGCCGGTGAGTTGGTGAACAAGCGAACCGTGGCCCTCGGCGGATCGGGTGTGGTCGAGCCACGGCTGATCGAGACGATCTTGGGTGCCAGCATCGACGATCTCACTGCCGGCGAGTTGGCGGCGGGCGAGCAGCGTGTGATCTCGGGCTCCGTCTTGAGTGGTCACGTGGCGCGCGGTGCCGAAGCCTATCTCGGCCGTTACCACACGCAGATCTCGGTCATTCCCGAAGATCGCGAGCGTCGTATGTTCGGCTATCTGTCGCCGGGCACCGACCAACACTCCGTGTTCCCCATCTATTTGTCGTCGCTGTTCAAGCCCAAGGCGATGCGGTTCACGACCACCACCAACGGCAGTACGCGCGGCATGGTGCCGATTGGCACCTACGAGCGCGTGATTGGGATCGACACCTTGGCCACTCAGCTGCTGAGAGCGCTCTTGGTCGGCGACATCGACACCGCAATCAAGCTCGGCTGCCTCGAACTCGACGAGGAGGATTTGGCACTTTGCACGTATGCCTGTCCCGCCAAGTACGAATATGGGCCCGTGTTGCGGCAGATGCTGACGTCGATCGAGAAGGAGGGTTGAAGTGAAGGCGCTCCGCAAACTCATGGACGACATTGCGCCGACGTTCGAGAAGGGCGGAAAACTGCAAGCGCTCTACCCGGTCTACGAGGCGATCGACACGGCGCTGTACACACCGCCGACGGTAACGGGTGGACCTTCTCACGTCCGCGATGGGCTGAACCTGAAGCGCATCATGATCACGGTATGGATGTGCGCGTTCATTCCGGGATTTGCGGGTGCCTACTTCGTGGGCCTCAATGCCAACGAAGCCATGCAGTCGATGGGATTGACCACGGTCGACAATTGGCGTGGTCCGATTCTCGACCTGCTGATCGGCTACAACCCAGGCAGCGTTTGGGATTGCTTGGTACACGGTCTCGCATATTTCATTCCGCTGTACATCGTCGTGTTCTTGGCAGGCATCGTGTTCGAGGCGTGGTTCGCATCGAAACGCGGCCATGAGATCAACGAAGGGTTCTTCGTCACCAGCATTCTCTTCACGCTCACGTGTCCGCCCGCAATTCCGTTATGGATGGCGGCTCTCGGGGTCATATTCGGCGTCGTGATCGGTAAGGAAGTTTTCGGCGGCACCGGGAAGAACTTTTTGAACCCCGCGCTCACCGGTCGCGCGTTTCTCTATTTCGCCTACCCGGCCCAAATGTCCGGCGATAGCGTCTGGGTAGCGGTAGATGGTTTTACTCGGGCCACGCCGCTGGGTAGCGCTGCGCTCGGCAACGACTATGGCGTCACGCAGATGCAGGCTTTTATCGGCGCCATCCCGGGTTCTCTGGGCGAGACGTCGACGCTGGCCATTCTCGTCGCTGCGGTCATCCTGATCGTCATGCGCATTGCATCGTGGCGCGTCGTGGCGGGGTGCGTAGTCGGACTTGCCGCAACTGTTCTGCTGTTGAATGCGATCGGGTCGGACACCAATCCGATGTTCGGTATGAGCATCGCCTGGCATTTGGTGTTGGGCGGCTTTGCGTTCGGTGCCGTGTTCATGGCCACCGACCCGGTTTCCGCAGCAATGACGGATCGTGGCCGATGGATCTACGGCATCTTCATCGGCTTCATGTGCGCGCTGATTCGCGTGGTCAACCCGGCCTTCCCAGAAGGCATGATGTTGGCGATTCTATTCGGCAATTTGGTGGCACCGATCGTCGATCACTTCGTCGTGCAATCGAAGGTCAAACGGAGGCTCGCTCGTGTCCAGCTCTGATCGTGATGGCATCAAGAACATCCTGATCGTCGCGCTGTCGGTCTGTCTCGTCTGCTCGATCATAGTCTCGGGCGCGGCGGTGGCGCTCAAGCCAGCGCAAGCAGCCAACAAGGCGCTGGACAGAAAGGAAAACATCCTGCGTGCGGCGGGGATGCTGCCCGATGGGGCAATTGTTGATGCCCAGGGGCGCAGCGTCGATGAATTGTTCTCTCACTTCGAGGTTCA
Organism: Gammaproteobacteria bacterium; assembly: GCA_003248125.1. Classification (GTDB taxonomy): domain Bacteria; phylum Pseudomonadota; class Gammaproteobacteria; order Pseudomonadales; family Azotimanducaceae; genus SZUA-521. Next base: position 4,771 of record QJXZ01000037.1, on the reverse strand, counting down.
CGCAGTGGAGCTTTCCACTGGCGAGTTCACCGACGCCGTCGATCCTGCGACATACGAACCGCTCAAGGCGGCCAAGGACCCCAAGTCGTCGCGACCGCTTAGCGACGAGGAAGACATTGCCACCTTGAAGCGTCTGGAGCGCTATTCGGTCGTGTATCTCATCCACGGCGAATCCGGAATCGATCGAATCGTTCTACCCGTGCGTGGCTATGGTCTCTGGGGTACGTTGTACGGCTACCTCGCGCTGGACGGCGACGGTGAGACGATTCGTGGTCTCGCCTTTTACGAGAACAAAGAAACGCCCGGACTCGGTGGTGAAGTCACCAATCCGAATTGGCGCGCGTTGTGGCCGGGTGTCGATGCCTTCGACGACGATGGAATGCCCGCCGTTCAGCTCGTCAAGACACGTTCGCCAGAAGGCAGTGTCGCTGCCTCGCACGAGGTGGATGCACTGTCGGGCGCCACGCTGACCACGCGCGGCGTACAGAATCTGATCCGCTTTTGGACCGGCGAACACGGCTTCGGTCCATTTCTGAAATCGCTGAAGGAAGCCGCCTGATGGCCACGCAGAAGGAAGTACTGCTCGACCCGGTCTTCAACAACAATCCGATCGCGCTGCAAGTACTCGGCATTTGTTCGGCACTTGCGGTGACGGTGAGCATGACCACAACGCTGGTCATGGCCGCAGCTGTCACCGCGGTAACTGCGCTTTCCAACCTATCGATTGCGCTCATTCGCAACCGCATTCCGACCAACATCCGCATCATCGTGCAAATGACCATCATCGCGAGCCTGGTGATCGTCGTCGATGAGGTGTTGCAGGCTTATGCGTTCGACATTTCCAAAAAGTTGTCGGTGTTCGTTGGACTGATCATCACCAACTGCATCGTCATGGGTCGTGCTGAAGCGTTTGCGATGCAGAACGGACCGTGGCTGTCGTTTCTCGATGGTGTCGGCAATGGCTTGGGCTACAGCACGATCCTCGTGCTGGTGGCGCTCATCCGCGAGCCCTTGGGTGCCGGCACTTTGATGGGTTTCGAGATTCTGCCGAAGGTGACCGACGGTGGCTGGTACCAAACCAACGGGCTCTTGCTGCTGGCACCGAGCGCGTTCTTCATCATCGGTGGTCTGATTTGGGCAATCCGCGCTTGGAAGCCCGCCCAAGTCGAGCGAGCGGAGTACAAAATCGCGCCGAACGTGCAGTATCGAGGAGCGCTGTAGATGCTGGAGCACTATCTCGGACTCCTCATTCGCGCCGTGTTCATCGAGAACATGGCGCTCACGTTCTTCCTGGGCATGTGCACCTTCATCGCCATCTCGAAAAAGATCGAGACCGCCATCGGCCTCGGAATCGCCGTAATGGTGGTGCTGGCGATCACCACGCCGGTCAACAACCTGATCTACAACCATTTGCTGCGTGAAGGGGCCTTGTCCTGGGCCGGATTTCCGGACGTCGATTTGAGCTTTATCGGCTTGCTCGCCTACATAGGTGTCATCGCCGCAATCGTGCAGATCCTGGAGATGGTCCTCGATCGCTATGTACCGTTCCTGTACAACGCGCTCGGTGTGTTCCTGCCCTTGATTACGGTCAATTGCGCCATCCTCGGTGCGCACCTGTTCATGATCGAACGTGATTACACGCTTGGTGAAAGTGCCGTGTTCGGCGTTGGTGCTGGACTCGGCTGGGCGCTCGCGATCACGGCGCTTGCCGGAGTGCGGGAAAAGCTCAAGTACAGCGACGTCCCGGATGGGTTGCGTGGGTTGGGCATCACGTTCATGTCGGTGGGCTTGATTGCGCTCTGTTTCATGTCGTTCGGCGGCATCGACATCTAGGAACCAAGCATGCTCGATACCACAATCATTCTCGGCGTCGTCATGTTCACCGTCACGGTGCTGTCGTTGGTGGCGGTGATTCTCTATGCGCGCTCGCACCTGGTGAGCACCGGCGACATAACGATCGAGATCAACGAGGATCCGCACAAGCACGTAACGGTACCCGCCGGCGGCAAGTTGCTCGGTACATTGGCGTCGAAGGGTATCTTCCTGTCGAGCGCCTGCGGCGGCGGCGGCACGTGCGGCCAATGTCGCTGCCAGGTGACCGAGGGTGGCGGGTCGATTCTGTCGACCGAAGAAGGGCACTTCACGCGACGGGAGATTCGCGACCACTGGCGCTTGTCGTGCCAGGTGGCCGTCAAGCAAGACCTCAAGATCCACATTCCCGAAGATGCATTTGGCGTGCAGCGTTGGGATTGCGAGGTGATCTCCAATCACAACGTGGCCACGTTCATCAAAGAATTGGTCCTCAAGCTGCCGGAAGGACAGGAAGTCGACTTCCGCGCCGGCGGTTTCGTGCAGCTCGAGATCCCACCCTACGAGATGGACTACAAGACGATCGACGTGGAGAAGCAGTTTCACGACGACTGGGATCGGTTCAACGTGTGGCAGTACCACAGCAAAGTGACCGAGCCAACGATCCGTGCGTACTCGATGGCGAACTATCCGGACGAGAAGGGTGTACTGAAGTTCAACATCCGAGTTGCGACACCACCGCCACGTACCAATTTCCCGCCCGGTAAGATGTCGTCGTATTGCTTCAACTTGAAGCCTGGCGACCGACTCACGGTGTTTGGCCCATATGGTGAGTTCTTCATCAAGGACACACCGAACGAGAAGGTCTGGATCGGCGGCGGTGCGGGTATGGCGCCGCTGCGCTCACAGTTGTTCGACGAGCTGAAGCGCAAGCACAACACCTACAAGATGACCTTCTGGTACGGCGCACGCAGCTTGCGGGAGATGTTCTACGTGGAGGACTTCGACTCGCTCGCGGCGGAGTTCTCGAATTTCGAGTGGCACATTGCGCTGTCGGAGCCATTGCCCGAGGACAACTGGACGGGGTACACGGGCTTCATCCATCAGGTGGTGTTCGACCACTATCTCAAGGATCACCCGAACCCCGAGGATTGCGAGTACTACTTGTGCGGACCGCCGCCGATGATCGCCGCGGTACTCAAGATGCTCGAAGACCTCGGTGTGGAACCCGAGAACATCCTGCTCGACGACTTTGGGGGGTGAGCACGTCCCCGCGTAAGCGGGGTATTGCGCGAGTACTGCTCGCGCAGGTGCGAACGTCCGCGCATGGATGCGCGGGCCGGGGCTCGATCGAAGCCTTCACGGTCGCGCCATGGACGGCATGCACCTCGTTGCCACCACGCCAACGCGGCTCGCGCGCTAGCCGTGAATTACCCGCGCCATCGTATCGAACACACCCAGCTGATACTGCCGCGACCAACCGGTCGTGATCCCGCCATCGATCGGAATGTTCTGCCCGGTGACGTAAGCGCTGTCATCGCTCGCTAGATAGGCGACCAGTGCGCCAACCTCGCGGCCTTCGCCTGCGCGCCCGACCGGCACAATGTTGGCGAAGGCCTCCCGGATCTTGCTCTCGGATTTTGCAGCGTCCGTTGAATCCGGGTCGAAGATCTTCACGAAAATCGGTGTGTAGACGGAGCCAGGCGAGATTGCATTCACGCGAATTCTCGCCGACGCGAGTTCCATTGCCACCCATTGTGTTGCATTGATGACTGCCGCCTTCGCCGCGCTGTACACGAGCATCCCGGGGCCGGTGAACATGCCGGCGATCGATGCGTTGTTCACGATACTGCCACCGCCTTGGGCGCGCATGATGGGTACCACGTGCTTCATGCCGAGCAGCACCGCGGTAACCAACAGATCGAACTCCCTCCGGATGCCGTCGGCGGTGACCTCCTCGATGCTCATGATGTTTTCGCCGGCGCCCGCATTGTTGAATAGGCAATCAATGCGACCGAATTTGTCGTGTGTCCAGCCAATCATGTGCTCGACTTCGGCGGGCTTGGAGACATCCGTCTCGAGATAGAAACCGCGCTCGCCGAGTTCCGCGGCAATCTCGACTCCGCGTTCCTTCGACCGCCCCGTCACCACGACTTGAGCCCCTTCGTTCACGAGGTAGTGCGCGGTTGCCTCTCCCATGCCGCTGGTGCCGCCAGTAATCAGAGCGACCTTGCCCTCCAATCGTCCCATGTCGATACCCTCCCAAGGTGCACCGCAACGCTATGCGGGATGCTGTCCCGGGACAAGGACGATGGATTCAAGCCGCCGTGCGCGTGGGCGTGTCGGGCCTATTTCCCGCAGCGTTGGGCGCACTCGCCGCGTTACTTACCCTTGAAGTTCGGCTTGCGCTTCTCCAAGAACGAGGCCATACCTTCCCGGAAATCCTCCGATCGGAACAAAGGCAACAGTTGCAGAAACACGTGATGCACGTGATCGTTGAACGTCTCGTTCATGCCCATGCGCATCATCCGCTTCGCCGCCTGCACCGCGAGCGGCGCGTTGTTCGCAATCTCCGCAGCGAGCGCGCGGGCCGTAGCGCCAACCTCGCCATCGGCCACCACCCGCGAGACGAGACCTTCCTCGAGGCATTCCTCGGCAGATAGTGTCTTACCGGTGAAGATGATCTCGGCTGCCTTCGACCAGCCGAGCAGACGCGGCAGAATCCAGGTGCCGCCCGATTCCGGAAGCACGCCGCGCGCCGTGAACGCTGCTGCGAGCTTCGCGCTCTGCGCCATGACACGGATGTCGCACCCCAGCGCCAAGTCCATGCCGTAGCCGGCCGCCGAGCCGTTCAGCCCACAGATCGTTGGCTTATCCACAGCATGCAGTACCGTGGGCGGTGTATTTCGGAGCTCCAAGTTCGCCGGGCCGGCACCACCCGACAAGCCGCCGCCAATGCCGC
>QJXZ01000269.1 GCA_003248125.1 Gammaproteobacteria bacterium | reverse complement strand
GAACCGGACCGCGGTGCCATGCCGCCGGAGATGCGCTGGGTGCGTCGACTCGAAGGCGCGGCGTCGTCGCTACCGCGGGTAGCGGCGATTCAAGGTTCGGCTGTCAATGCCCGAATCCGCGCCGAGCTCGAGCCCCGCTACGCCGGACGCGTACACTTCTTCGATTCGATCGGTCCGAGCGGCAAGGTGATCTTGACACTCACAGCCGCCACTGCGAGCAAGGGTGAGGCGCTGAAGGCGGCGTGCGCCCACCTCGGCATCGACCCACGGGAGGTTGTCGCGTTCGGCGACGCCCACAACGATCTCGAGATGTTCAAAATCGTCGGCGCCTCGGTCGCGATGGGTCAGGCCGAAGCAGAAGTGAAGGCGGCGGCGACTACCGTAACGACGCGCAACGACGAAGACGGCGTCGCGCGCGCCATCGAGCACTTGCTCGGCCATGGACACGTGAACTGAAAGAGGCGTCGCACATGACGGCAATCGGCGTGGAGGAGTTCGAGTTCGCGGCGAGCGATGGCACGAGTCTCCATTGCTATCGGTGGTCGCCCACCTCCAAACCGCGTGCTGCCATTCACATTGCGCATGGCATGGGCGAGCATGCCGCACGCTACGACGCGCTCGGTCGTGAACTCGCGAATGAAGGGTACCTCGTAGTTGCCGACGACCATCGCGGTCACGGCCGCACTGCAGCGCCGGGCACGCATGGCGATCTCGGCAGCGATGGCTGGAATCGCGTCGTGCAGGACTTCCGCGAAATCAACGAACACTTCGACGCGCTAGCGCCCGGCGCGCCAAAGGTGCTGCTGGGGCACAGCATGGGCTCGATGCTCTCGCAGCTCTACGTCAACCGCCACGGCCACTCGATCGATGCACTGGTCTTGTCCGGCTCGCCCGGGATTGGCACGCCGTTTTCTCTTTGGCTCTCCCATACCATCGCTCGCATCGAACGGTTGCGCTTGGGCCGGGAAGCGGTGAGCGCGCTCATGGATCGGCTCATCTTCGGCGCGGCCAACGAGCCGTTCGAGGGGGAGACCGGATTTGAATGGTTGTCGCGCGATGCCGAGCAGGTGAAGCGCTACGTCGAAGACGCACACTGCGGGTTCGTGCTGCGCGTCGGCAGTCTGTGCGACATGTTCGCGGCCAGTCGCGATGCGCGCAAGCCAGCACGTATTGCGAACGTGCCGGCCGCTCTACCCGTGTTCGTGTTCTCGGGGTCGGCTGATCCGGTCCATGGCGAAGGTAAAGGGATCGAACGGCTGCTCGCTCGCTACCGGGCAGCGGGGCTCGAACGCGTGACGCATAAGCTGTACCCGGAAGGCCGGCACGAGATGTTGAACGAGATCAACCGCGACGAAGTGGTGCGCGACCTTCTCGATTGGCTGCGCATCACGCTCAGCTGAATGCGGATGGGCCTTCGGCCATTGCCCGTTCATGTACTGCGTTCAACGCATTGAAGATCGCGTAAGTTGCCTCGGGTACCGCGGTGCTGCGGTCGAAGCGCAGTGGTGGCAGGAAGTGTGCCCAAGCCGGCCCCGGCGTCACCTCGCGCGAGCCCTTCGGCCTCAGCTTGTTGAGCCCGTACAGGTAGCACGGCACCACCGACACGCCCGACTCGATCGCCAGGATCGACGGGCCGTGTTTGAATTTCGCGAGCCGTCTGCTCGTCGACCGTGTGCCTTCCGGAAAGATCAGTACGCTCGCGCCCTTCGACAGTAGCCATTTCGGATAGTCGAGGGCGCGCGAGCCGCCACCGCGTTGGATTGGAAACGTAGCCATCACGAGCGACTGATACCAGGGCTGCATGATGAGCTCTTTGCGACCCTTGATGAACCATCGATCGGCGGCCGCACCGGAGTAGATGTTCCACTTCACGCGCTGCGGCAGCGCATGCCTCAGCACCAGGCCGTCGAGGTGGCTGGTGTGGTTGCCGACCACGATGCACGGCCCCTTCACTTCACGGAAGTTTTCACGTCCCGAGACGTGCAGGGGCTTGCAAGCTTGCCACACCCAGCGCGAGTAGCCGTGCCAGCGGAATGCGAAGCGGAGCGCCTTGGCCCAAGTCGAGACCTGCCACTCGTGCGGACCGACGGTGCCGCCTTCCTTGGTGATGAGCGACTCGAACAGCTGCAAGTCGATCGCGGGCATGATGCGCGTGTCGTCACAATCCCCGATCTCGTTCACCAGGCACGCTTGGTAGGCGTGGAACTCGTCCGGTGCCTCGAAGATCGTGCAGTGGTCGTACTCACCTACCAAGCGAAAGTCGACGAGCACCTTCGCTTCGAACGACTCGAGCGCTTCGCGCACGTAGTGGAGGGCGGAAGGATCTGCGACCGCCTCGCGCAGGGCCGGGGCGGAGAACTTGGTGAGAAGCACGAAGGCCGGCATAACGGGGCGGCGGCCTCAAGACCCCCCTGGACTCTTGCCTTGCATCATGTCGACGAACTGCGCCACCGGCATTGCGGGTAACGTGGTCACCTTGATGGTTCCGCGTGCGCCGAGTTCCATGGCGATGCGCGCCATCACCTCGTTGGTTGGTGCTTCGATCACGTTGACGAAATCGTAGCCGCCGAGCACGGCATATTGTCCGGTCACGCGTGCGCCCATCGACTCTACTTCCTTGTTCACCTCATGCAGGCGCTCTGGCCGCTCCTTGAGTGTCTTGCGCCCCTCGTCAGTGAGCGTACTCAGCATGATGTAGGTAGCCATGCAAAATCCTCCCTCGATCGCGCCGACTGTACCCGCATCCGAGGCAGATCGCGATAGGATGCGCGAAACAGGTGGATAGCGAAGGAAAACGCCATGAAGGCAGTGGTCATCGCCGCGCCAGGACGCGTCGAAGTGGTCGAGCGTGAGCTACCAGAGCCGACACCGGGATGGGTGCGGCTCGCAACCGGCGCGGTGGGCATTTGTGGTAGCGATCTGCATCTGTTTCGTGGCCACGTCATGAACGCAGTTGGTCTGCAGCCAGGGCACGAGGTGGCGGGCACAGTCGATGCGGTGGGTGAAGGCGTCGACGTCGCGATCGGCACCACGGTCGCGGTCGAGCCGATCCATGCTTGCGGCGAATGTTTGGATTGCCGTACCGGTTTTCACAATCGCTGCGAACAGAGCAAGTTGTTCGGCATCAGCGCGCGCGGTGGCATGGCCGAGTTCTTCACCGTGCCGGCGCATTGCCTGCATGTCGTGCCGCGGGACCTCGACATGAATACCGCGGCACTGTCGGAGCCGATCGCCGTAGCGGTGCGTGCCATGCGGCTCGGGCGCGTCGGTATCGGTCGCCGAATCGCCGTGCTGGGCGCGGGCAGCATCGGTCTTGCCTGTGTGCTGGCCGCGCGTGATGCCGGCGCCGAAGAAATCTTCGTAACTGCCCGTTACCCGCATCAGGCGGAGTTCGCGCGCGTGCTCGGCGCAACCGGCGTGTTCGACGATGGTAGTACGTTGCGCAAAGCTTGCGGAGCCGTCGACGCCGTCATCGAGACGGTGGGCGGAACGGCCGATACGCTCACCGAGGCCGTTACCGCGGTCCGCCGCGGGGGCACGATCGTGATGGTCGGTGTGTTCGATGGCTCGCCGCGATTGCCGGGCTTGCCGTTCATGGCTGGCGAAATCACTTTGGTTGGCAGCAATTGCTACGCGCATGACGCATCGATCGGTGACTTCGCGCTCGCGACTCGATTGGTAGCGCGCCATCGTGAGGCGCTGGCGCCGTTCGTCACACACCGATTCGCGTTGGACGAGATCGACAAGGCGTATGCTGCGGCGGGCGACAAACACGCAGGTGCGGTCAAGGTACAGATCGACGTTGGCTGACGGTCAGTAGGTCCAGCGCACGACGGCGAACACGCTCTGCTCGATCAAGTCGACGTCCGCGTTCTCGAAGACGCGCGCCGGCCGCTCGCTGTCGATGCGAATCCATTCGATGCCTGCCAGCCAGTGCTCGTCGAAGCGAAACTGGTACGAGAGTGTCCAGGCATCGCCTTGCTCGTCATTGGGGTCGAGCGCGTTCGCATCGTGGTCGTCGACGGCGAACCACTCGCGGCGCATCGAGAAGCGATGGCCACCCCATGTGCGAGTGACGAGCACGAAGTAGGTGTCGAAATCGTCATCGATCGGCCGACCCCAGGACAGTTGTGGGCCCGCGTAGGTACGACCGGCGAGCCACTGCGCGATCACACCGATGTCGAATGGCAGTCCGCCGGCGATTCCAAGGCTATCGAATTGCGTACGCCAACCCACCTGCCCGTGATCGCGAATGGTGGGGTCGGAGCGGTTGTCGTAGTGCAGGGTGCGAAGTCGAAAACTCCCGGAGCGACCAATCTCGCCGCCGACGTAGTAGCCGAGGCGATCGTCGAGTTCCAAGAATGGCTCGATCTGGGGCGCCTGATCGGGCACGATTTGAAAGATAGGCAACTGCGTGAGCGGCACCACGCCGCCCCAACTCGTTTGCCAGTTGTTCACCGACCAGCCGCGCCACGACAACAGCGTGCCGGCAGGATCGTTGCCATAGAACGGTGCTGCCGTGAGGCTCCAATAAATGCCGTATGGATCGTCGGTCGGGTCGCTGCGCACGCTTGCCTCGATGCCGAGCCCACCAAGCTCCTCCCCGACCCAGCTGTTGAGCGCTGATGCGCTGGTCGTGTACAGCGTGCCCCAACCCAATGACGAATGCTCGAGCGAGATCGGTGGCCGAAATGCACCGAGTTTCAATCTAGGCTTCACACCCGCGATAGGTAATGGACGGAGCACAATTGCGGCTTCGGAGATACCGACGTCGTCTCGCGCTTGGGGATTGACGTCGATGGCGATGATGGTCTCGACGGTTGGCGTCGGCGTCGCCGAAATTTGCACGAATGCGCTAGACAACTCGATCCCGTCGTCGCCGTAGCGCAGCTTGCCTTGGCTACCGTCTGT
>QJXZ01000056.1 GCA_003248125.1 Gammaproteobacteria bacterium | reverse complement strand
CGTCCGTGGCGTGTATCGGCGAGCCTTCCCCCACCCCTCAGAAGGAACGCCGATGTCCGACGATCCCTACATCCTCGTCACCGCCGACACGCATGCTGGCGGCAGCCATGCACAGTACCGCGAGTACCTCGATCACAGGTATCGGGATGCCTTCGACGCATGGCGCGGCGGCTACAAGAACCCGTCTCAAGAACACTATGGGCGCAAGAAACTGCGCAACTGGGATCTCGCCGTGCGCACCGAAGATCAGTTGAGCCAAGGCGTGGTCGGCGAGGTGGTGTTTCCGAACACCGTACCGCCGTTCTTCAAGAAGAGCATCGTCACCGCGCAGCCGCCGCGACCCGAAGATTACGAACTCGCGCTCGCCGGCATTCGCGCGCACAACCGTTGGCTTGCGGACTTCTGCGCCGAGGACCCGGTGCGCCGCGCCGGCATCGGCTTGATCCTGCCCAACGACTTGGACGAGGCTATCGCCGACATCGAGTTCATCGCCAAAACCGGCTTGCGCGGTGGTGTGTTGCTACCGCTCATTCCGCCCGACTGCACCTGGTTGAGGCCGCTTTACGATCCGGCTTGGGACAACGTGCTTGCGGCAATTCAGGATCACGATCTCGTCATCAACCAGCACTCGGGCCAGGGCTCGCCCGACTACGGCCAAGGTCCCGTGCCCGAAGCCCTATGGATTTCTGAAGTGACGTTCTACTGCCAGACGGGTTGGCGACATCTATTAATGAGCGGCGCTTACGAGAAATTTCCTAAGCTCAAATACGTGCTCACCGAGTCTGGCTGCGCATGGGTCGCACCGATGCTCAAGCAACTCGATCGCATACACATGGGCTTCAAGGCCGGCGCCATCGGCGAGATGACGTACGAAGGCATGGAGTGGGTGCTGAAGGATTTGCCTAGCCAATATGCCGCCCGCAACTGCTACTACGGCGCGAGCTTCCCGAGTAAGGAGGACCTCGCCGGCATCGAAGCGGTTGGCGAAGATCACGTGCTGTGGGGCAACGACTATCCGCACTACGAAGGCACGTTTCCCTACAACCTGGAATCTCTGCGACTCACGTTCGCGGATATGCCGGAAGCGCTACGCCGCAAGGTGCTGGGGCTCAATGCCGCCGCGCTCTACAAGTTCGATCTCGCAAAACTCGCACCGCTCGCGGCAGAGCACGGTCCGCGCCCTTCGCAAGTGAACACGCCGCTGCCGCGCGACGAAATTCCACGCGATTCCATGTGTCACCTATTTCAGAACGCGCTGTACGGGATCTGACCATGGCGATGCTCAAGGACATCGGCATCGTCGACACCATGATCGGGTTCCCCGCGAGCGACTTCAAACAATACGACTTCATTCGCGAACAGCTCAAAGACGGCTCCAAACAATTCGATTTTCCCGTCGAGTACATGTTCAAGCACGTGCCAAAGGAACTCTATGGCGCGAAGGACCCGATCAGCATCACGCTTCACGAGATGGACCGGTTCGGCATCGAGATCGGCGTGATTGGCGTCGGCGGTGATGTGAGCAGAAAGGCATTGAAGGACCATCCCGATCGCTTCGTCGGCCAGGGTTCCGTGGATCCCAACAAAGGCATGGAGGGGATTCGCGAGATGGTGCGCCAGTACGAGGAGTTCGGCGTGCGCTCGTTCGGTGCGTTCAATGCCGGATACAACCCGCAAGTGGGCATCGACGACGCGCTGATGTATCCGATCTACGCGAAGTGCGTGGAGCTCGGCGTGCCGATCTTCGCGTGTGCAGGCGTCCCTGGGCCGCGCTTTCCGATGTGGCCACAGAAGGTGGAGCTCATCGATCGAGTGATGTACGACTTTCCGGAGCTCGTGTTCGTGACGCGGCACGGCTGCGAGCCGTGGGAGGAACTCGCGGTGAAGCTGATGCTGAAGTGGCCAAACCTCTACTATTCCACCTCGGCATTCGCACCCAAGCACTATCCGAAGGCCATCGTCGACTACGCCAACACCCGAGGTGCAGACAAAGTCATCTACGCCGGTTACTTTCCGATGGGCCTCTCAGTCGAACGCATCATGACCGACATGCCGGAGGTGCCGTTCCGCGATCACGTCTGGTCGAAATTCCTACGCGACAATGCACGACGCGTGCTGAAACTCGAGGACTGACAATGACGAACTACTGGCGCATGAGCGCTGTCGATCTCGCCCAAGGAATCGCGCACGGCGACTTCACGAGTCGTGCGGTAATCGACAGCGTGCTCGACCGCATCGCCAAGCTCAATGGAAAGCTCAATGCCATCACGGTCGAAATGGCGGACGCTGCACGTGAAGCTGCGGACGTGGCCGATGCCGCGCGCAAGCGCGGCGGCTCGCTCGGACCACTGCACGGCGTGCCGATAACCATCAAGGAGAACGTCGATCAAGTGGGCTACCCGACGCCGAACGGTGTGCCGGCGTTCGCCAATCTCATGCCAACTGCCGATTCACCCGTAGTCTCTAACCTGCGCAACGCCGGCGCCATCTTCGTCGGCCGCACCAACACGCCCGAATTTTCCATGCGCGCGACCACCGACAATCCGCTGCGCGGTCGCACCGTGAATCCTTGGCACGACGAAGCGTCGCCAGGCGGTTCCTCAGGTGGCGCCGGGGCGGCCGCTGCGGCAGGATTTGGCCCCATTCACCACGGCAACGACATTGGCGGCTCACTGCGATTCCCGTCGTTCGCCTGCGGCGTCACGACGGTGAAGCCGACGCAAGGACGTGTGCCGGCATTCAATCCCAGCGCGACCTCCGAGCGCGGCCTGCTCGCGCAACTCATGTCGGTGCAGGGCGCCATCTGCCGTGAAGTGCGCGACGTGCGATTGGCCACGCGCGTCATGGCCCAAGGCGATCCGCGCGATCCATGGTGGGTGCCCGCACCGTTCGATGGCTGGCCGGTAGAAGACCTGCGCGTTGCGCTCACACGCGAAACGCATGGATATCCCATGCATGCCGAGATCGACAGTGCGATCACACGGGCGGCGGAGTGCCTGGAGGAAGCCGGTTACGTTGTCGAGGAGGTGGAGACACCGTCGATCCTCGAGCCGGCCAACGGCTGGTTCGACGTGGCCACCTTCGAGATCAAGCAGACACTCGATCCGCTCGCTCGTCAGCACGGCAGCGACACGATCAAGCAAATCTTCGATTGGTACTACTCGCTCGGGCACATGGTCGATGCCGACGGCTACCGGAAAGGCATCGCAGAGCGTACGCGCATGACGCGTAGTTGGAGCGAATTCCTGGCAAGGTATCCGCTCGTCTTGTCACCTTTTCTCATGCGGCCAACCTTTACTTGGAACTACGATGCCGAGAGCGAGGCCAACGCACACGACGTTTTTCGTGCCGCCATCTACAGCGTGGGTGTGAACTATCTAGGATTGCCTGCCGGCGTGATTCCGGTCGGCACCGCTGCTGATCTGCCGTGCGCTGTGCAGATCATCGGCCGGCGCTACCGCGAGGATCTCATCTTGGACGCCATGGACGAAATCGAGCGCCGCCTGGGCGTCATGAGCGAATCCCTCTGGCAGACACTGGGCTGAAGCGATGACGCGCGAATACCGACAACACCGCTTCGACCGGCCGCCCGGCGCAACGGAAATACTGCTCATCCGCCACGGCGAATCGCGTGCAGCCACTGCCGACGATCCCTTTCCACTGGTCGATGGTCACGGTGATCCCGAACTGCACGCCGACGGCCACGCGCAAGCCCAGCGCGTTGGTGAACGGTTGAAGCACGAGCCGATCGCTGCCGTGTACGTTACGTCGCTCCGGCGTACCGCGGAGACGGCCGCACCGCTCTGCAAGCACTTGGGCCTCGAACCAATCGTGGAGCCGGACCTGAGGGAAGTGCATCTGGGCGAGTGGGAAGGCGGCATCATGCGCATCAAGGCGTACGAGAACGATCCCATCTATTTGCGCGTGCAAGAAGAACAGCGCTGGGACGTCATTCCAGGTGCCGAATCCTGGGACACACTCAATCGACGGGTATTCGCGGCCCTCGATCGCATCGCGGCGAAGCATCGAGATCAACTGGTCGCGGCCGTGGTGCACGGCGGCGTAATCGGTCACATCCTTGCCCATGCCACCGGTGCACGGCCGTTCGCATTCAACGGCGCCGACAATGGTTCAATCACGCACATCGTGATGATGGACGGCCGCATCATGGTGCGGAGATTCAACGACGCGAGTCACCTGCGCTGAAGTTCCACACTTCGGGCATCCATCGATAGGCGACCAACGTTATTGCGAGCAGGATCGCCGCACTCACTTGCAGCGCGTGCGCCACACCGATCGCATCACTCAAGAATCCGATCGGTAGGATCCCGACTGGCATTAGCCCATGCGCCATCTGATCGAAGGACATGATGCGGCCGCGCATCGCCGGCGGTGACTCGAGCTGCATCATTGTCCGATTGAGGGCCATGAGTGAGGAGCTGAACATGCCGGCGAGCCCGGTGAGAAACGCCGCGGGGCCGAACGTATCGGCAAGCGTGAACAGTAGGATGAAGACGCCCCAGGCTCCGCAGCCCAAGAACAGCGCTTTACCCTTACCTTCGAATTCGCCGGCGCGTGCGAGTGTCAGTGTGCCGATCAATGCGCCGATCCCCAAGCACGTCATCAGCAATCCGAGATCATCGGGCCCGCCGTGCAATACCGAGCGGCTGAAAGCCGGCATTAGGTTTTGCATCGGCATGCCGAACATCATCGGAAACGTACCCATGATCACGAGGCCGAGCATGAGCCGCGAGTTGCGGATGTACGAAAATCCCTCGCCGATGTCACCCAAGATGCTCTGCGCCGCACGCCTCTCGCTCTGTCCACTGATACGCACGAAACGCACCGAGATCGCCGCACCGGCGTACAACACCGCAATGATGACGTAGACGATGCCGACGCCCATGAACGGAATTTGGTCTTGGACGTGGAACAGC
>QJXZ01000081.1 GCA_003248125.1 Gammaproteobacteria bacterium | reverse complement strand
TGCACGAGGCGCATCGCTGCATCCGGTAGCGAAATTTCGTAGAACGCATTGCGGCCAGCGGCCTTCACGGCTTCCGCTTGCGCCTCGTCCACTGGATCGTCGGGCACCGCAAACGGCAGCTTCACGACGATGACATGACGGCAGTAGTCGTCGGGTAGGTCGACGCCTTCCGCGAAGCTCGCCACACCCAGCAGATAGCTCGGCTCACCGCCATCGACATCGGCGCGATGCGCATCCAGCAAAGCTTGCTTCGAGGCCCTTCCCTGCACCTTGAGCGATTTCTCAAGCCGAGTGGGTAGCTTGCCAACGACGTCGTTGAGCTGCCGCCACGAGGTGAACAGCACCAGTGCGCTCGCCGCTTGGGCAAGAAGATCGGGCAGCAATTCTGCGACTTCGTTCGTGTGCGCTTCCTGATCGCGCGGATCGGAGTGCATCATCGGTACATGGAGTGTTGCGATCTCGGCATAGCGAAACGGGCTCGGAATCCGCTCGAGCGCTGCGCCATCCGGTAAACCCACCTGCTCGACTAGGCGATCGAAGCGCCCGAGCGCGGTCAGCGTTGCAGACGTGAGCAGTACGCCATAGGCGCGTTCGAACAGCACCTCGGCGAGCAACGCACCGGTTGCGAGCGGCGCCGAGGTGAGTTCCCAATCCTCGCCGGTATCGAAGCTCACGATCGTCATCCACCGCGCCCGATCGCCGTTCGCGTCGGCCGCTTGCGCGAAGTCGGCAAGCAGTGCGGCAAGGCCATTCGCGCGACTGACGTGCTGCCCGATGACACCGAGGAAGTCCTCGGCCTCGAATCCTTTTGGCCAGCTTCGCGAGCCGTCCACCACCTCGGTCAGCATCTCGTAGACCTGCTCGAGATCGCCCATGAGCGGTGCTACGGCACGCGCAGCAACCTCGCTCGCGGATGCGATGACATCGTCGACACGGCCGAGCGGAAAGCGATGGATCGCGCGGCTCTCGTCACGCGGCGTTGCGGGTAGCATCGACACCACGGCAAGCAGTTCGCCGATCGACTCGGCGATGACGACTGCGTGATTCGCAATTCGCTGCGAAGGCTCGGTGAGCTCCGGCGGCCGCCCCACCCGCTGCGTCAACGTCGCGACCGCGCCATTCACCTGCTCGAGCCACGACACGGTCGCTCTCAAACGTGCGTTGAGCGTGAAGTGTTGCCGTGCCTTGTCGGCGAGATGGTGCGCCTCGTCCAGCACGTAGAACGTATCTTCCGGCTCCGGCAACACGGCGCCGCCTCCGAGCGCCAAATCGGCGAGCACCAGATCGAGGTTGGCGACGATCACGTCGGCCTCGTCGAGTCCGGCCCGTGCCTTGAAGAACGCGCATTGCCGAAAGAACGAGCAGCGCTCTCTGGTGCAACCGCGATGGTCGGTGGTGATCGGCCGCCACGTCTCCTCAGTGATGCCTTCCGGCCAAGTGTCGAGGTCGCCGTCCCAGTCAGTGCGCGCATACGCATCGAGAAGCCGCGCATAGGTCGCAATGGCGTCCTGCGGCGCGGTCTCGAAGCCAATCAGGTCCGCTTGCCCGGTCGCTTGCAGCCGATCGTCGAGCCGTTTCACACACAGATAGCGGCCGCGGCCCTTGGCGAGCGCAAAGGTGAATTCGAGCCCCGAGCGCGCGGCAAGATCGGGCAGGTCGCGATTGACGATCTGCTCTTGCAGCGCGACGGTGGCAGTGGCGATGACAAGCCGCTTTTCTAATGCACGTGCCACAGGAATGGCGGCAATTGCATAGGCGGCAGTCTTGCCAGTGCCGGTGCCGGCTTCGATGGCGGCGACGCGTGGCGGATCGGCGCGCGTGAAGGTGCGGGCGATGGTGGCAATCATCTGCCGCTGACCGCGGCGTGGATTGAAGTCACGTGCATCCAACCAGCGCCGGTAGGCGATCTGGATCTCGTCTTTGAGCGAGGTGTCGAGAACGGCGGTGGACATCGGCAGCGCGCGCGGAGGAACGGGCAGCCTAACGTGATCGCTCGGCGTGCGCACCCACCCTGCGTTGTGCATCGTCGTGCGCCATCGCCGATGGGATCCAAACGTAGGAAAGAAAACGGGCGGCCAGAGGGCCGCCCGTGGCGAGAGTCCGGAACCGGTTAGCCGGGACCGAAGGTCTTGCGGAAGCCGATCTCGAACGTACGGCCAAGCGGATCGCCATAGTAGGGATCGTAGCTCAGCGCGTGCCGGGCATCGGACGGATCCTCATCCAGCACGTTGACAATCGACAACGACACGACGGTATCCCACGGTGCCTGGTACTGGAAGTACAAGTTGTGGGTGTAGGTCGAGTCGATCTGTGAGCCGAAGTACGTGGTGAATGCCGCACCGGTGGTCGGCTGTACCGTCGGGAACGGTCGCCGATCGTCGGCCACGCCTTGCACGTAGCGCAATTCGTAGCGGGCATTGAACGGCCCGGTGGCGTAGCGGATGTGACCCAGCGCCTTCCACTCCGGCACGGCACCGTTGCCCAGCCGGTCGTAGTTCAAATAGCCGACCGCGTCGAACTCTCCGAGCACCGGCGTGCCCTGGTACGAGAACGCTGCCTGCTTCCATTCGTCGACGTAGGAGGCATCCACACCCACTTCCAGTTCGGCGCCGAGCAGCTCGCTGAAGTCGTAGCTCAAGGACACGTCGATACCGGTCATGTCGATCTTCGGGCCATTCACGGTCGGCGGCAGGATGCGCACCATGTCGTTCGCGGTCGTCACACCTTGGGTGCACGTGTCGCTGTTGCTGAACACCACTAATGCCCGTAGCGGATGGTTGCAGTCCGCGAGCTGAGTACCCGATGTACCCGCCGCGATGTTGCCGACGGCATCCGAGATCGACGTGTAAGGCACCAAGTAGATCTGGTCTTTGAACTCGAAGGTGAAGTAGTCGATGATGCCGCGGAAGCCGCCTACTTCGACGACGGCGCCGAGGCTCCATGTGTCGGCCTTCTCTGGGTCGAGTTCCGGATTGCCCACGATGTCGATCGAACGGTACTGGAACGCGGCCGCCGGAATCGGCTGCAGGCCGGTGGCAATCAACGCCTTGTTGACCGGCGTCGGGCCGCGGAACGTGGACCCGATGGAGCCGCGCAGCGCCAGCCAATCCACGGCCTGCCAACGCACCGAGAACTTCGGATCGGTGGTGTCACCCGTCAAGCCGCCATAGTCCTCGTAACGGACCGAGACCTGGGCATCGAGTGTGTCCGTGATCGGCAACGCCAATTCTCCAAACACCGCATAAACGGTGTCATCGAGGGACTGGTTGATGAACTGCCCCAAGAAGATGAACGGCCCGGTCTTCACTTCGCAGCTCGTATCACCCGGTACCACGCACGGATTGATTTCCTGGTTGGCCAGCGGATTGTCGACAGTGGTCGAATAGTCGATCAGCCGATACTGGCCACCAAATGCCCAGCCGACGCTACCGCCCGGCAGCTCGAAGCCCGGAATCTCACCGTTGAATACCGCGTCGGCGACCAGCAAAGATTGATCCTGTGCCACGGTCCAGCGCTCGATTAACCAGTTGAGCATTTCAGGCGTGTTGGCATTGGCCGACACGTAGCCCGGGTTCACGTAGCCATAGGCCGCGTTCGCCGGATGCGCGTTCGAGAACGGGTTGTAGAACCCGCAAGTCGAGCCGGGTTGGCCGTAGGCGATGCCGTTGCAGTCGGGGCCGCCCAAGCCGTTGATGGCATCCTGCATGCGCGTGATCATCGTGTCGACACCGCTACGGGTCATCGTCGACGCCGAATAGGTGACCGCGAAGTCCCAGCCGATGCCGTCCATCCAGCCACCTTCCAAGGTGCCTTTGAGGCCGGCCGACACCCGTGCCATGTCGTAGGTGTTGCGGTTCAGCTGACCGCCGTTGCCGCCCGTCAACGCAGGTACACCGCCCCACGCTTGCGGCCGCCAGCTCAACAATTGCACCACGTCGGTCGCGTCGATCTGCGCTTGCGTCAGCGCCGTCTGCTGCAACGCCGTGATCACGCCCGGATTGTTGGCGAATTGCGCACCAGGCAGCGGCGCCGAGCACGTGCCGGTCGCAAAGTTGTACGTGCCGTTGTTGCAGATCCGGAACTGCGCAAAGCCGGGGCCGGCGGGTCCGGAAGTCGGCGGGTAGGAAGGCGAAGTCCGGTAGTTCGGCAGAATGGTTTCCGCCCATAGACCCTCGATATGGAACTCGGTACCTGGCGCGATCTCGGTATTGAGCTCGCCGTAGATCTGCTGTTGCTCGGTTTCTTCTACTATGTTATCGAACGGGATGTAGGAGAAGCGGCAAGCAGCGGCTTCGAGGTGACCACCCAGCTCGGTGCAATTCGAGTCGACGCGGAACACGTTGGTGGCGGTATCCAAGTCGGTCGCGAAGAAGGTGCCAGGATCCCCGAAGCCGGACCAACCTGTTGGATTGACGGTGTAGGGGGGATTTGCCCAGTCACGATCGGTCGAGCGCAACTCGGAGCGATGCTGTTGCGCATACGAGATCAGCACGTTCGACTGATCACCTTGCCAGCCCCAGTTGACGCTGCCGGTCCAATCGCCATCGTTGTCCTCGATGCTGCGGAACTCACCGTTGACTTCGAAGCCTTCCAAATCTCGACGGGTAATGAAGTTGACGACACCGGCGATGGCGTCAGAACCGTAGGTCGCGGCGGCACCGTCTTTCAGCACCTCGACACGGCCGATCGCGGCGAACGGCAACAAGTTGGTATCGACACCGGTCGGCCCTTCGGCAGGCGTGTACGTCGTGCGGCGGCCGTTCATCAGCACCAGCGTTCGCATGCCGCCCAAGCCGCGCAGGTTGACGTTGCCGACGCCGATGGTGCCTTGGTTGACCCCGAACTGGTTGGTCTCGCCCATGGACGGGCCGACATACGGCATGGCGCGGATGAGATCCAATGCGGTCGGGCTACCCCGTTCCGCCATCTCTTCCGCATCGATGACGTCAACCGGCAATGCGGCATCCTCGGGCGTGC
>QJXZ01000209.1 GCA_003248125.1 Gammaproteobacteria bacterium | reverse complement strand
CGACGGCTGACACCGGCACTTCGCTGCGCCGTTACAGGCATTGGCGTCGTCAATCAGGTCGAGAGAAACAATCGAATTCTCACTGCGTGTTCGGCCTGGCAGGCTGTAACGCACTCGAACGAAGGAGGTTCAGCATGAACGCACCGGCCATCGACATCGGCATCGCATCGAGCGCGCGCGAGCAAATCGCCGAGGGACTCGCGAATCTGCTCGCCGACAGCTACACGCTCTACCTGAAGGCGCACAACTACCACTGGAACGTGACGGGACCGCGGTTTCGCGACTTGCACGCTGCGTTCGAGGAGCAGTACACCGAGCTCGCATTGGCGGTCGACCTCATCGCCGAGCGAATTCGCGCACTGGGCGCGCCCGCGCCCGGTACCTACGCAGAGTTCGGCGCCCGCACCTCGATCAAGGAGGCTGATGGTGTACCCGCGGCGGAAGCAATGATTCGCGATCTGTTAGAGGGACATGAGACCGTGGTTCGCACAGCACGCAGCATCCTGCCGGATGCACAAGCCGCTGCCGACGAAGGCACCATCAATCTCGTGACGGATCGCATCGGCGTGCACGAAAAGACCGCGTGGATGCTGCGCAGCATGCTCTGACGGCACGCGGAGGCGCCGTGCTCGGCGCCGCCTCGCCACCGCCGCCCCAGCTTCAGTGCGTGGTCTGGTGGTAGATCCTAACGGGCCGCTCGAGGGGATTGATCACGGTGCTGGAGCTGCCGCAGCGCTGCACGTGCGGGAACTGCATGTTCATCAGCTCGCGCACTTGCGAGCGGGTCTGCGATTTCACGTCGACCATGATCAAGTAGCGTCCCGACTCGATGTCGTCGTGAAACGGCGCCAGCTTGTAGCTCTCCCGCGTGAGGCCGACCATCCCACCTTGCCAAGCGCCGAACAGAACGCCGACCAACGCCATCAACACCACGGTGAAAACGTTCGTTTCCCAAGGTAGGGGCTGCAACAAGTAGCAAGCGATGCCGGCCCCGGCGCCCGCCAATCCCGCCACCAACGCATAGCGCTCACCCGTGTGGATGAGGTCGAGCTGCTGATAGGTGGTCGCGGCGTGAATGTGGTGTTGGTAGAGCCCTGCCTCGTCCTTGGCGAGGACATGGAAGTTCCAATCGCGAATGCCGTTCGAATGTAGGGCATCGGAAACCAGCTTGGTGGTTTCGAGGTCGTCGGCAAGGTAATAGAGTCGCCGCATGGCTGTCCCTCCTGCGGTCAGGTTCGGCTGCGGGGCGAAACATCAGCTACGAGGCAAAGTTCGCCTTCGAGGCGAGGTTACGGGGGAGGTGTGGGGAGAAAGTGGAGAGGCTAGATGAAATCGGTCTATGAAAGGTGGGCTTATGCCGGATGGTGATTACAGCGCCGAGGCGCGCCGCGTGGCCGCGGCTGCGGCACCACTCACCCAGAGCGCCATTCAAACGGCTTTGGTGAGTCTCGGCGTGCGCCCGGGCGACCGTCTGATCGTGCACAGCTCGCTGTCGGCCTTGGGTTGGGTGACGGGTGGTGCGCACGCCGTGGTCCTCGCGCTCATGGACGCCGTCACCGCGCAGGGCACGCTGGTGATGCCCACCCATTCGGGCCAACTATCCGAACCTTCGAAGTGGCGTGCACCGCCGGTACCCGAGGCGTGGTGGCCGATCATTCGTGGCAACGCTCCGGCCTACGATCCGCATCTCACCCCTACGCGGCTGATGGGCGCGATCGTCGAGACGTTTCGGCACGTCCCAGGGACCGTGCGCAGTGCTCACCCACTGGTCTCGTTCGCGGCCTGGGGTGCCGATGCGGACGTCATCACGGCCGACGGCATGCCAAGGTGTTGCTGCTCGGCGTCGGTCACGGCAACAACACCTCGCTGCATCTCGCCGAATACCGCGCCACCTTCCCGACCAAACGCACGCATGGAGAAGGCGCACCGCTGCAAACCGATTCCAGTCGCGAGTGGGTAACCTTCGACGAACTCGTTTGGCACGACGACGACTTTCCATTGCTTGGAGACGCCTTCGATGCCACCGGCGCAACGACGATTGGCCAGATCGGGGCGGCCACGGTGCGGCTCATGCCGATGCGCGCGTTGGTCGACTTCGCAGTCGAGTGGATGGAAGCGAACCGTACGTGAGCCGCTATCGCCCGCCGAAACCGCATTCGAGCGCATACATCACCCGCGCAGGGCATACCCGCCTCACCGAAGAGCTCAAACACCTGTGGAAAGTGGTTCGTCCCGAAGTCACACGCAAGGTGGCGGAAGCTGCTGCGCTCGGCGACCGTTCGGAGAACGCGGAGTACATCTACGGCAAGAAGCAGCTGCGCGAGATCGACGCACGTATCCGATATTTGTCGAAGCGACTGGACGAACTGGTGGTGGTCGACCGCACGCCACCCGATGCATCACGTATCTTCTTCGGCGCATGGGTGACCGTGCGCGACAATGAGGACGCGGTGAAGACGTGGCGCCTCGTCGGACCCGACGAATTCGACGCCGCCCCCGCCTACATCAGCATCGATGCACCGATCGCGCGCGCGCTACTCGGCAAGTCGGCTGGCGACGAGGTGACGGTCGACATCGCCGATACGACACATCGTTTGATCGTCGAAACGATTCGTTACGATTTGGCCGCGACGGACAACGACCGTTGATACGTATGTATGAGCAACGATCGGCGAACCGATCATCGAGGAGCTGAACATGCAGAAACGAATACTCTTTCCGACCGCCTTCGCCGCCGCGGCAGTGCTGACGAGTGCCTTCGCGTTAGCGGCTGAGACCGACCAGAAGCCGGCCCGCACCATCGACGTCGACAAGATGAAAGCGCGCGCAGAGCAGGCCTTCAAGCGTGCCGATGCCAATAGTGACGGCACCATCAGTCGCGAAGAATTCGCCAACGCCGATCATCATCGCGGCATGCGGCACATGCGCCGCATGGAGCGCATGCACGCCATGCCCGAAGGCGGCCCTGGCGGTATGGGCGGACCTGGTGGCATGCACGGGCCTGGTGGTCCCGGTGGTCCCGGTGGTCCGGGCGGCATGGTCGACAACGCCGAACTCTTCAAGGCGCTCGACGCCGATGGCAGCGGCCAGGTGTCCGCCACCGAGTTCGAGGCGCTGCACGACACGATGCGCAAGCTCATGCAAGACAAAGTATTCGACCTTCTCGATGCCAACGACGACGGCAAGCTCGATGCCAACGAATATCCGCCGTTCGCGCAACGCGCCGCGAAGCTCGATGCAGACGGCGACGGCGTGGTGACGCCCGAAGAGATGCGCGCCGGCCGGCCCATGCGCAAGGGCATGCAGCCAGCGCAGCCGGCGCCTCAATAAGGCTCGCTGCGTTTGGATGAGTCCGACGAGATGCTGATGGCGCTCGTTCAGCACCGCGATGAGGTGGCCTTCGGCCGCCTCATCGATCGGCACCTCGTCGGCTTGCGCGCGTTCCTCGTGCGCTTCGGCGGCAACGTCGCCGACGCCGAGGAAGTCGCCCAGGAAACGTTTTTGCGCATTTGGCGCGAAGCCATGCGTTGGCAGTCCGGTCGCGTGCAGTTCAGCACTTGGCTGTACCGCATCGGCCGCAACCTCGCCATCGACCGGCTGCGCCGACGGCGCGAATTCACGACCGATGTGCTACCCGAAGCTGAGGACGATGCCGACCCCGAAATCAGTACCAGCCGCGAGCAACTGCGCGCACGCGTCGCCGCGGCGATCACATCCCTGCCGGAACGGCAGCGCACCGCGCTCTTGTTGAGTCACTACCAAGGGCTAAGCAACCCAGAGACCGCGCAGGTGCTCGAGATTTCCGTGGAAGCCGTGGAGTCGTTGCTCGCACGCGCACGGCGGTCGCTCAAACAAACACTGAAAGCCGATATCGACGGCCTCGGAGGCTCGTCATGAAGGACATGAACGAAGCGAAGTTCGTCGCACTGATCGACACATACGGTTCCGATCTCGGGCGCTGGCCGACCGAGTATGCGGCCATCGGGCGCGCATTCCTCGCCGCGAATGCACGCATGCAGCGCCACCTCGACGAAGCCGTCGCACTCGATCGATTGCTCGCCGAATACGACACCGCGACGGTCGCAAGCCGCGCCTTGCGGCAACGCATTCTGGATGCCGTCGCCACGCCGGCCGACTGGCTTACGCGATTCGTCGATTGGCTCGGCAGCGGGCCGCGTGGCCTGCGGCCCGCTGCCTTGGCGGCAATCCCGCTTGCGATCGGCATCGCCCTCGGCGCCGCGATACCTGCAACCAGCGACGATGCGCTCGGTGGCGACGTGACACTGCTCGCCTTCGATGCGCTCGAGGTATACACCGATGCGGAATAAGTGGCTGATCGGCGGACTGATCGTGTCGGTCATCGCCAACCTGTTGTTGATCGGGTTCGTGGTCGGCCGCCTCGCCGGCCATCCGCCCATGGGTCCCGGCGGCGATCCCACCATGGGCTACATGCGTCACCTGCGCGCCCTCCCGGAAGCACGCCGCGAAGAAGTGATGCCAATCGTGCGCGGTCACATGCACGGCGTATGGGGCGACGTGCGCGGCATTCGCCGTGATCAGCGCGCGCTGCTCGACGCCATCGTCGCCGAGCCATTCGATGCCGACGCATTGTCCGCAGCACTCGAACGGCTGCAGGGCCGGCTCACCGAAGCGCAGAGCAAATCGCACGCTGCGTTCGTAGCCGTGGTGACGAAGCTCACCCCCGAGGAACGCGAGGCGCTGGCCGACGCCATGCGCCGTCCGCCGCGCAAGCCGCCGCGTCCCTAGACTCGCGCGCTCACAACACCTGTAACGACTTCAAGAATTCGATCACGGCATCGCGATCGTCGGATGTCGAATCGAAGAACGCATCACGCGCGCGCCGCGCCTCGCCGCCGTGCACGTCGATGGCTTCGGTCATGGTGGTCAGGTCGCCACGGTGGCCAAACGGATCGGAACTGCCCGCGTCCCAAAGCTTGCGCGTCAAGAACTCGGACGTCGGGCGCGGCAACGGTGTCACCGTGAAATCGGCAGCCGATGCGTTGCCTGCCAAGTTGCCCTGCGGGCGCAGCTCGTTGCAGAAGAACTGGTAGTCGGCGTCACACAGATCGTGGCGCTTCAAGTCCGTGAACGCACGAACGATCGCGCCGTTATGACCGGACGGCTCGAGGCGTGGCCCAAAGCCCTCCTGAACGAGATCCAACGCAACCGGGCTCGCAACGTCCGAAAGCCGCAAATTGCCTGGTGGGTTGAACGGATTCGGCTCGGTGAACACGCTGTTGTTCAGCTTCAGCGTCGGCACGTGACAATCAGCGCAACCGATCGCCTCGAACACCCACTGACCTCTCCGAATCGCCGAGCGCCGCTGCGCGTCGCGCGGTACGACCATGATCGGAACGGGCAGCGCCGCCTGAAAGAGTGTGACCGCGGTGATGTCGCCAACCGTCAACTCGTCGACCACACCGTCGCCGTCGGGATCCGTGTTGCTGCCGAATCGTTCGACCGATTGCATCCCGTGGTGGTGATTCATCGCGTTGTTGGTGAACTCTCGGAGCGATACCACCGCGCCCTTCTGGTGAAACGGCTTGACGACCAAGTCCCAATCGACGCCTTCGATCTCGCCCGGATCGACGCGGCCATCGGCAAGCACTGTCACTGCACCGAAGCCAACGCCCTTAGCGACCAATGGCAGCCGAACGGGCGACCCGGTCTGTAGGGCGAGTTGTCGCGCATGATCACGAATCGCGAGCAATTCGAAGCTCATCTCACGCGCAAGTAGCTCGATTGCGCCGGCACCGTGCATACCCAACGTATTGCGATCGTTGCTGAACTCCGGAGCGACACTCTGGGTCACGGGGTCAAGGGCTTGGGCCAACACGAACACGTTCGCCACGAACTCGCCCGCACCCCCCGGCCGCGGTTGGTTGTGGCAACCAACGCAGGAATTCGAATCCGGTGCCGATGTACGAATGAATGCGGGCTGGCCCTCCGCGCGCGGTGCACCCGTACCGGTCGAACGGGGCCTGCCTTGGCCATCCAATTGATTGAACCGCATGCCGAAGATCTGCTCACCGATGCGCAGCAGTTGCGGCCAACTCAATCGCCCGGACTCGATGTCGGCTTGCAAGACGTGTCGAGCTAGCGCCGGGCGTTCACCGATACCCTCGGCCGCGGCACCCGTGCACGGCATTAGAACTGCCGCGCACGCGATGCCCAAAAGACCCAATTTGGCAACGGTGCCCACGGCACGGGTCCTAAGGTGCCGTTGGCGCGAAGAACACCGCCCGCACATCGGCCACACCTGGCGGCAGCGGTGTCGACAACTCGACCGGCCACGTGCCAGGTCCGCCACCGAGATCTGCAGCCGGCACGCCGTGATCGAGCATCAGCAAGTGGACCTCTGCCGCGAAGCCGTTACCCGCCGTCAGGCCATTTTCCGGTCCATCGGGGATGACGACTGCGCCCATTGGCGGGCCCCCGACATCCGTCTCGAACGTGGCATTGACGACGCCACCATCACCGCCCACACCACCACCGGCACTGGCAATCGCGCCGGTTGCGAAATGGATCGCTGCGCGTCCCGTTCCGAAATCCGGACCCGGCGTACACGGTGTTGCGCTGCAGCCGGCCGGGTTGTTGAAGATGAGCCACCAGACCGTGTACGCATGACCGGGGATCAAATCGGCCAACATCACTTGCGCACGCAGGCGGCTCTTCGACCGAATGAGAAACGCCGCACCTTGCGCAGCCGCAGGCGGCTGTTGTGTCAAGTCGACCATGCTCGCCGTTTGCAGCGTCATTGGTGTCGCCGCCA
>QJXZ01000383.1 GCA_003248125.1 Gammaproteobacteria bacterium | reverse complement strand
CGTTGTATGTCGGCTGGACCGATGTGGGCGTAGTGCCCGATCTGCCGGCGGCGGGAGCGTACTTGTTCTTGGCGTCCGCGGTGCTCGGCGTGCTCGCTTGGCGCGGGTTCGATAAGCTGCGTCGCGAATTCCGCGACAAACCGCGGGTACTCTGATGATGGCCACGGCGAAGCCGCTCTTTTCCCATCGACCTTACTGGGCTCATCGATTCGGCACGGCGCCGTTCCTGCCCACCACTCGCGACGAGATGGACGCGCTCGGCTGGGATTCGTGTGACATCCTGATCGTCACCGGCGACGCCTACGTCGACCACCCGAGCTTCGGCATGGCGATCGTCGGTCGCTTCCTAGAAGCTCAGGGATTTCGCGTCGGCATCATCGCGCAGCCGGATTGGTCCAACACCGACGACTTTGCGCGCCTGGGTGCACCGAATCTGTTCTTCGGCATCACCGCCGGCAACATGGATTCGATGGTCAACCGCTATACGGCCGATCGCCGCGTACGTAGTGACGATGCCTATACACCAGGCGGCGTCGGCGGCAAACGTCCAGACCGGAGCGTGATCGTCTACGCGCAGCGTGCGCGGGAAGCGTTCAAAGGCGTGCCCATCGTGCTCGGTGGCATCGAGGCGAGCCTGCGCCGCATTGCGCACTTCGACTACTGGTCGGAGAAAGTGAGGCGTTCGATCTTGCTGGATGCCAAAGCCGACATCTTGCTTTACGGCAATGCCGAGCGCGCGCTTGCCGAGCTTGGCCATCGATTGGCGGCGGGCGAACCGATTGCCGCGATCACGGATGTGCGCGGCACAGCATTCGTTCGTGACAGAGTTCCCGGCGACTGGGTGGAAGTGGACTCGACCCATCTCGATAGCCCGCACGCGCCAGCCATGCAGGATCCGACGGTGAAGGTTGTGCGGTTCGTTCGCGACGTGAGGTCCGCTGATCGTGGGCGCAGCGTCATCCGACTGCCGAGCTATGAAGTGGTACGCGACGACTCCGTGTATTACGCGCATGCCTCGCGCATCCTGCACATGGAGTCGAATCCCGGCAATGCACGGGCGCTGGTGCAACGACACGGCGACAAGGAGCTATGGCTCAACCCGCCGCCGATTCCGCTCACAACTGAGGAGATGGATCGCATCTACGAGCTGCCGTACGCGCGCACGCCGCATCCGAGCTATGGCGATGCGAAGATTCCGGCCTACGAGATGATTCGTTTCTCCATTGCGATCCAGCGCGGCTGCTTCGGCGGCTGCACGTTCTGCTCCATCACCGAGCACGAAGGTCGCATCATTCAAAATCGCTCCGAGGCGTCGGTGCTGCGCGAGATCGAAACGATTCGAGATTCCGTGGCCGGCTTCACCGGCGTCATCTCCGATCTCGGCGGCCCGACCGCCAACATGTACCGGCTCGCCTGCAAGGATCCGGCGATCGAGGCCGCGTGCCGCAAACCGTCGTGTGTCTATCCCGGCATTTGCCCGAACCTCAACACCGACCACCGGCCGCTGATCGACCTGTACCGCAAGGCGCGTCAGCTGCCCGGCATCAAGAAGGTGTTGATCGCTTCTGGTGTGCGCTACGACCTCGCCATCGAATCGCCCGAGTACGTGCGCGAACTCGCCAGTCACCATACCGGCGGCTATCTGAAGATCGCGCCCGAGGCGATCGGCGAAGGGCCGCTGTCGAAGATGATGAAGCCAGGGGTCGGCACCTACTACCGCTTCAAGGAATTGTTCGATCGCTACTCGAAGGAAGCCGGCAAGGAGCAGTACCTGATTCCGTATTTCATCGCCGCGCATCCGGGCACCACCGACACAGACATGCTGGAGCTTGCGCTGTGGTTGAAGGCGAACGGCTTCCGCGCCGATCAGGTGCAAGCGTTTCTACCTGGTCCCATGGCAACTGCCACCGCCATGTGGCACTCCGGTAAGAACCCGCTGCACAAGGTGACGCGGACCAGCGAAGACGTCGTGGTGCCGAAAGGCATCAAGCAACGCCGGCTGCACAAGGCCTTCCTGCGCTATCACGATCCCGACAACTGGCCGCTGTTGCGCGATGCGCTGAAGCGCATGGGTCGGGCGGACCTCATCGGCAATGGCAAGCGCCACCTGGTGCCCCGTTTTCAACCGAAGGGCACCGGCCGTGCGCCCACAGGCGAAGGCGCGCGCCGCAAGCGCTTCCGCACCCAGCACACCCGCTAGCTCGCCTCGAAGGCGAGCTTTGCCTCGTAGCCGAACTTTTCCTCGTAGCTGAAGTTGTTTCTCCACGACGCGTTCTGCCACTGGCGTGGAGAAACTCGGGCTGTCCCAATGCTTCGTAGGTGACGTCGGCGCGACGCAAAGTGCACGCGACCGTCGCGCAACTAGACGCCGATCTGGTCGGCGGATAGGTCCAGAAACGCACGCCACGTGCCATCCATCTGCGGTGCCCATCGATCGAGCACCACCGACCGTGAGGCGTGCTCGTCGAGCCCGCGCACGTGCTTGAGATAGTGATACATGAACGCCGAAACGCGGGCGTTCACCACACAGTGCACCCACACCTTCTTTCCTTCCAGCGCCCGCATCACGCCGATGAACGTTCGCAGGTCGTCCACGGTCGGTGCTTCGAACACGACCGGAATATGGAAGTAGCGGAGGCCGAGTTCGGTGACTACGCTGCCCTCGTCGGCGATTGCATGATCGGAGGTCGGTAAGGCCAGATTGACGACCGCGCAATAGCCCGCATCGGCGATCGCTCGAAATTGCTCGCGGGTCGGTTGTCCCGACGTGCCGACGTCGTTGGTGAGCTGCACGAAGTTGGTGATCTGGCGAAGTTCCGTCATAGCTGTCCCCAGGCTCCTAAACGTCAAAGCGTACGCGAGCGAGCGGCTCGCCGACCTGAGAATGCCGAACGTTCGCGATGAACGGCGGTCCCGCGATCGGCGCTACGTAGACCCCACGAGTTTCGCAGGCTGGGGATCGGCGTAGGTTTCATGGTCCAGGCACGTGTGCTAGGAGGCTCCATGTCCATCAACGGCGGCGAGCTCCTCGTCCGGACCCTGATAGCGGCCGGTGTGAAGGATGCGTTCGTGCTGCACGGCGGTCATCTCGATCCCATCTTTCAGGCCTGTCTCGATCACGATCTACATCTCGTCGACACCCGCCACGAAGCCGCAGCCGGCCATGCAGCCGACGCCTATGCGCGGCAGACCGGCAACGTGGGCGTGTGCATGATCACGGCAGGTCCCGGATTCACGAATGCGCTGACGGCAGTCACGCAGGCCTATCTCGACTGTATACCGGTGCTCTTCATCATTGGTGCCGCACCGCTGCGCGATGCCGAGCGTTGGCCGCTGCAAGGCGGGATCGATCAGGTGGCGATGGCGAAGCCGGTCACCAAGTGGGCGGCGCAAGCCACCCGCACCGATCAGATTCCACATCTCGCTGCACACGCCCTACGCGTTGCGCGATCCGGTCGACCTGGGCCGGTATTGCTGGAAATTCCCATCGACGTGCTGTTCTCGCCGTGCAACGAAGACGTGCGGATACCGACCACCGTCAAGGCTGCGCCGCCGGCGCCCGACTCTGGGCAGGTCGAGGCAGCGCTGGATCTACTCGCGCAGTCCGAGCGGCCGGTGTTCGTAGCCGGTGGTGGCACGTTGCTATCGCGTGCGGCGGCGGGCTTGCGCGCACTCGCTGAGGACTTGCAGGTGCCGGTGTTCGCGAACAACAAGGCCCTCGGCGTGCTGCCCTACGATCACCCGTTGTCGGGTCACGGCATGTCGAACCTGTTCGCGTTGGCGGGCATGGGCGCCGCTCCCGATCTCGCGGTATTTTTCGGTGCGCGGTTCGGCATGTTCACGCGCGGCGAGAAAGTCCTACCGGCGGATACCAAAGTGGTGCAAGTCGACTTGGAGGCCAGTGAGTTCGACCGCCTGCGCGGCACCGACATTGGCATCAACGCCGATTGCCGGCAGACGGTGGACGCCTTGCGTGCGGCGGCGACCAAGCGCCGGTTCCGTGGTTGGGCGAGCTGGGCCGAGCGTGTGCACCAGGCGAGCCGATGGCACGAGCAGGCGTACGCTTCGGCCGAAAGCCGTACGCCGAACGCGGTACATCCGTATGTCGCCGTGCAGGCCATCATGGCAGCGTTGCCGCCCGATACGATCGTCTGCGCCGATGGTGGTGAAGCATCGCAGTGGGCGGAGCTTGCATCGCGGCCACGGCAGTCCGGTCAATTCAGCGGCCATGGCTACTTGGGTTGTCTCGGCATCGGTATGCCGTTTGCGATGGGCGCGCAGGTCGCGCATCCGGACCGTCGTGTCGTGTGCATCGTTGGTGATGGGGCGGCGGGGCTCAACATTCAAGAGTTCGACACCATGGTGCGGCACAACCTGCCGGTGGTGACCGTGGTGCTGAACAACAAGGCTTGGGGTATGTGCGTTCACGGGCAGCAGTCGATGTATGGTGCGAACCGCCTGGTTGCGACCACACTTGGGGAGGGGCGATACGACCAGGTGGCGGAAGGCTTCGGATGCCACGGCGCCTACGTCGACGCTCCCGCGAACGTACGCAAAGCCATCGAAACCGCGCTCGCGAGCAAACGGCCTGCCTGTGTGAACATAATCGTCGACGTCGATGCCGCCTTCGGCGTCACGGCGGCGCCGAAGCAAACGCCGGCGACCAAGGCCGAGCAGAAGTCGGCCGACATCGACATGCCGTATTACGAGAAGCTCAAACGCCCGAGTTGAGTTAGCCTCTTCGGCCATGGGCTTCGAGCTGAAGGTCAACGGGCGCACCCATCGAGTCGACGCGGAAGGATCGACGCCGCTTTTGTTCGTCCTGCGCAACGATCTTGGATTGGTTGCTGCCAAGCTCGGTTGTGGCAGCGAGCAATGCGGCGCGTGCATCGTGCTGGTCGATGGCGAGCCCGCCTTTGCGTGCACGTTGACGCTGGACGCGATCGGCAATCGCAACATCACTACCCTCGAAGGCTTGGGTACACCTGAGGCGCCGCATCCGCTGCAACGGGCCTTCCTCGAAGAGAATGCCGCGCAGTGCGGATACTGCACGGCGGGCATGATCGTGCGCGCCGCGGCGCTGCTGGCCGACAATCCGAATCCGAGCGAGCTCGAGATCCGCACCGCGATGGACGGCAATCTCTGCCGTTGCGGCGCACATCCACGCATCGTGCGCGCAATTCAGCGAGCGGCCGGCCGGTGACGGACCTGCCGCGCAACATCACCACACATCCCGAGCTCGATGCTTGGGTCGCCGTCAACGCCGACGGCACCATCACCGTGCGCACCGGCAAGGTTGAAATCGGCCAGGGCATCAAGACCGCCATCGCTGCCATCGCTGCGGAGGAACTCGACGTCGCCGTTGGACGAATTCGCGTCGAAACGGCGCACACCGGCCGGACACCGAACGAATTCATTACCGCAGGTAGCCGCTCGATCGAGGACAGCGGCACTGCGGTGCGCTACATGACGGCTGCGGCGCGCAGTCACATGCTCGAATTGGCGGCTCGAGAGCTCGGCGTGGCAGCCACCGATCTCGATGTGCGCGATGGCTTGATCGGCGGCCGCGGCGCCAACCGCACGACGTCGTACTGGACGTTGATGGGTGGTAGATCGTTCGACCTGAAGATCGAGTCGGCGCCGGTTACCAAATCACCAGACCTGTACAGAATCGTTGGTCGATCGCAGGCGCGCATCGATCTGCCCGGCAAGGTGCACGGCGCGCGCGCGTTCGTACACGACTACCTTGACGATCACCTCGTACACGCGCGCGTGGTGCGGCCGCCATCGCCGATGGCGAGGCTCGCGGGCGCGAACGTGGATGATTTCGCCAGTCCCGGCTTGGTGGACATCGTCGTTCGTGGCTCGTTCGTGGCCGTGGTCGCCGAGCGGGAGGAGCAGGCGATCGCCGCGGCGACGCGCATTCGCGGTCGTTTGTCGTGGCAATCCGAACCAATCACGCCGGGGCCAGACGAGCTTCACGATTGGCTTGACGGTGCCGTGGCGACACGTCTGCTGGTGGTCGACGGCGTCCCCATCGAGGATGCCATCCCACCACCGCTCGACGGAGACGGCGTTGCCAGTGCGTGTTACAGCCGCCCCTATCAGATGCATGCAAGCATGGGCCCGTCCGCCGCGGTTGCGCGTTTCGGCGACGACCGGCTCGTCATCCATACCCACAGCCAAGGTCCGGAGCTGGTCAAGCTCACCGTCGCCGAAGTGCTAAAGCTGCCGCCGGATCACATCGAGGTCATTCATTACGAGGGTGCCGGCTGTTACGGTCACAACGGTGCCGACGATGCGGCACTCGATGCCGCGCTGGTAGCGATGGCGCTGCCGGGCCGGTCGGTGCTTCTGAAGTGGACCCGCGCCGACGAGCATCAATGGGAACCGTATGCACCGCCGATGCGGATCACCGTGCGCGCACGGCTCGATGGCCAGCGAATTCAAGCGTGGGACCAGGAAATTGTGAGTCTACCGCATGCCGGCAGGCCCATTCCCGTGCGAGGACGCTCCAACTACATCGCCGCCGGGCATCTGGAGAACCCGCTACCACGACTCAGCCCGCGGCCCGCCATGGCCGCCCATGCCGGTATTCACCGCAATGGTGATCCGCTCTACAGCTTTGCCACGAAGCGCATCGTCAAGTGCTTCGTGCCGCGCGGGCCATTGCGCGCGTCATCGACACGCGGATTGGGCGCACTCGCCAACGTGTTCGCGATCGAATCGTTCATGGACGAGCTGGCACGGCAGTGCGGCGCCGATCCCTTCGAGTTCCGCCTCGCCCACCTCGATGACGAGCGTGCCAAAGCCGTGCTCACCCGACTGCAAAGAGGGCTGCCCGAACGCCCAACCGGTTCTCTCGAGGGGCGCGGCATCGCGTTTGCGCAATACAAGAACTCGCAGACCTACTGCGCGATTGCCGTGGACGTGAAAGTCGACGAAGCGCCCATTGCAATCCGCATGACCCGTGCGTGGATCGTCGCGGACGCGGGCCTTGTCATCGATCCCGATGGCCTTGCCAACCAGCTCGAAGGTGGCTTCATTCAGGCCGCCAGTTGGACGCTAAAAGAAGCGGTGCGGTACGACACGACCGGCATCCAATCCGTGGACTGGGCAACGTATCCGATCCTCACGTTCAGTGAGATCCCGACCATCGAGACCACGCTGGTCGATCGACCGGAGAAGCGCGCGCTCGGTGCGGGCGAAGCCAGTGTCGGTCCCGCGGCCGCGGCGATCGGCAATGCGATCGCGGATGCGACCGGCGTACGGTTGCGCGACCTGCCGTTGACGGCCGATCGATTGGTGGAAGCGCTGCAACGCAGCGGTTAGCCGTTCGCTAGCGAGCCGAACGACTACGCTCACGGTTCGAACGGCCCGCGCATCAGCTCTTGCCGGCGTCGCGCAATTCCTGCTCGGTACCCTCGTCGCGAATGCTCGCGGCCTTGCGGGTACGAATCATTTCCTCGATCGCGACCGCAATGCGGGCGTGGTCCCACGCCGAGTTCACCTTCAGCACATTCGACATCAACGACACGATGTAGCGGGTCGATTCGTTCGGCCATTCCACGATCACGACCACGTTCATGAAATTCTTGGTGTTACCCGCGTACTTCCCGCAGCGAAAACCCTCCTCAGCGTGGCACGCATAGTAGGAGCCACTCTTGAAGTAGATGTTGGCGCCTGCGAGCTCCGGCGCATATGCATAGCGATACCTGCGCTTGGTCATGTACAGATAGCGCTTCATTTCGAGGCTCGACCAGGGGTCGATCAGCCGCCCCTGCTCGATGGCGAACACGAACTTGGCGAGGCTGCGCGGCGTGGCGTAGGAAATCACGCCCGGTACGTAGCGTTTCGCCGTGCGTGTCCACATCGAACCTTGCTGGATGGAGCTTGCGTCGAGGCCGATGGCGCCGAGCGGATCACGGTTGACGGTGAGACTCAATTCAGTGAGCACCTTCTTCGGCGTGTCGCGAAAGAATGCCTCGGCGTCCGCGTCGCTGACCGGATAGGCGGCCCCGAAGTGGCGTAGCAGCATCGCTTCGCGCCACACAACTGCACCGGCGGCGTTCGCGGATGGCGAGATCATGTGATCGAGCCACTCCGACAGCGTGAACACATCGCTCGGTTGTGGCCTTGCAAAACGGTTCGCGCCGGTCATTGGATCGTAGATGGGAATGTCATGCTCGTCCCAGAGCACCCAATCGCGTGCGGTCACGCGTGTCGAACGCAAGACGCGTTCGCGGTCGGTGATCGCTGGAAACGCGCGCGCCAAGCCGTCGAACAACGCGGCCATGGTGACGACCTTGTTGATGCTGCCCGGAAAACGCTGCACATCGGGACGCACGCCGGCCCAAGCGATGGCAGCGGGATTCGACAAATCGATGACCACCACGCCGTAGGACGGATCGCGCGCGAGCAGCATGGCTTCCAGCGCTTGCTGCAGTGTCGGGTCGACCGGCTGCGCATCGAAATACGGGCCAATCTGATCGCGCAGCGTCAGCCGAATGTCCTTGATGGACAGCAGCGCACCCGGCGGCAGCTTTGGTCCCTGCGGTTGCGCTTGTGCAAATTGGTAGCCGAGCAGTCGTTGAATGCCGCTGTAGTCAGCGCCGTCGAGTGGATAGGCAAACGCGGCGATGGGCACGCTCGTAAGGACGAGGACGAGGACGAGCACGCACGCGCGTCTCACGGCCCGGATTCGGGTGGTCACGTGCCGGGGGTGCGGCACAGCAGCCGGGTGTGATGTCGAAGACAGCGCGGGCACAGTGGTCGAAAGCGTACCGGATTTCCGCGGCCGGCCGACAGCGCCGCCTAGCGGCCCGAAGCGAGCGGCGGCGCTTCCAACCGAAAGTCGGCCGCTGGTTCGGCGCGCGTGTTGAGCATCGAATCCAGCAGCCGATCCGCCCTTGCCGCGCCCCGCTCCACCAGCGGCCGGATCTGAAATAGCGTCAGGTCACCGTCGACGAAACCGAATTCGATGTCCCAGGGCTGGGAGAGACCGCCAGGCCCGGTAATGGGTGGATAGCGCCCCTCCACCTCGACCGCGAGTTCGCGCAGTGCCGCCTTCTCTGCGGCAGTCAGCACGGTGCCTTCGCGTGCAGGCACCCAGTCGACGCCGCCGGTCGACGCCAGTCGGCGCCGGTACGACGCCTTGGCCGTCGACAGCAAGCGCTCGGTACCGTCTGGCAGCAATGCAATCGTCTCGGCCGCTTCGCCGGCGACGGCGCCGCCCACACCCCAGGCGGTGCTGACCGTGAGCCCGGGTGCGCGCCGCATGAGATCGGCGGTGATCAACACGCCCGACTTGGTCGCCGGTACGCTCTTCATCAGCAGCACCGAAGCATAAGTTTCTTCCGGATTGGTCAATAGGTCGGAGCGCCAGGCGATGGCCCGTGGGCTCAGCATCGAACCCCACACGCGCGAGATTCCGGCGAGCTGCGCGGCCGGATCCACGACGTGGGGCAGGGTCTCGTTCAATCCCGCGCCGGTAAAGCCGGGTAGATCCTCGACGTTGGTATCCGAGCGGACGAACACGCCATAGCTGCGCGGGGCACCGAACTGCTCACGCATGAGCGCGGTGAGATCCGTGACGAGCGCTGGTGATAGCTTGGTGTTGGTGATTCGCTCGCGAATCGCGGCCATCTCGGCCTGGAAGGTTGCTTCGTCCATCGCGCCACTGCGGCGTGCCGCGTATGCACGTTGTAAAGCGGCGCGGCTCCCGTTCGGCCCGGCGCCGACGTGCTCGAAGAAGATGCCGAACGGCAAAGCGATGGCGGGTGCCACCCGGCCCGGGAACAACCGATTGAGTTCGCCCAGATTCGCGGCCTTGGGGCCGACCACGCGACCCGATAGCGACTTGTCGATGGCACCCAGTGTAAGCAGCGTGCGCACGTCGAGGTCTGGTTCCGGCACGGTCAAAGATGGCCCGTCGGAAGATGCGATCGCTGCGGCCGTTTGTGGCGGTGCTTCGTCGATCAGCACGCGACCGTCCGATCCCACGGCGACACGCACACGACGTCCCGCGAGGGCCGCCACGGTGTCGCGGTCGGCCGGATCCAAGCGCACGTTTGGAATACCGAAGTTGCGGGCGAGAAGCTGGACGTGCGAGACCGGGTTGCCCTCGCCGAGGGTGAGCACGCCCGCCACTGGGGGCAGTTCCGGCAGCGTCTCCGGTACCAGCACCACCGCGTCGCGCGGCACGGCAGCAAGGTCGTGCTGGCTGGCGTCATCGAGCAGCAAGAGTGGCCCGTCCACGAACCCGGCATTGAGGGCCAACAGGCCCGCCGACGGGCGGCCGAGCAATGTTCGCGACACGCCCGACAGGCGCTGCGCATCGGCGGCGAGTAGGGTCATGACCCGACCGTATGGGTCGAGCGCGGAGCCGCGCAGCAAATCGTCGATGAACTGCGCTGCCGCCGGTTCTACTGCGCCGTAGCGCGTGAGCGGCTCGGCGAATGCGTAGCGCACGTTGCCCATTGCCCAAGAGGTGGCGAGGCTCAGGGCGGCGACACCATCGATATAGGCGGTGAGCGTCATGCCGGCACCGCGTTGCGCGACCAGCGAACGGCCCAGGGCACGGCGCTCGGTCTCGGTGAGGAACCCGGCGCCGTACGCGGCGCCGGCGAGGTGGTCGGCGATCACCAGAAGGTGCCGGCGCGTGAGCTCGGGTTGGCCGAGCAAGGTATCGCTCGTCAGTCGGATCTGGGCTTCGACCTCGCGGCTCGCATCGAGCATGGCGAGCCGCGCTTTGGCGGACAGGTCGGCGGTCATCTCGGCACGCAGGCTTGCCAGCGCCATCGCCCGTCGCTGCAGTCGCTCGAGGGTGCCGGCAGCCGCAATCGGGGCCAGCAGATCGACAATGTAAGTAAGCGCTTGCTCACTAGAGAGCGCTTGCCGGTGCTGAGCCATCCGTGTCGTGCGGCCGGAGTTACCAAACAGGCTCTCGAGCTGGACGGCGAGGGTTTTGGCGGCCTCCATCACTGCGGGGTCGGCTTGCTCGCCGGCGCCGTAGGTGTCCGCCCAGGCCGCGACGCGACCGACCGTGGCCAGCGACGGTCTCGTGTGGATCTCGATCCTGAGCCGATCGAAACTCGGTGCCTGTTCTGCGATGTCCTGCGCCGTGCGGCGGACGCTGCGCGTCAAATCGGTTTCGGCGCCGTGTGGCAGGGCCGCAGCCAACTCGCGCACCAGCAGATAGTTCTCGGCGACCCATGCCCCATCGTCGAGCAACGCAAGCAGCAGCTTGCGGCCGGCGGCTTCCTCGTCCTCGATCTGTACGCGGCCGCGGTAGTCGCGAGCGCGGCGCAGCACCCAGCCGTCCTGAGTATCGATGAGGAACTTTTCGAGGGGCAATTCCCGGAGCCGAGAATGGCGCGTGGCCGGATCCCAGAGTTCGTCGATGGAGAGCGCTGCGACGATCGTTCCGACGTGCAGGCCGAGCGTCGCCAATCGACGTCGGTCGGCTGAATACGCTGCGTATTGTTTGCCCCCACCATACGCCTTGCAGGCGAACGGCTCGGGGTCTCGCACACTGCCGTCGTTACAGAACCAGCGCAGCCGGCTGTAAGGTCCGCGCGGCGCCTCCTGCATCCGAGCGATGATTGCGCGCGCTTCGCCGACCGTTTGCGTGTCGGGCGGAGCAAGGGGATTGGCGAGGCTGGCGAGTGGCAACGCGCACGTTACGCGGACCGCGATCGCGCACAGCCTGTGACGTTGTGTGATACATCTACGCAAGACGCCAACCTGGTCTTCCCTCGACCCGTCCTCGGCAAAGCGCGTGATGATACACGGGCGGTGAGATCGCTCGGGGTATTCCGATCGCCTGCCAGCGGGCATATGCTTGGCCACCCGAGTTCGCGGTGGCGCGAGCGTCGGCAGCCGCGAGGCAGTGCAGTTGTGCTGTAGCTCTCACTCTCGGGCCGGCCCGCCGTGATCGAATGTCCATCGTCTGGAAGACTGCTAACGGCGTATGAAAGGGACACTTCTGCTGCTGCTCGCGTTGGTCGGCCTATCCTTGTCCTCTCAGGCGGGGGTTGGCAGCACTTGGGACCCGCAGTGGCGTCCGCTCTACGATCTCGTCGACACCGATCTACAAGCGCAGCTGGAAAGGCGCGTCTATGGTGACCCGTTGCTTGCCAAGCTCGCGGATCACAAGAAGCTCTCCATCGGCGTCGTCGATCTGAACGGCGCGGAGCCGCGATTCGCGCGCATCAATGGCAACGAGATGATGTACGCTGCCAGTCTGCCGAAGATTGCAGTTTTGCTCGCCGCGTATGTTTCCCTCGACGACGGCAGCCTTGCGGACACACCCGAGGTTCGCAAGGACATGACGGACATGATCCG
Source organism: Gammaproteobacteria bacterium (assembly GCA_003248125.1). Taxonomy (GTDB): domain Bacteria; phylum Pseudomonadota; class Gammaproteobacteria; order Pseudomonadales; family Azotimanducaceae; genus SZUA-521. Next base: position 3,771 of record QJXZ01000383.1, on the reverse strand, counting down.
CGTGTCGAACAACGCTGCGGCGACGCGCATGATCGATCGCATCGGCATGATGCGCATCGACGAAATTCTGATGGACCCGAAGTATGGGCTCTACGACAAGGCGCGTGGTGGCGGTCTGTGGGTGGGCAAGCGCTACGCCAGCTCAGGCGCGCGCGTCGGAGATCCGATGCACGGTATTTCTCATGGCGCAACCGTCACACAGGTTTGTCGCTTCTACTACAAGCTCGCGGCCGGTGAGTTGGTTGATCCCCAGTGGACCGAAGCGATGCTGAATGATCTCTCCCATCCGGGTATCGATCACAAGTTCGTGCATCCGTTGAAGCGCCTTGCGCCGGATGCCGAGATCTATCGCAAGTCCGGCACGTGGCGAAACTGGCACGCGGATTCGGTGCTGGTGCAGGGGACCGTGTGGCGCAACTACATTCTGGTTGCGTTGGTGGAGAGTCCCGACGGCGAGCGGATATTGCGCGGCTTGGTGCCCGCTGTGGAAACGGTCATCCAGCAGGGCCCGATGTATATCGCTCAGCGTAGCTAGTTCGGCGTGACATCGCGGGCTTGCCCGCAATCAGGCCGACTTTCGCTTCGAACGACCGTTCAATACCGACTTCAAAAACTGCCCGGTGTGAGAGCCCTTACAACGGGTAAGCTGCTCGGGCGTACCCTGTGCCACCACGCGTCCGCCACCTGCGCCCCCTTCGGGACCGAGGTCGACGATCCAATCGGCGGTCTTGATGACGTCCAAGTTGTGCTCGATGACGACCACCGTGTTGCCTGCGTCGCGCAGCTGATGCAGCACAGCCAACAATTGTGCAATGTCGTGAAAGTGCAGGCCGGTGGTCGGCTCGTCGAGTATGTACAAGGTCTTGCCTGTATCGCGCTTCGACAACTCGCGCGACAGCTTCACGCGCTGTGCCTCACCACCCGATAGCGTGGTGGCGCTCTGGCCCAAGCGTATGTAGGAAAGGCCGACGTCCATCAACGTCTTCAGCTTGCGCTCGATCATGGGCACCGCTTCGAAGAATGCATGCGCGTCCTCGACCGTCATTTCGAGCACTTCATTGATGTTCCTGTCTTTGTAGCGAACGTCGAGGGTTTCGCGGTTGTAGCGCTTACCCTTGCAGACATCGCAGGGTACGTAGATGTCGGGCAGGAAGTGCATCTCCACTTTGATCACGCCGTCGCCTTGACAGGCTTCGCAGCGACCGCCCTTGACGTTGAAGCTGAACCGCCCGGGCTGGTAGCCCCGCGCTCTAGCTTCCTGGGTCTGTGCGAACAGGTCCCGAATCGGCGTGAACAGTCCGGTGTAGGTCGCCGGATTGGAGCGCGGTGTGCGTCCGATCGGGCTCTGATCGATGTCGACCACCTTGTCGAGTTGGCTTAGACCTTCCACGGCATCGTGAGCGGCCGCGGTGTGGGACGTCGCTTTGTTAAGTACGCGCGCCGCCACCGGAAACAGTGTGTGATTGATCAGCGTCGATTTGCCCGACCCCGAGACCCCAGTGATGCAGGTGAAGAGGCCCAGCGGTATGTCGACGTCGAGGTTGCGTAGGTTGTTGCCGCGCGCGCCGCAGATCGTCACCTTGGCGCCGTTCGCGGACGCACGTCGCGAGGGCACCGGAATACACTTCTTGCCGGACAGATACTCACCGGTGACCGAGCGCTTTGCGGCGACGATGTCCTTCAGCGTACCTTGCGCCACGATCTCGCCGCCGTGCACGCCGGCACCGGGACCGATGTCGATGATGTGATCGGCACTGCGAATCGCTTCCTCGTCATGCTCGACGACGAGCACGGTGTTGCCGAGATCGCGCAGATGCGTGAGCGTGCGCAGCAAACGTGAGTTGTCGCGTTGGTGAAGGCCGATGGATGGCTCGTCCAGGATGTACATCACGCCGACCAGACCGGCGCCGATCTGGCTCGCGAGCCGAATGCGCTGGGCCTCCCCGCCCGAGAGCGTCTCCGCGCTACGGTTGAGTGTGAGGTAATTGAGCCCGACATCGACCAAGAATTGCAGACGCGCCCGGATCTCTTTCAGGATCTTGTCGGCGATTTCGCCGCGCCGTCCCGGCAGCTTCAGGTTGTCGAAGTGGTTGAGGCTCTCCTCCACCGAGCGACCGGTGAGTGATGGCAGCGCGACGTCGTCGATGAATACGTTGCGCGATTCCTCGCGCAAACGCGTGCCGGCGCATGCGGGGCAGTCGCGTTGCGTGAGGAAGCGCTGCAGGTTCTCGCGCACCATGTTGGAGTCGGTCTCGCGATAGCGCCGCTCCATGTTCGGAATGACGCCCTCGAACCGATGGCGCCTTTGGATGACGTCACCGCGATCGTTGACGTAGCTGAAGTCGATGCGCTCTTGGCCGGAACCATACAGCACCGCGTCGCGGTGCTTTTTCTTGAGTTGCCGGAACGGTGCTTCGGGGTCGAACTCGTAGTGCTTGGCGATCGACGTCAGCATGTGAAAGTAGTAGACGTTGCGCCGATCCCAGCCGCGAATGGCGCCTTCGGCGAGCGATAGCTCGTCGTCGTGCACTACGAGGCTCTCGTCGAAGAACTGCTTGACGCCGAGTCCGTCGCAATCGGGGCATGCGCCGGCCGGATTGTTGAACGAGAACATACGCGGTTCGAGCTCGGAAACGCTGTAGCCGCACTCGGGACATGCGAAGCGCGCGGAGAACACGATTTCCTCCGCCTTCTCGTCGTCCATCAGCGCGACCCGTGCCACGCCGTCGGCAAGCGAGATCGCCGTCTCGAACGACTCCGCGAGCCGTTGCTGCACTTCTCGCTTGGACCGCAAGCGGTCGATGACCGCTTCGATTGTATGTTTCCTTTTCTTGTCGAGCGTCGGCGGATGATCGAGATCGGTGACGATACCGTCGATGCGCGCCCTGATGAAACCGTTGGCCACCAGCTCACGAAACACGTGTTGGTGTTCGCCTTTGCGATCGACGATGACGGGTGCCAGCACCATGATGCGCGTGTCGTCGGGTAGCTCCAGCACTTGGTCGACCATCTGGCTCACGGTCTGAGCCGCGAGCGTGAGGCCATGCGTTGGGCATCGCGGTTCACCAACGCGCGCGTAGAGCAGGCGGAGATAGTCGTAGATCTCGGTGATGGTGCCAACCGTCGAGCGCGGGTTGTGGGACGTCGATTTCTGTTCGATGGAAATGGCCGGCGACAGTCCTTCGATGTGATCGATGTCGGGCTTTTCCATCATCGACAGAAACTGCCTCGCATAGGCCGACAGCGACTCGACGTAGCGGCGCTGCCCCTCCGCATACAGCGTGTCGAACGCGAGCGACGACTTGCCGGAGCCCGACAAGCCCGTGATCACGACCAGCTGATCGCGCGGAATACGCAGGTCGAAGTTCTTCAGATTGTGGGTGCGAGCCCCACGTAGCCAGATGGCATCCACGGCAAAGACGGTTCGTGCGCCGAAACCGGACAACATACGCGATGGGTGCGCGAGTCGCCAAGTTCGAACGCGGAGGAGGTGGCATGACCCGCGATCCCCAGCCTCCCGGTCTCCGATTGCGGGCAAGGCCGCGTCCACCCGCAGGACAGTCACTGGTCTCCCACAGCCGAAGCCGTCGATTGCCGTGTGTCGGGCTTTGCCGATGCGCTAGACTGCCGCGCTCGGACACGGGGGATACGACCATGGCGCGCGGCATCAACAAAGTCATTCTCATCGGCAATCTCGGTGCTGACCCACAGACCCGCTATATGCCGAGCGGCGGCGCGGTCACCAACTTCAACATCGCCACCTCCGAATCT
>QJXZ01000094.1 GCA_003248125.1 Gammaproteobacteria bacterium | reverse complement strand
CGCGGCTGAACGCCTGGGCGAGCGTGATGCGCAGCGCGCTGTCTCGAGATCCACCGGATCTGGTCGACGGTTGGCAGTATGGTGGGGCCGTTGCGGCAAACGTGTTTCGTGTGCGCAATGTTCCCGTCACATGGAATTTCCGGCACGTCCCGCTCGTGTACAGGGACGAGAGCAGGAGCACGCGATATTCCCTGACGATGCTGCGATGGTTGCCATCACCGGCGCGCGTCATCGTCAACTCCCAGGCGGGCGTCGATGCACATCGGCGGTTGGGCATAGAGGGCGCGTATCAGGTCATTCCGAACGGCATCGACACGCAACGCTTCGCCGCCGATGAAGACGCAGGACGCGCCTTGCGGCGCACATTGGGGATTGCGGACTCGTCTTTCGTGCTCCTGCACGTCGCGCGATTCCATCCTCACAAGGGGCACGCACAATTGCTCGAAGCATTTGCCGGAATTGCCAGCGACGATCGAGACGTTCGGCTGATTTGCATAGGCCAAGGTGCTGGCAAGATCGCCCCCCTAGCAAAGCAGCTCGGCGTCGACTCGCAACGCTTGCACCTGCTGGAACCGAACGCCGACCTGCGTGCGACCTATGCCGCCGCGGACGTCGTCGTCAGCCCGTCGCTCACGGAGAGCTTTCCCACGGTCGTGGCCGAGGCAATGAGTTGTGAACGACCGTGCATCGTCACCGATGTAGGCGAGTCGGCAAACATCGTCCACGACACAGGTTGGCTGGTGCGCTCGGCCGATGTTGCCGCGCTTCGTGACACGATCTGGCAGGTGTCCCGGACGTCGCCTCGAGATCTGCTCGATGCAGGTCGACGAGCACGGCAACGAATCGTCGAGCACTTCTCAGAGGACAGACTCGTGCGCGCGTATTCGGCGTTGGCGGAGGATATCGTCGGCGGTCGTCGCTGATGTGCGGCATCGTCGGTATCGTCGAGGCTTCTGGGGCGGTCGACGGCGCGCTCGTCACTAGGCTGCGGGATCGGTTGACACATCGTGGTCCGGACGATGCCGGTACGTGGCTCGAAGCCAACGTCGGTCTCGGCCATCGACGCTTATCGATCATCGATCTTTCTGCGGAAGGGCACCAGCCCATGGTCTCGGCATGTGGACGGTACGTCATCGTCTACAACGGCGAGATCTACAACTTCAACGAGTTGCGCGCACGTCTGACTTCGGTGGCGTGGCGAGGGCATTCCGATTCCGAGGTGCTGCTCGAGGCGATTGCGGCCTGGGGTGTCGAAACCACGTTGCAGCGTTGCGTGGGGATGTTTGCGTTCGCAGTCTACGACCGCACACGAGGCGAGCTGACGCTCGCACGGGATGCATTGGGTATCAAACCCCTCTACTACGGATGGTGCGGCCGTCGTTTCGTGTTCGCTTCGGAGCTCGGCGCGCTCGACGTTCTGCCGTGGTCGGATCGAGCGATCTGCCGAGACGCTCTGGCCAGCATGTTGCGCTACAGCAACGTGCCCGCGCCATACTCGATCTACGAGGGCATCAGCAAGCTCGTACCGGGTACGTTGGTTCGACTCGACACGCGCACGGCCACGGTCGGTGAGGTGCCGGCGCCACACGTCTATTGGACGCCCCGTACACAATTGTCGTTGCCTCCTCGTGAGCGCAGCGCCGAGGCGCTCGACGAACAGGGTCTCGAACTGCTGCGAGGCGCGGTAACGAGTCAGATGGTCGCCGATGTTCCCCTAGGCGCATTCCTTTCTGGCGGGATCGATTCGTCGCTCGTTGTCGCGCTCATGCAAGAGAGCGCTGGCGAACCGGTGAAGACGTTCACGATCGGATTCGACAATGCGGCGTACGACGAAGCCACGGCGGCCAGACGTGTTGCTGCGCACCTCGGCACCGCACACACGGAATTGGTCATGGGCGAGCAGGCGCTGCTCGATGCGACGACCGAGCTGCCTGCTTTGTGCGACGAACCATTCGGCGACTCGTCGATTCTGCCGACCTATCTGGTGAGTCGGCTCGCGCGCGAACACGTCACCGTGTGTCTATCGGGTGACGGTGGCGATGAACTGTTCTGGGGTTACAACCGCTACCCCTGGTGTGAGCGCGTCTGGGCGCGGCTCGAACGCGTGCCGCTGCCGGTTAGGCATTTCGCGGCGCGCGTGCTGCGCGCGGCGCCCGTTGAAGCCATCGCACGTCATCTGCCCTCGGTCGGGTTCCCCGGCCGAGCAGGGCGGCTGAACGACAAACTCGCACGTGTGGCGGATGTGCTCGAGTATCGGAATCAGGCCGACGTATACCTCGACTTCATGTCGCACTGGAAAGATCCGAACGGTGTCGTGATCGGTGGCCGTGAACAGATCACCGTGTATCGAGATGCGGATCACTGGACGACTGAGCTGCCGATGTGGCGGCGAATGGCGACTCAGGATCTGCTCGCGTACCTGCCGAACGACATTCTCACCAAGGTCGACCGCGCAAGCATGCGCGTCGGTCTCGAATCACGCGTGCCGCTGCTCGATCATCGCTTGGTCGAGTTCTGCATGGCGCTGCCGGAATCCGAGCTGCGTGGGTATGGTGAGCCAAAGCGAATGCTCAAGCGACTGCTTGCGCGCTTCGTGCCGCGTTCGTTGACCGATCGGCCAAAGCAGGGGTTCGGTGTGCCGATGGCAGATTGGTTGCGGGCGCCCCTGAAGGTTTGGGCAACGGATCTGCTCACCCGGCAACGGCTCGTCGACGACGGCTACCTCGAACCTACGGCCATCTTGAACATGCTCGACGATCACCTGAAGCGAAGGGCGGATTGGTCGGCCGCCCTTTGGAACGTGCTCATGTTCCAGAGTTGGCTCGAAACCAGACGCAAACGAGCGTAACAGAGCCCGCGCGCCGAGCTGGCTGTGTGGAATCCCCTTATGTGTCGGCCCAACCGATCGGTCGGAGAATACCGCGGTCGTAATAGGCAGCGTACGTGGAGGGGCCGACGTGGCCGACAAAAACGAGCAAATCGACGAGTCCAACATGCCGGCGATGCAGCGGGTGCTCGACAACCCATTCATTCTGCTCTTCATCGGCATCCTGATCCCGACATTGGCCTACATCGTGTGGGGAATCATGGAGTTGATCTCGATACCGATCGCGGACTAAGGGGAGCACACCATGACCAGTCTGGCACCGCCTACCAAGCAAGTTTGGTGGCGCGAGCACATCGAGAAGGGCGAATTGATCTGGATCACAGTCGTGGTCGTGTGGGGCATCATCATGACGCTGATGATGCCGTTCTGGCACGTCTATGGTGACCAGAATCTCTCCGGCGAGACCTATAAGACGACACCCGCGGCGTTCTTGGAGAAGACACAAGCGGTGGTCGATCAGTGGACGGTACGCACCGAAGGCCAATTCAACAAGCCGGTGGTGAAGCCGCCGGTCGGCGCCGACATTTATCTCGTCGGACGACTGTGGGATTGGTGGCCCAGCTACGAATTGGAAGCTGGCCAGAGCTATCGCATGCACATCATGTCCACGGACTGGCAGCACGGCTTTTCGCTGCAGCCAGCGAACATCAACCTGCAAGTGTTGCCGGGTTACGACGCTGTGATCACCGTGACACCCAACAAAGCCGGTGAGTACGCGATCGTCTGCAACGAGTATTGCGGCGTCGGTCACCACAACATGGTCGGCAAGATCTACGTCACCGAGGGCAGGGGGTAACAATGAGCAACGGCGCAATGTTTCGCACCTGTCCCGACACGGGGCTCAAGTTCCATCGTCCGGCCGAGAGTCTGATGAAAGCCAACGCCGTCGCAGCGGTGGTGTTTCTGTTGGTGGGCGGATTCTTCGGCCTGCTCGTGGGCTTGACGCGTTGGCCCGAAGTACACCTTTTGGAGGCGGAGTCGTTTTACCTCGTGCTCACCGGCCATGGCATCAACGTGCTGATCTTCTGGATCATCTTCTTCGAGATGGCCGTGCTGCAGTTTTGCTCATCGACGTTGCTCGGTTGTCGCCTCGCCACACCGCAGCTCGCCTGGACGGCTTGGGGGTTGATGGTCGCGGGCGCGCTCATCAACAACTATGCCGTGCTCTGGCTCGGCAACTCGAGCGTCATGATGACGTCTTACGCGCCGATGCCGGCCGATCCGCTGTTCTACTTGGGTCTCATTCTGTTCGCGGTCGGGGCATTGATAAATTGCTTCATATTCTTGGCGACGCTGGTCATCGCGCGTAGCGAACGCACCTACCAGGGGTCGATTCCACTGGTGACCTTCGGCGCGTTGACCGCCGCGATCATCGCAATCTTCACGATCGCCTCGGGGGCCATCATTCTGATTCCGACGTTCCTATGGAGCGTCGGCATCGTGAGCAACATCGATGCCGGTGTGTATCGCCTCATTTGGTGGGCGTTCGGCCATTCCTCGCAACAAATCAACGTTTCCGCCCATGTGGCTGTGTGGTACGCCATCGCGGCCATCGTGTTCGGTGCCAAGCCATTGTCCGAGAAGGTCAGCCGCGTGGCGTTCCTGATGTACATCGCCGTGCTGCAGATTGCGAGCGCTCATCACCTGCTAGTCGATCCCGGCTTGAGTTCGGAGTGGAAGATCTTCAACACCAGCTATGCCATGTACTTGGCAGTGATGGCGAGCATGGTGCATGGGCTCACGGTGCCGGGCTCGATCGAAGCGGCGCAGCGTGCGCGCGGGCTCAACTCCGGTCTTTTCGAATGGCTGCGCAAGGCGCCGTGGGGCAATCCGGTGTTCTCTGGCATGTTCCTGTCCTTGGTCGGTTTCGGCGTGCTGGGCGGAATCACCGGTGTGGTCATGGGCGCCGAACAAATCAACCTCGTCATGCACAACACGCTGTACGTGCCGGGCCACTTCCATGGCACCGTCGTGGTTGGCACAACGCTCGCGTTCATGGCGCTTACCTACTGGCTGGTGCCGATACTGTTCCGGCGTGAGCTCATCCTGCCGAAGCTCGCCAGCTGGCAGCCATACATCTTCGGGCTCGGCATGGCGGGGGTCGCCCTGTTCTTGATGGGCGCCGGTACCCTCGGCGTGCCGCGCCGTCATTGGGACATACTCTTCTCTGGTGCTGCGGACGGAGGCTATGAGTTCTCCGCGGCAGCGCTCACCATGATGAGCTTGAACGGCATGTCGGTCGTGCTGGCTTGCCTGGGCGGTGCGCTGTTCATCCTGATCGTGGTCGGATCCCTGTTGTTTGGCCGTCGGCTGGACGAAGGCGCCAAGGTGGGCCGCGAGATGATCGCCGCAACGCCGGCCGACTCGGCCTACAAAGGCATAGGCGTCGGCGCGATCACGATTCCTGGCACATTGGCCATGGTGTTCGTATTCTTCGCCGCATTCGTGCTCTACTACTTCATCAACTGGAAGTATCTGGCGGAGACTTGGGGCATCAGCTGATCCCCACTGACACGGCGTGCTTGCTCACATCGTAGACATCTTCAAGCTGCGAATTGGGCTGTTCATGGCGTTGACCGCGCTCGCGGGCTACGCCGTGACGCCTGGGCGCATGCTCGGCAGCATGGAGCTCGCACTGCTCGCGTTGGTGGTGTTCGGCGCCTCTGCGGCCGCCGGCGCCTTCAACCAATTCATGGAGCGCGATCTCGATGCGCGCATGCCGCGCACCGCCGATCGTCCATTCGTGACGGGCGCAGTGGGCCACGGTGTAGGTTGGCTCTGGTCGATTGGGGCCTTACTGATAGTCTCGGTCGCTGCCGGGGCGGGTCTGTTCAACGCTTCGGTGGCCGTGTACCTGTTCCTCGGCGCCTTCTTCTACGGCGTCATCTACACGCTGTGGCTCAAGCAGCGCACGCCGCTCAACATCGTCATCGGCGGGGTCTCGGGGAGCTTCGCGGTGCTCGCCGGTGCAGCCGCTGCGGATCCGGGCCTCTCCAATATCGCCCTCGTGCTCGCCGTCGTGCTGTTCTTGTGGACACCGCCGCACTTTTGGGCGCTCGCGATCGCAATTCGCGACGACTACGCGGCAGCAGGAATTCCGATGCTACCCGTGGTGAAGGGCGACGCCGCGGCTGCGCGCGCGATTTTGGCGAGCACGGTGATCTTGGTCGCCGTCTCGCTCGTGCCCGTGACGCTCGGCGCGGGCAGGCTGTATTTCGTGGGGGCGGTGCTCGGTGGTGCCTACTTCCTACACCGCAGCGCAGTATTGGTACGCGAACCGTCAAGGGCCAACGCCATGCAATGCTTCTTCGCGTCGCTGGCGCAACTGGCGCTGTTGATGATCGTGGCCGTGCTGGACGCGCGCTGGTGATGCGCGCGCTAGCGCTCGTATTGGCGACGTGGTTCGCGGCAGTGGCGCAGGCAGCGCCGGCATTCGATCGCGATCAGGCGCTCGCCATCAGCCAAGCAGCGATCGGGCGCTCGGTCGCCGATCATGTGTTCTACGCAACGGACGGCACTGTCCGCCGCCTGTCCGCCTATGCCGGCAAACCGTTGGTCGTGAGCCTCATCTTCACGAGTTGTCACTACGTCTGTCCGACCACCACGCGGCACCTCGCCGACGTGGTCCGAAAGGCGCGGGCGGTTTTGGGCGACGACAGCTTTGCGGTGGCGACGATCGGCTTCGATACGGTGAACGACACAGCCGATCGGATGCGGTCTTTCGCGCGCCAACAACGCATCGACATCGACGACTGGGACTTCCTGGCCACCGATGCGGCGACAATCGATGCATTCACGCAGGAGCTGGGATTCCAGTTCTATCCGTCGGGTGGCGCGTTCGACCACTTGGTGCAGACCACGGTCATCGATGCCGATGGGGTGGTATTCCGCCAGATCTATGGTATCGAGTTCGACACGCCGCATTTGGTGGAGCCGCTCAAGGTGCTCGTGTTCGGCGAAAACGAGCACCGTTCGCTGCTCGATGATTTGACGGCCCGTGTGCTGCTGTTCTGCACCGTCTACGATCCGGCCTCGGATAGCTACAAGTTCAACTATTCGCTGTTCGTCGGATTGGCGGTGGGGCTCTCGCTCGGCGCCGTGTTCGTCGTTCTGTTGCTACGTGAGTGGCGCAAGCGCAAGGCGCACTTGACGCAAATCTCGATTAGTAGCGAGACGTAGGTTACGTGCTAAGTGCGCTTGCAGCCGGTCTGCACCGGGTCGAAGGATTGTTCGACCGTGCCTTCGAGGCGCGCTTCAATCCTTGGTATCAGCTCGGTGCACTGGGGTTCTTCTTCTTTTGGGTAGCCACCGTCAGCGGCGTCTACCTATTCATCTTCTTCGATACCGCGATCGTCGGCGCGTTCGAGTCGGTCGAGCGGATCACCCACGAGCAATGGTATCTGGGTGGCGTGATGCGCAGCCTGCACCGTTATGCGTCCGGAGCGATGGTCGTGACCGTCACGCTGCACCTGATACGTGAGTTCGTGCTCGGTCGTTTCCGTGGCGTGCGCTGGTTCTCGTGGTTGAGCGGCGTACCGCTGCTATGGCTGCTGTTTGCCGCGGGCATCGGCGGCTATTGGCTGGTCTGGGACAGGCTCGCACAGTTCATAGCGGTCGCTACTTCGGAGTGGATCGATTGGCTGCCGATGTTCGGCGATACGCTAGCACGCAATTTTCTGACCGATAGGTCGGTCAGTGACCGGCTGTTTTCACTGCTCGTGTACCTGCACATCGCAATTCCCTTGTTCCTGCTGATCGGCATGTTCATCCACGTCAAGCGCATGAAGCTCGCGCGCACCACCCCGGCACGGCGACTGCTCTATGGCACGCTCGCAGCGCTCGTCGTTCTCTCCATCGTGAGACCCGCGGTGAGCGCGGGGCCGGCCGACCTATCGACTACCGTGGCCATCGTCGAGCTCGATTGGCTCTACTTGAACACCTATCCGTTGCTCGACTCGTTGGGAGCCGGTGAAGTGTGGGGCCTGTTGGTATCGATCACGACACTGCTCGCGGTCGTGCCTTGGCTCTTCCCCGGCGAGCAGTCGATCGAAGCGGCACCCGCGGTAGTCAATCCGGCCAATTGCAATGGTTGTGGTTGGTGCTTCAAGGATTGCCCATATGAAGCGATCACCATGACGCCGCACAGCTACAAGCCTGAATTGCGGCAGGCCGTGGTCGATCCGGATCTATGCACCGCCTGCGGCATTTGCGAGGGTTCGTGTCCATCGGCCACACCGTTTCGCAACGTTGCCGAGCTGGTATCGGGCATCGAGATGCCCGCATTCCCGCTCGATCGCTTACGGCTAGAGACCGAGCGTGCGCTCGCGGCGAGCAACGTGCCTGTGGTGTTCGTGTTCGGTTGTGAACGCGCCTTCGCGGTCACCGGCATCGAGTCGACCGATGTGCGCTGCTTGAGCCTGCCTTGCATCGGAATGCTACCGCCATCGTTCGCCGACTATGTGGCACGCCAGGATCGGGTCGCCGGTGTGCTCGTCACCGGCTGCCCGCCGGCGGATTGCTACTTTCGAAAGGGTAGCGAGTGGACGGAGCAGCGCTTCAAAGGCGACCGAATGCCGCATCTACGCACGCTGGCGGGCAAGAGCAAGGTGCGGGTGCTTTGGGCCGCCGCGCATGAGGGCGAGGTGCTCGAGCGAGTGCTTCGCACGATGCGTACCGCACGGGAGGATGCGGCATGAAGACTGTCGTATTTCGTTCGTTGGGACAGCTCGTAGCGTTTGCCATGTTCATCGGCCTCGTCGGTGCCTTAGCGCCGGGTCCGGCCTACCGACACCTCGATGCCGGGCTTGCCACGATCAAACTCAGCCTACGGCACGCGGGTGCGCCGATCGCGCCATGTCGTGAAAGAACGGCTGAGGAATTGGCGCAGCTGGCGCCCAACATGCGGCAATCGACCGTCTGCCCACGCGAGCGTTCGCCGCTTGTCCTCGAGCTTGCGCTCGATGACCGGGTGGTCTTCGATGCGACGCTACTACCGCGTGGCATTCACCGTGACGGCCGGGCTTCGGTCTACCAACGTCTATCGGTTCCGGCCGGAGACATCGACGTCAAGGTGCGACTGAAAGACGACGCGCGGATCGAGGGCTATCAGTACCAGCGCACGCAGCGCGTCAAGCTCGCTCCCGCCGATGTGCTCGTCATCGATTTCGATGCCGAACGCGGCGACTTCGTGTTCGACGGTGGCTCGTTGCCCCCTAGAACAATGGGCCACCCTGCAGGAGGCGCTGAATGATCTCGAAGCTCACCACAGCGGCGATGAGGATGATGACGAAGAACACCACGTTGCGGTACGGCAGCGGTGAGCCATGCGACTGCTCGATGGCACGCAGCGCCCAGTCCGTGAAGAAGTAGAGGCCGACTGCGACGATGGTGAACAGGACGACTTCGGTCATCCCGCAAGAATAGCAGGCGACGCGGAGTCACGACGTCGACGAGTCGTTGGTGAAACTACCTAATGGCCAAGAGGGGGTGCTGTTGGACAATGCGTCGACCCGCGCACGGAGACTCGAGGTATGCATTTGGCTGCTTCTTGTGGCCACGCTCACGATCAACGGCTTGAGCGCGTACATCCGCCATCAGGAGGCGGGCTTGGGCTGTGCCGACTGGCCGGATTGCTACGGTCACATCGAAGCCGCCGAGCTGACCAGCTCGAGTACGGATGCCACCGTCCGCGCGCTCACCCCAGCCCAGTTCGTCAAGCAGACGCACCGTGCCGTCGCGACGGCGCTAGTCGTATTGGTCGCGGCGACGGTCTATCTGACGCGTGCCCGCGGTCTCGCGGGCACGGCGAAGCAGTTGCCGCTGCTCATGGTGGCCGTCGTGCTGGCATTGGCCGTCATTGGCCCAGCCAGCTACTTGAAGACCATGCCGGCGGTCGCGACCGCGAATTTGATCGGTGGTGTGGCGTTGCTGACGCTCGCGTTTTGGTTGTTGCTCGCCGTGCGGTCGTCGACCGCTTTGGGCGTACCAGGCCATTGGCATTGGATTGCGCTCGCTGCCGTTTCCCTGCAGGTAACACTCGGGGCCTGGACGAGCGCCAACTTCGCCGGTGTGGCTTGTCCGGGGTTGTGGCAATGCGACACGATGGCCGCCGGCGCGGACGTCGCACAATCGTTCTGGTATTTCCGCGAGCTCGCGCTCGACCACGGAGGTCGCATACTGATGGATGACTCGCAGCGTTTCATCCACATTGCGCATCGCGCGGGCGCAGTCGTAACCGCGCTGACCGTCGCCGGCCTCGGCGTGGCCGCATGGCGGTGCGGTGGTCGTGCCATGCGTTGGGGTGCGGTGCTGCTGGCGCTGCTCGTCTCGCAGGTCATCATCGGGACGCTCGGGGTCGTAAACGGATTGCCGCTGGCATTGATGCTTGCACACAACGTGGTGGCGTCACTGTTGGTGCTGGGAGTCGTGCGTTTTTCAGTACCCCTGCCGAGTGCTTCTTGATGCAAAGCGACGTGACGAACCATCGAGATCGAATCATCGGCATTTGGCTGGTCGCGTGTGCCGTCGTCGTGTTCGGTATGGTGGTGCTCGGTGGTGTGACGCGTCTTACGCACTCCGGATTGTCGATCACTCAATGGGAGCCGATCGTCGGTGTGCTACCGCCGCTGAGCGAAGCGGAGTGGCTCGAGACGTTCGAAGAGTACAAACAATTCCCCGAGTATCAGTTGGTGAACTATGGCATGAGTCTCGACGAATTCGAGTTCATCTTCTGGTTCGAGTACGCCCACAGATTGCTGGGTAGGCTGATCGGCATCGTGTTTTTGCTACCGCTACTCGTGTTCATCGCGAAGGGCTATGTGCAGCGACCTTTGATCGGAAAGCTGTTCGGGCTGTTTGTGCTCGGCGGCGCGCAAGGTTTGATGGGCTGGTACATGGTGCAAAGCGGTCTGGTCGACGAACCGCGCGTCAGCCATCTGCGGCTAACTGCACATCTGGGACTTGCCGTGCTGATTTACGGCTACATGTTGTGGCTCGCGTACCCGTTGCTGAACCCGCAAATGCGAACACCAGCTTCCGGTCGGGCGGTGGGCCTCGCCCACGTCGTGTCGGTGCTCGTGTTCGTGATGATCCTGTCCGGAGGGCTGGTTGCCGGTACCCGCGCCGGATTCCTGTTCGGCACCTTCCCGCTCATGGGTGAAAGCTTTTTTCCCGACGGTCTTTATGCAACTACACCGGCGTGGCTCGCCGCCATGTCGGACCCAGTTACCATTCAGTTCAATCACCGGATTCTTGCCTACGTGCTAACTGCCATGATCGCCTGGTTGGCGTTCGTCGTGTCGCGCACGCACTTGCCAAGGCACGTACGGGTGGGTGTCGCAGTACTGGTGGCCTGTCTCGCGCTGCAGGTGACGTTGGGCATCGCAACCCTCGTCATGCGTGTGCCGATCGCACTGGCTGCCGCCCACCAAGGTGTCGCACTGTTCGTGTTCGGCGCAGCGTTGTATGCGAGCCGGGCGCTGCAGCGTACCGCCCGAGTGGTTGCGCCTGGGATCGCGGCGTGAACCGTTTGACTGCAATGTTGCTCGCCTGTGCCGTGTTGGCCGGAGTTATTGGTTGGCAGAGTGTCAGGTTGGCCACGCCACAGCCATTGCCCGTGCTCTACACCTTGGGTGGCGACTTCGAGCTAACGAGTACGCTCGGCGGCACGCGTCGTTTGGCCGACTTCAAAGGCGAAATCGTATTGCTGAACTTCGGCTTCACCAGTTGTCCCGACGTGTGCCCGACAGCGCTCGCGCGGATGCGAGACGTCGTCGATGCGGTTCGCCACGACGCGGCGATCCGAGTGCTGTTCGTCACGATCGACCCCGACCGTGACACGTTGGAACGGCTAACACCCTACGTATCGTACTTCGGCGCCGGGTTCGTCGGGCTGACGGGCAACCACGCGGCGATCGAATCGGCGATGGCGAGCTACAACGTCTACGCCGAGCGGCAACCGCTCGAGTCTGCGCTCGGCTATACGATTGCGCACAGCGCGCAAATCTACCTGTTGGACGACGAGGGCCGGGTGCGGGCGACATTCGGCGAGAGTGTGTCCGTGCCCAGCATGGTCGACACCGTACGCGCACTGCTGGCGGAGGTGGGGTGATGTCGCCGATGCTCGACTTCGTGCGGGCGCTGGACGTTTCCATCAAGCGCCGCGCGGTCGCCTGGATTGGTCTAGGCGTCTTTGCTTTGCTGGCGGCTGGGCTACTGTCGTTGCTGTTGGTTGTGGCACGTACGCCGGTGGTCTCGGAACTGTTGCCCGGCACGGACTTCTTTCACGTTGCCCTAGTGGTGCACGTCGACCTGTCCGTACTCGTGTGGTTCATGGCATGCGCCGGTGTGGTGTGGACGGTGTTTGGCGCCAACGCCAAGTCGCGCGCCGAGCCGATTGCATTCGCCTTGGCCGTGGTCGGCACCGCCATGATCGCGCTCGCACCGTTCGTGGGCGCGGACCAACCATTGATGAACAACTACGTACCGGTGCTACAGCACCCTTGGTTTTTTGCCGGACTGGGTACACTCGCCACCGGCATGGTGTTGCAGGCGTCGGCGTATCTCCGTAGCTGGATGCGGCACGTCGATGCCGATCGCGAGATCGAGGTGGTGCGATTCGCACTCGTGGTGGCGGCAATCACAACGCAGATCGCCGTGGCGTGTATCGCCGTATCGATGCTCTCGATTCCAAGCGACATCCGTGGTGAGCAGTACTTCGAGGTGTTGTTTTGGGGTGGCGGTCACGTGCTGCAGTTCACCAACACGGTGCTGGTGTTGATTGCGTGGTACCTGCTGGTGCGAGCGTCGGGCAGCCGGATCAAATTGTCGCGGCGGTTCGGCAATTCACTGTTCGCGCTAGTCGCGTTGCCCTTGGTGGCCGTGCCGTTCATCTACGCAGCGGGCGTCACGACCGAAGCTGGCATCGGTGGATTCACGATGCTCATGCGCTGGGGTGGACTCGCTGCGTTGCCGCTAGGCGTGGTGATCCTCGTGGCGCTGTTCGACGGCGGGGCACGGCTCGAGGGTGCGGAACCGTTGCGCGCGACGCTGCTCTGTTCGCTGACGTTATTCGCTGCCGGCGGCGCGCTGGGTTTTCTGATCGAGGGTGCCAACACGGTAATTCCGGCGCACTACCACGGCTCCATCGTGGCGGTAACGCTCGCCTTCATGGGCATTGCCTATTTCTTGCTCCCGTCGTTGGGCCATCCCATCACAAGCTCGCGCATGTTGTCGTTGCAGCCGTACGTGTTTGCCGGTGGTCAGCTCTTGCACATATCGGGGCTCGCGATCTCGGGTGGCTACGGTGTGCAGCGCAAGGTGGCCGGCGCCGACCAGGTGCTCGAAGGGCTCGCGCAGACGTTCGGTATGGGCATCATGGGACTCGGTGGGCTCGCTGCCGCCGTGGGCGGATTGATGTTTCTGGTGATCGCGATCGGTGCGTTGCGAAACCGGCCCAGCCACAAGCTCGAACTAGCGACCACCTGAGCCTTCGTTGCCGGCGCGCGACGCCTGCGTTCTCGCACCGACACCGGCTAAGATGAGCAAATGGCGAACGATGGAGCCGGCCTTGGCCGGCGATTGTCTCTCGATTACTTCCGCACCCGGCTCGCGAATGTCGATGCGCTGCCGCAACTGGTGTTGCTGGCGATCGTTGCCGGCGCCTCCACGGCGCTGGTCAGTCTCGCATTCCGGCGCGCGATCGAGTTGTCGACCATGCAGCTCCTGCCCGGCGCATCGAGCGAGAATTTCGAGGCCCTCGCCCTCGAGTGGCGTATTGGCCTGCCGGTTGCTGGTGCGCTGCTGATCGGTGTCGTACTGCAGTTCATGCGACCGGCCGATCGCCGCGTCGGCGTTGCTCACGTGATGGAGCGGCTGGGACATCATCAGGGGCGTCTGCGGTTGCGCAATGCACTCACGCAGTTCTTCGGCGGCATCGTGGCGCTGTCGAGCGGCGCATCGGGCGGTCGCGAAGGTCCAGCCATTCATTTGGGTGCGGCGACTTCGAGTTTGCTCGGTCAGGCCTTCCGCTTGCCGAACAACAGCATTCGCACGTTGGTGGGTTGCGGTACGGCCGCCGCCATTGCCTGCTCGTTCAATACGCCCATTGCAGGCGTAATCCTCGCGACCGAGGTGGTGATGATGGAGTACGCGATTGCGAGCTTCATTCCCGTGATCGTCGCGGCGGTCACCGCCACGCTCATCATGCGCGCGTTCTATGGCTCGGCACCGGCATTCGACGTGCCTGCGGTCGCCATGAATTCGCTCTTGGAGATCCCCTACATTCTGTCGGCCGGTGTCGTGTGCGGTGTCGTCGCAGTCGTGTTCATTCGTTGTGTGGGATTTTTTGCTTCGATTTCCAGAATCCCGGTGGTAGTGCGATGTGTGCTTGCGGGGGCGATTACGGGAATGGTGGCATTGGTCGCACCCGAAGTGATGGGCGTCGGCTACGACACCGTCAATGCCGCGCTTTCCGGTACCGCGACGGTGAAGGTGCTCGCGCTCGTGCTGCTGTTCAAGATCGTCGCGACGTCGGCATCCGTGGGCCTCGGCCTTCCGGTTGGGCTCATCGGCCCGTCGTTGATGGTGGGTGCCGTGCTGGGTGGCTTGCTCGGTCTCGGCGCGTTCTGGCTGGCGCCGGACTACAGTTCGTCAGCCGGTTTCTACGTGATGCTCGGTATGTGCGCGGTGATGGGCGCCATGCTGCAAGCGCCGCTCGCGGCGCTCATGGCGATTTTGGAGCTCACCGCCAATCCGCACATCGTGCTGCCCGCGATGCTCATCATCGTTGTCGCGACCATGACGGCGAGCCACTTGTTTCGCGAGCGATCCGTGTTCTCAACGTTGCTTGCGCGACTCGGCCTCGTCTACGAAATCAACCCCGCGACCGCGCATTTGCAGCGGGCGGGTGTCACGAGCCTCATGACCAAGGACTTCGTTCGTCTCGACGAGGTGACTGAGGTGACGATCGCCCAGCGCGCGCTGGCATCGAAGCCGCGCTGGATCGTGGTGGAATCCGGGCGGGGCAGGCTGCGCAGTATCCTGAACGCGGCGGATCTCGCGCGTTACCTCGCCGCCGACGAGGCGCCGACCGACGGCGAAATCGAGCTCATGCAAGTGCCAGGCCTGCGCGAGGACGTGACCAGCATCGATTTTCAAGCCACTGTCTATGAGGCCCTCGAGAAGCTCGATCGCACGGGCGCCGAGGCATTGTGCGTGCGACGGACCACGGCCCCTATGATCGCGCCGATCGTCGGCGTACTGACGCGTGCAGAGGTCGAGCAGTTCGCTCGCTTCGGTGCTGGCGGTAGATGATTGCGGCGTTGCGGCCGCGCGCATCGCCCGAACAGACGCGCGCGCGAGGCGGGGCCGTCGTCGCTGTCTCGGCTTGGTGCGGCTCGGCACCGCGCGTTTGCCGCCGAGGTATGGGCACTATTGAACTGGTTGTCACCGGCCACTAGCATGCGCCGCTCGCTCATTCGTGTCTGCCCATGACGACCGTTATCATCGACTACGATGCGGGCAACCTGCGCAGCGTACAGCGAGCGTGTGCAGAGGTTGGGCTGGAGGCCGTCATCAGTGCGGATGCGGCGGCGGTAGCTCGTGCCGAACGGGTGATCTTTCCCGGTGTCGGGGCTGCGGGCAGCGCCATGCGTAGCCTGAAGGTACGGGGGCTCGATCGCGCACTCGAGTCAATCTACCGGGCAGGCACACCGCTGCTCGGCATCTGCCTCGGCCTACAGATTTCGTTCGATCACTCCGAAGAAAACGATACGACCACGCTCGGCTTGTTGCCCGGGCGTGTGGTGCGGTTTCGGCTCGACGACCCTGCGCTCAAAATTCCGCACATGGGCTGGAACGAAGTGCGCGTCGTACGCGCGCACCCGGTACTCGCCGGTATCAGGCCGGGTGACGAGTTCTACTTCGTGCATGCGTATTACCCCGTGCCGGCCGACTCGCGCTTGGTGTTGGCCGAGACCGAGTACGAGGGCACGTTCGCGTGTGCGTTAGGTCACCGCAACTACGTGGCCACCCAATTTCACCCGGAGAAGAGCGGCCGTGTGGGGCTCGACTTGCTGGCGCGATTCGCGGCATGGGATGGCAGCTGGGAGCACGCCACGTGTTGAGCAAGCGGCTCATCGCGTGTCTGGACGTGCGGGATGGCAAGCTCGCCAAGAGCGTCAAGTTCGTCGATACCAAGGACATCGGCGATCCGGTTGCCAAGGCGCGTGAGTACTAC
>QJXZ01000116.1 GCA_003248125.1 Gammaproteobacteria bacterium | reverse complement strand
CAAGTCGTGCACGAGATCGCAGAACACTGGGTGGCGAGCGAACTCGCGCAGCACGGCGGAGCGCGTGACGAGATGCGGCCTGAAGGTGATCTCGCCGGCCCGCGCGATGCCGTAGCGGCCATCAGGGCGCGTCGCGAGAAACGCCTCGGTCTCTTGCTCGAGCGGCTCGATCGCGGCCGTTACCGCGGCGATCTCCGCCGCACCGAACGCGTGCTCCAGAACGAAGCCGCCATCGTGCCGATAACGCTCCGCCTGCTCCATCGTAATGCGCCGGTACGGTGGCGCCGGCTGCTGCCAAGTGAACGATCGGTTGCGCGAATGTCGTTCGAGCGCGGTCACGGGCGCGGGATTCCGTCGCGGGCCATGCGTCCCGGATCTTCGCCCAAGCGATACGGCCGAATCCACCAGCGGAATTCGTGCCGCCCGGATGCGATGCGGTAGGCAGGCAAGGTGTCGGGGCCACAGGCACCCGTGCCCACCCCTCGTTGTGCGTAGTCCAGGTGCAAGTGCACGCAGTCATCCCGTTCGAGATCGACGCCGTGCCGGGCAGCGAACAACGCATTGTCGGAATAGCGACTCACCGAAAACTGTGCCGGCGATGCCGGTTGGCACAGTAGCCCCATGTGCGCCGATTCGACCGCACACCAGCGCACGTCCGTGTGATTACCGTGTTCCTGCGGCACGATGTACGGCACGTACTCGTCGTCGATACCGCCTTGGTAACGGCCGAGCGGATATCCGTACTTCCGATCGCCGTAATTCTCTTCCGGCCCGCGGCCGTAATAGGCGACACGATCGAATTCGTCCACCAGCCCGAGTGCCAAGCCGATGCGAGGTAGGTCGGCCGCCCCCTTCGGCACGGTCACGACGTGTTCCAACAACACCGAGCCGTCGGCCAGCACGGTGCAACGCTGCTGGGCCCGAACCGGCGCTTTGCCGTTGCGTAGCCGATACTCGAGCGCCCGCTCGATGCGAAGGCGGTCGCGAGCCCGAACACTGCGCACCCGCAGCATACGACCGCGCAGAGTCGGCAAGCCCCAAGCCAACCATTTCGCCAACACGCCACCCGGCGGATCGCGCAACTTGATGCCATCGTTGTCGGTGGGTGCGCGCCAAAGATCGAGTCGCGGTGTGTTCGCGAGCACGTCGCCACCGGCCACCCGCCATCGCCGCAGCGCGCCGCGCGCATCGAAGCGCAGCTCGAAGTCAGCGCCGCGCACGCACCGATCGTCGATCTCCAGTGCGACCTTACGCATCCGTTGGCGAGATCGCTTACGCGTCACCAGCCATTCATCCCAGCCGACTTGATGCCCGACAGGTGCCCATGGCGTTGCACGTCGCAACGTATAGACCAGCCGCAACACCAACTCACTGCCCGGCAGTACCTCGAGGCGCGGTTGTGCAACTGCAACCGCCCGCGTGCGTCGCGGTGGAATTGGACGCAGCGGTACGTCGTGCGTGGCCGCTACTACACCGTCGATCAACCACAACGCACGCACCTGAAAGGCTGCTGTATCGCTGAAACTCGAACGATTCTCGATGCGGATACGACCGCCATCACGTGTCGCACGGATGGGCGATGCAATGCGATGGTGTTCCCAAATGCCAGGATGCGGTGAGCGGTCTGGCCAAACCAGACCATTGATGCAGAAATTGGCATCGTTCGGTTCATCGCCGAAATCGCCGCCGAAGCCCCAGTAGTGCAAACCGTCGGCGTTGGTTGTATCGAGCCCCTGATCGATCCAATCCCAGATGAATCCGCCCTGCAGGCCGCGGCTCGATTCGATCAGATCCCAATAGTCCTTGAGGCTGCCGTTGGAATTGCCCATGGCGTGCGAGTACTCGCACATGATGAGCGGCTTGTCGCCGCGGTAGCGACGGTCGAAAGCGGCGAGATCGGCAATCGATGGATACATCGGACAGACGATGTCGGTGGCCGGATGATCGATGCCAACACGTTGGTGCATGCGCGCGAGCGAATCGCCGTGAAACCGCGGCCAAGCGACTTGAAATCCGCCTTCGTAGTGTACGGGCCGCGTCGGGTCGGTCGACCGCGACCACGCCGCCATGCCTTCGTGCACGTCGCCATAGCCAGCCTCGTTGCCCAGCGACCAAGCGATGATCGATGGATGATTGCGGTCACGCGC
This sequence comes from Gammaproteobacteria bacterium, assembly GCA_003248125.1. Taxonomy (GTDB): domain Bacteria; phylum Pseudomonadota; class Gammaproteobacteria; order Pseudomonadales; family Azotimanducaceae; genus SZUA-521. The sequence continues at coordinate 14,139 of QJXZ01000116.1, read as the reverse complement.
CACCATGCGCATGAAGCGCGCTTCGATGGCAGCGCGATAGCGGGGATCGTGGCACAGCGATCGTTGCCGTGCGTGCGATTCGACGTTTGCCTCGTCGATCACGTAAAGGCCGAGCTCGTCGGCGAGGTCGTAGAGCCGTGCGTCGTTCGGATAGTGACAGGTGCGCACCGCGTTGAAGTTGAAGCGCTTCATCAGCACCAAGTCTTCGCGCATGTCGTCGATCGTGACCGTCTTGCCGCGCGATGGATGATGATCGTGGCGGTTCACACCGTAGATGAGCACGCGCTCGCCGTTGATGAGAAGTGCACGGTCGCGAACTTCCACTCGCCGGAAACCTACACGCACAGCAGTGGCCCCAAGGCACCCGCCACTGCTGCCGACGAGCTCGATCGTCAACCGGTAGCGCGTGGGCCGCTCGTGATGCCAGGGATCGACGGAAAGTTCGCCACCGAGCCGGACGGTTGCACCTTCGAACAGCACGCTCGACACCAATTGCGCGCGCAGCGAGTGACTGCGGAAGCGGGGAACCACGGCCTCCATCGCGCGGCCGACTCGTCGCCCTCGCAAGGTCTCGAGCTGAGCACGCACAACCGCACCGTCGGGTGCGCCGCCCACGTCGACCTCGACCGCGAGTCGGCCACGGCGGTTGCCGAGCCAATCCGCCGTCACCCGTACGTCCGCAACGTACGGGGCGTTGGTGGCATACAGGTAACACTGACGATGAATGCCGGCCATCCACCAGTGGTCTTGATCCTCGAGATAGCTCGCATCCGACCAGCGAATCACCATCGCGGCGAGCACGTTGCGTCCGCGGCGCACGTGCGCGGTCACGTCGAACTCGGAGGGGAGGCGCGAATCCTTCGCGAGCCCGACGAACGCTCCGTTCAGCCAGACCAGCAGCACGCTTTCCGCGCCACCCATGTGCAGCACCAACCGCTTGCCTGCAAGCCGGCGCGGCAGCGTGAATGCCGTGCGGTAGAGCCCGGTTGGGTTCACTTCCGGCACGTGTGGCGGGTCGAGGGCGAATGGCATGACGACGTTGGTGTAGTGGGGCGCATCGAAGCCCTGCATCGTCCAATTGCCCGGTACGTCGACGAGCGCCCAGTCGTCATCACTGTAGTCGCGGGCCGTGAAGTCTGCCGGCGCGTCGTGTGGTGAACTGAGCAAGCGAAAGCGCCATTGAGGCACGAAATCGATACGCCAAGCGCTGGCCGCGTTGCGCGCGCTGTCGACATCGGGATGGTGGTCGAACGACGCATGCATCGGCAACCGGTTGAGCTCGAAACATTCGGGCATTTCCCAAACCGGCGTGGTACCGATGGTGAGCAACTCGATCCCCTCTTGCGTAGGCGTCAACCTTACCATTGGTTATCCTGCGCGAATGGCGAAACGACAGAAAGTGCTCGTGCTCTATCTCGCCGATTCGGCGCTCGACTCCGGAGTCGTTGCTTGGTCGCAGTACGACGGCACGGGGATCACCGATCACATGGCAGGCGATGCCGACGAGCCACCGTATCGAACCGGGCTCGCGGCATTGCGCGATGGTTGGCGGCTCATCCAAGCCTCGCAGCTGCAACCACACGCACCCGGCACCGAGTTCACGACTTCGTACCTGAAATACGAGTTCTTCTTCGAACAACTGGTGGACGTCGATGGCTGACCGCGTGCTCTTGAAGACCCCCGACATGGCACGCTTCGTCGCGCACGGCTATTTGCGCATGGACGGCGTGGTGCCGGCCGAGATCAACGAGCAATTCTTGACCGACGTCGGCCGGCCGCCGGCGGCAAGCACGGAAAAGCTCCTGAAAACCTACGGCAAGCTGCTGGCCGCAAGCGCGATACCAGCGATTGCCGCCGGCACTCCGCTCGCAAAGGCGTACCCCGCTGAAAGCGCGATCGCGAAACTGCTCGCACTGCCCGTGGTGCGCGGTGCCATCGAGAGCCTGGTCGGGCCAAACGCCGTATTCGACCACCACTTCCTACACATCACGTTTCCGCCGGCGTTCTACGAGGCGCTGGGCGTACCGAACGTCTCGCAGCATACACACCAGGACTCCACCATCGACACGCGCCGGGCATTCGATCTACAGATCATGTACTTCCCGCACGAGGTGACGCGCGAGATGGGTGGCACGCGCTTCGTACCGGGCACGCACTTGCGCATCGTCAGCGAGGCGGCGATCGGACGCTATCAAAACGTGCGTGGTCAACAGCACGTCGTGTGTCCAGCGGGGACATTGCTTTTTCTCCACCATGGCATGTGGCATGGCGGCGGCGTGAACCGTTCCGACCATCTGCGCTACATGTTCAAGATCCGTATCTGCCCTACTGTCAAACAAGTGCGCCTGTGGGACACGTCCGATCTCGACAACGACCACTTTGCGCAGCGGCCGATCTTTTTCGTCAAGGAAGCCCCCGATCCCGAACACGCGCATACGCTGCTCACTTCCCCGGAGCCATGGTTCGAAGCGGATACCGGCCGTCTCGAGTACATCAACCGCATTCGCTTGTGGCGCCATCTGCTGGGCGATCGGCATTTCGATGCGGACTACTGGCTGACACGGATCGAGAACGAGCCGGCCTAGCGATTGCGGCGACCAGCTCAGCCACCACGCCTGAAGCGTCCGTCGGCCAATCCCGTCGACAAAACTAGGCCCGCTAGCCCCCGTTCCAGGCGCCCTAAGCCACTTTCAATGCTACCTAGCGAATCCTGAAGGGTTCTTTCAGGACCGTCACGGCCCCACCGCCCATCCTGGTCGGGAACTTTGCGGGCGGGGAGCCGACATGAAAACAATGGCAGTGCTACTGACGGTCAGTCTGGCCGCCGGCTGCACATACAGCCTCGAACCGCTGGGTACCGAACCCGCCGCGATCGATCCCGCCGAGTGGGAAGGCACTTGGCAAGTGGCCGACGAAGACGTACCCGCCATCGAGGTCGAAGTCGTAGACGGCGCCAGCGGTCTGTTACGAATCAGCGGCGTCGACGAGGACGGTGAGCGCCACGAACTCGACGCCATGGTGCGCCGTCTTGGCGACTGGACCGTGGTCAGCGTTCCGCTGCTCGACATCGAAGACATCGAGTTCGATGGCTACGTCTGGCTGCTCGTGGAAATCGACGGCAACGTCGCGACCGTGTTGTCGCCCGAGACGGGTGCCTTTCGCGAGCTGATCGATGGCGGCTGGCTACCTGGCGACCAAGATGACGACGACCTGATCGTCGGATTCCTGGAGCCGCATCACCTCGAACTGATCGCCGAGCGGCGCGGCACCCTGTTCGGTAGCGCGCAGGTCGCGCGCCGCATTCCGTCCCTCACCTCGACACTGGAGTAAAGACATGAATCACTCGAACCACGGCCGTGCCGCATTGATCGCGCTCTTCTTTGCGCTGACCGGCTGCAACGCCGGCGGCGGGACGCAACCCCCGCCGCCTGACGACGAGGCGGCGATGACGCTCGGCACCGTACAACGGCACGTTCGCATCGGTATGTCGAATGCCGAGGTTGCCGAAGTCATCGGTTCACCGAACATTGTTTCCACCGACGCCGACCGCAACGAAGTGTGGATCTATGATCGCTTCGCGACCGAAGTCAGCTACGAAAACACTGCTGCCGGGCTCGGACTCGTGATTGGTGGGTTCGGCAACGACGCGGGCGGCTTCGCCGGTGTGGGCGGTCAGCGTTCCAGCGGCCACCGTACGCGGACGCAAAGAACCCTGACCGTGATCGTCAAGTTCGACGGTGACGCCCGCGTGCGCGATCTGAGCTACCACGCCAGCCGCTTTTGATCCGCGGATGCCGTCATGCTGTGCCGACGATTGCTCATACCACTGCTCGCCGCCGGGCTCTGTGGCTGCCAGAGCACACCGCCATCATTCCGACTCGACGATGCCGTTGCTGAACGACGCGACGTGCAGAGCCGCGCGTTCGTCGATGCCGATCGCGCGACTGTGATGCGCGTTGCCACCGACGCACTACGCGATCTCGGCTTCACAGTCGTAGCGCTCGAAGACGATTTGGGCTTGATCGGCGCATCGAAGCAGACCGACGTCTCGCAACCACGTAACACGGTGCTGCAGGTCGGGCTACTGCTGCTCACCGGCATCGAGTACGCGATGCCGAAACGCGAGCTTCTGGCTCTGTCGATGACAGTGTCGGACCAGGACGCGCCGACCGTCTATGCGGCCTGCCAACGGACCGTGTTCGACGACGTCGGCACACCGATGCTCGACAAGTCGGGCCTCATCGAGCAACCGGAATTCTACGCCCGCATCTTCGATGCCATGACCACTGCACTGTTTCTGGAGAATGAACTATGAGAATCATCGCGCTGAGTATGTTGCTCGCGTCAATTGCGGGCTGTGTATCAGAACCATCGGTATCGCTGCAGATGGATCAAAGCGCGGTCGAGACGCGCAGCTACCAATCCCGCACCTTCGACGACGTCGACAAAACAGTCGCCTTGCAAGCGGTGATGCAGACGCTGCAGGACCTCGGTTTCGTGATCAAGAGCGGTGATGCTCGCCTTGGCCTCGTGACTGCATCTCGCTACGACGGCGTAATCGAACTCGCGGTGACAGCAACCGTGCGCGAGAACTCATCGACCAGCGTCGAAGTGCGCCTCAACGCCAACTTCGGGCTGCAGCGCGTCGATGATCCGGAGCCATATCGCGATTTCTTCGCCGCACTCACGCAATCACTGTTCTTGAGTACCAATCCGGCACCAGCCAAGCCGGCGGCGTGAGTTTCAGCGACAGACGAGCGTCGACGTCGGCTCGTCGCAGATGTCCGGCCATCCCTCGGCGCGCCAGAAATCCACGAGGCCAATCTCGGTCATGAGATTGGCAAACCGCGGATCTTCTCGCAGCGGACGGCCTTCCTTGCTGAAGAACAGTTCGACGTCGAACGGATCTTGGCTGACGACGATTTGTTCCATCGCGCCATACAAAGCGTCGACGTCAGCCATGAAGAACAATGCACCGAAGTACAAACGTGCGCTGAAGGCACCGCCTCGAAAGCCGGCATCGAGGACCATGAGCGCTCGTTCTACCGAGCCCCGATGCGTGATTGCCTCGAACACCGGATCGATCCAAGACGTGTCGCGACCGCGCATCGTCTGGGTGGAGAGCAACCAATCGCGCGCTTCGTCGACCCGGGTTTGGAGTAAGAGAAAGGCGATGTAAGCCTCCGGCAACCCCGGAGCGCCGGCGCCCAACTCCTCGGCGAGCGCAAAGTGTCGAGTGGCCGCGTCGCGATCGCCCATCCATAGGCTGATGACCGCCAGTCGCTGATTGGCCGCCGGCGACAGCGGGTCACCGTCCACCGCGCCTTTTGCGACGTCATACGAGTGGCGCATCCAACCGACGTTGGCGAGGTACTGCGAATACCACTGCTGCAGATCCGAATCCTCGGGGCTCGAAGCAATGGCCGCCTCGAAGTCGGCTTTGGCCTGACTCCACTGTCGCGAACGGAAGTTCAGAAATGCACGCACACCACGCGCGCGGCCTTCGCCTGCACCCAACGCTTCGGCACGGTCGGCTGCCGCCAACGCGAGTGTGTGCGCTTCCGCCTCTATCGTACCCAGGTAGCTCGGTTGCAGCGTGTAGGCTTCCGCCAGTCCCGCATACGCGCGGCCGAACTGGGGATCCAACTCGAGCGTCTGCTCGAACAGATCCACAGCCCGTACCAGTGGCTCGGCGCCGCGCCGGCGCAACGCGTGATTGGCGCGCAAGAACAGCTGATACACGCGCGGATCGCGGGTGGGTTCGCTCCCGACTCGGCTCCCCGGCGCCAAGGTGCCGAGCAGGCGATTGGCAATGGCTGTGGAGATCTCGTTCTGCACGTCGAAGATGTCCGACAGGCTTCGATCGTAGCTTTCCGACCACGCGTGCAGACCGCTGTTTGCGTCGACCAACTGTGCGGTGATGCGCAGCCGTTCGCCGTCACGGCGTACGCTGCCCTCGAGAATCGAACCGGCGTTGAGCTTGCGCCCGATGTCGCGCACGTCGTCCTTCGAGTCGCGCAGCGCAAACGACGATGTACGCGCGACCACGCGAATGCCATCGACGCCGGCCAACGTGTGCATGATCTCCTCGGACAATCCATCGCCGAAGTACTCGTCGTCCGCCGATGCGGACAAGTTGACGAACGGCAGCACAGCGACGTTGCGCGCATCCAACGCATGATCGGGCTCAGGCTTAGGTCCGTAGCGCAACCAGAGCGCGACCCCAAGCACCGCCAGCAGCAGCGGCACGAGATATCGCAAGCGTTGCGAAGCACTGGCCGAATTCCTGCGCGCACCGTCCGGAAGCGATGCGTTGTCGGATGCAACATCCGCGGGCAGCTCGGCCGGCGGTGCATGCAAGGGTGCGACCGGTGCGATCAGCCGGTAGCCGACCCGCGGCACCGTCATCACGTACTCGGGCTCTTTGGCGTTGTCGCCCAAGTTCGAGCGCAGGATCGAGATATCCCGCGACAGTACTTCGTCGGAGACGACGCGACCGCGCCAGACGTGCTCGGCAAACTCGTTGCGGGTGACCACGTCGCCGGCGCGCTCGGCGAGATAGACGAGCACGGCCATGACCTTGGGTTCGAGACGTACGGATTCGCCGTCGGCAACCAGGGTGAGGCGCTTGGGATGCACCTCGAACCGCCCGACGCGAAAACCTTCCTCCAATGTCGGCGCGGCCTGTTCCACTGGCGCCGGTGCACTCCTTGGAAATCGGGGCCCACGATACCGTCGGCGCCGCGGAGCGTCGAGTCGCGTGACGTTGTCCGGAATGCGACCGCGGTCGTCGTCAGCCACGGATGATGAGGCCAGGCACGAACGTCACGAGCAGCAGCACCAACACCAGCACTGCGAGGAACGGCCAGACGCTCCGATAGATGGTGAGCACCGGCCGGCCCAGACGATACGCCGCCAGAAACAGATTCATGCCAACCGGTGGGGTGAGATACCCAATTTCGAGATTGATGAGAAAGATGATGCCGAGATGTAGCGGATCGATGCCGAACAGCTTGCTCGCGGGAATGATCAGCGGCAGCACTACGAAGATCGCCGAATAGATGTCCATCAGGCACCCCACCACGAGCAGCAGCACGTTGATGGCGAGCAGGAACGCGACCTTCGAGGACACGTTCGCCTCCACCCAATCGACGAGTTGCATCGGCACCATGGCGTCGACCAGATAGTTGGTGAGCCCCATCGCCACACCGATGATGGCGAACACGCCCCCCAGCAACGTCGTGCAGCGAACGAGCATGCCTGGCAGCTGGTCCCAGAACCCCGGTTCGCGGCGCAGCACGCCTTCCACGAGCAGCGCATAGCACGCGGTCATCGCTGCCGCCTCGATCAGGGATGCAAAGCCACCGAACATCGCCACCAGCACCAGAATCGGCAGCAGCAATTCGTAACGGGCATCCCAAAGCGCATTGCGCGCTTCACGGCTGTCGAAGCGCACGGGCGCCCGCTGACGTGTCGAAATCACACCGAAGCAGGCAACGGCCGCAACCATCACCACGCCAGGCAACACGCCAGCGCGAAACAGGTCCGGGATCGGCACGTTGGCAACCACGCCATAGAGGATCACGGCCAAGCTCGGCGGAAATAGCAAACCGATGGACCCGGTGGCAGTGATCAAGCCCACCGCCAACGGTTCGCGATGGCCAGTACCGATCAGTGCTGGCAGCAGAAGACCGCCCAGCGCCAAAATTGTGACACCCGAAGCGCCGGTAAACGCCGAGAAGAACGCGCACACGAGCGTCACCGCTACCACCGTGCCGCCCGGCAACGGCCCGAACCAGGCTTGAAACAGCCGCACCAAACGGCGGGCTGCGCCGCCGCTCGCGAGTATGAATCCAGTGAGTGTGAACAGCGGAATGGCGGGTATCGTCGGCGACACCACCAAGCGATACGTCTCCACCGGTAGCGCCGCTGCCGGCACACCGTCGGCGAACAACAGCACGAGCGCGGTTCCGCCGAGCACCAGAAAGATCGGCAGACCGAGCAGACCCGCCATCACTAGACCGGCCACGAGCGGCCAGGTCATCGCGTGCGGCAACTCATCGAGAAACACCAAGGGCAACACGGCCAAGGCGGCAATGGCGAGCGTGCCGAACCGCGCGCGTAGATCACCGGCGTGCCATGCAAAACGCAGCACCATGGCACTAAACGCGATGGGCAAAATGGCAGCGCCCGCCGCAACCGGTAACCAACCGCCGATCCGAGCCGGCGATGGCATCTCGGCCGCGACGAACCGGAACGATGCCCATGCCAGGCACAGGGTTATCGCGGTCGCGAGCGTTGCGAGCCACGGTTTCATTGGCGCCGCCGCGACCGCATCGGTGCGCTGCTGGAATACGAGCGCGAGGTGCTGGCGCGCCTCGGTGGCAAGCACCGCGCCGAGAAATCCCACCCACAAGCACAACAGCTGCGTGAGCTCGATCGTGCCCGGAATGCTCACGCCGATGCCGCGACCGAGCAGCTCGAGCATCGGCAATGCCACCATGCCGAGCAGCGCGATCACCACTAGCCAGCGCTCGATCGACCCACCGCGCGGCAGCGAGGGTATGAGCGCAGCGTTGTCAGCGTGAGCTACGGTAGGCATCGATATGCGCCTGCGCCTTGCGATAGATGGGTTCGGGAATCGACGCGCCGATCAGCTTCGGATAGCTCGCCTCGATCTCGGTGGCGAAGCGTCGCGCGGCATCGTCGCTCACGGCGTGCACCGTCAAGCCGTATTGCTGCATAGCGGCGATAGCTTCGGATTCGAAGCGCCGTACGTGCGTCTGCGCCTTCGCGGTGGCGTCACGCGCGGCCGCCTGCAATTCGGTCTGCAGGGCCGGCGGCACGTCGTTCCAAAAGTCCGTCGAGACGACCACTGCACCGAGCAGCGGCGCCCAGCGCAGATCCATCATGTGGTTGGCGATGCCGAACCATTGCGACGACAACGCCGCGACGGGCGGTGCATTGAACGCATTCACCAGGCCCGACTGGAGCCCGCCCAAGATCTCGGTGGTCGGCAAGACGACGGGGCGATAGCCGGCGCCCTTCAATGTCTCGGTCCACGCGGTGTCACCCGGTGCGATCCAGAGCTTCAGCTGACGGGCGGCCTCCGGGTCAGTCACCGCGGCGCGCGAGAACAGATACACCCACCCAACGTCGCTCCAAGCGAGCAGCTCGAAACCGGCCGATTCGGTCGCGGCTTCCAGTTCGTCGGCTAGCTTGTCGCGCACGTAATCGAGCTCGCCGTTGTCGCGTATCAGCATCGGCATCTGAAAGACACGCATGGCCGGAGTGATCGACGCCATGCCTTGCGTCGTGAGTGCGGCGCCGTGCAGTTGGCCAATGCGCATCTTGCGCACCATCGAGTCGTCGTCGCCGGCCACGCCGCCCGGATAGATGCGCACCTCGACGGTACCGTTCGACAAATCGCGCCAGCGCTGCGCCATCTCTTGCAACGCGTCGTGCCACACCGAACCTTCCGGTGCCAGTGTCGCAAGCTTGAGCGTCTTGGCGGACGCAAGCGGAGTGACCAGAAGCAACAAGATTAGAGTGAGTCTTCGCATGTTCAGAGGATCTCCGTGTCGATGAAGAATTCGTCCAGGTGTTCGACGAGCCAGGCCGCACGGCGCTGCGCTAGCGCGTTGACCACTCGCCACTCGGGCTCAGCATCGAGATCGACTGCCATTGCGCGCGCCGCCAGCGTGCGAAATTCGGCAACGTTCTGCTCGTTTACGCACACGCCTTCGGCGAGCGCGAGATGCAGCGACGCTTTGTTGCCGCGCTGCAACGCGAGCGCCTGCGTGTAATGAAGCCGCGCGGCATCGAGATCACCGCCTGGGCGGCTGGCTTCGTAGCTGACCAGGAATTCGTGCGCGGCGCCCGCGTCGAACTCCGGATCGAGTTCCAGCACACGGCGCACGAGCGCAGCCGCAATCGGCAATTCGGCGAGCAACAGCGGCGATGACTTGTCGGCACCGAGCGCCGCTGCCCAACTGACCCCCGCCCAGTACAGAAACGGCACCTGCTCGGAACCCAACTTGGCGAGCGCCGCTTCAGGATCGCCGCGCAGGTGCGCTACGAACGATTCGTCACGCAGTGCGAGACCCCGCAATGCATAGTCTCGGCCTCGCAGGTACAGGCGACTCGCGCGCTCGCGCTGTTGGCGGACGGTGGCGATGTCGCCATCCGCCAGCAATGCTTCCTGCTCGAGCAGGTAGGCATACGAAGCAAATCCACTTGCTGCGGCGAGCAGCAGACCTTCGTGTTTGGGTGAAACTGCCAGCAGGCTCTCGTAGGTCTTGAGTCCGAACGGTACGGCTTCGCGCACCAAGTCGGGATCGGGATCGGACGCGAACACCGTGCCACCGGCGCTCAAGCTGTTGCCGACCACATTGACAGCCATGCGATTGATCGCGCCGCATGCCGTCACCAACACCAACGTCAACGCCATTGCGCCCAGTCGTCCAATCACCGTCACATCTCCTGTCCGCGAAAGCGAGAGGCACGCTACGCGGGCTCGCCGAGACGGTCCTGAGACGGCCCTTAGGAATTCGTGAGGCGGGCTTGTGAATCCTTTGAATGCGCTAACGACCCTGCAGGGCGGCGCAGAAAATGGAGAGACTATGAAGGCCTGGCCCGGCTGGGGTGCCGATGCGCGCTAATTCAGGGCCAACTGAGAAACCTGCACCGAGCCATCCCAAATCATGGCGCAGGCGACATACAGGATGGTGAACAGTCCGAGGTAGGCGAGGAAGGGATATTTCTGCAGCCACTTGGCGATCACGGTTGCGCAGAAGCCCATGAATGCGATCGAGAGGGTCAAGCCGAATACGAGCACCCACGTGTGCTCGCGCGCAACGCCGGCGACCGCGATCACGTTGTCGAGCGACATCGTGACGTCGGCGATCACGATTTGGACGACCGCTTGCCCGACGGTCTTGCGCGGGGCGTCGGGGCGCGCGCCGTAGATGCCCGACACCGGGCTCAATTCCATGGAGCGGACGTGGGAGATCTCGCGCCACAGCTTCCAGCACACCCAGAGGAGCAGAATGCCGCCCGCCAACATGAGGCCGACGACCTGCATGACTTGCACCGTCGCGAAGGCGAACAGGATGCGAATGACCGTGGCGGCGAGGATGCCGAGCATCAGCAGGCGCACACGCTCACGAACTGGGAAGGTGGCCACCGCCAGCGCAATGACGATGGCGTTGTCGCCGGCCAGAACCAGATCGACGAGGATCACTTGAAAGAAAGCCGTGATCTCGCCGAGTGAAATCACGGTGCTTGGATCCGCTGGTGAATCCCGATCACTTCCCCGGTACCTCGATGGGTTCAACCATTCGATGTCCTTGCACGTCTGTTGCGTGCTGTGGACCGACTATCGCGACCGCACTCGCCGGAGTCAATGGGGAAATGCCCACGATCGGCTAACATGGCGCCCAATTCGAATGCGGGAATAAGCCGTGACCGACGATAAAACCGACCGTGACGGCCTTTCGTTTTGGGAGCTCGTCGGCTCGACGCTCGCCGCCGCAATCGGCGTGCAGAAGAAGGCCAACAAGGAACGCGACTTCAGCCGTGGCCGGCCGCTGCAGTTCATCGTCGCGGGCATCCTTTTCACGACCCTGTTCGTGCTGGCGGTCGTAGCCGTCGTGCAGCTCGTAGTGCCCTGAAATCCGTGACAGTTACCGATTGCGAGTCATCTTCATCCCTAGGGCTCGAACACAGCGCCATCGATCGAAATCGGTAACTGTCACGGATTTCCCACAAGCCCGTTGCCAGCGGCGCTACGGCTGCGACAGGTCGCGCTGCGTGTCGGCGCCGAGCGGCGGCTTGGCGTCGGAAGCCAAGTGGCCTTTGCCGGGTACGTGATTGACCTCGAGGCGCGTCCCGCACGGATCCTCGAACAGCACCGAATAGTAGCCCGGCGCCCAAGCGTCCTCCCGCGGCCCGTGAACGATGCGGCCACCGGCGTCGGCGACAAACGCGGCCACCGACTCAACGTCTTCGCGACTGCGCGCGCGGATGCAGAGGTGATGAAGTCCGGCACGGTACTGGTCGAACGACGTCGCGCGATGCTCCGCCGAGGCAGCGCGTACACCGATGCCGGTACGGCCGCCGATGCAGTAGTACAGCTCGTCGGTGTCCACCAAGCACACCATGCCGAAGAACGGCAGCAACTCACCGTAGAACGGCCGCGCTTTGGCAAAGTCCTGAACCGTGAGATAGACGTGCGCGATGCCGTTGATATCGATGCCCATGTCAGATACTCCGTAGAAACTCGGCCATCGCCGCGTGATGGCTCGTCATGCTGTCATACAGCGAAAGTTGTGCCCGTGCGCGCCGCAGGTTGTGTGTCTCATCGGCGACTTTGAAGTAGCGATCGCCGCTAAGGAAGTCGGTGAGGAACCGCGTGCCGAGCATGAGCGCGAGATGTGCCGGCGCATCGAGCAACGCGGCTCGTAAATCGCCATCGCACAGCCCACCCAAGCCATGCACGAAACCTTCGGCAAGCGCGCGAAAGCGCCGCAGATCGAGCGTCAGCCCAGGTGCGTCCTCGGCACCATGCGCCGCCGCCGAGCGCACCAAATCACCGAAATCCCAAGCGCGCCGGCCCCACATTACGGTATCGAGATCGATCACGGTGGCACTGCAGTCGGCGTGGAACAATACGTTGTCAATCTTGCCGTCGCCATGAATCATGCCTTGCGGACCAACGGCACCATGACTGTCCACCTCTACGGCAGCAACGATACGTGCGATCTCCGGGCCGGCCACATCGCGCCGCGCAGCATCACCGTGCTCGAGCGTCGCATCGAATGCCGCGCGGTAGGTCGCCATGTCGAGAAAGCCAACGATCGGTACCACATGCTGCGACGCATCGTAATCGGTGAGCAGCGCCTGCAGTCGGCCGAATGCAAGACCCGCGGCGGTTGCGTCGGCGAGCGGCGGCGGCGCTGATCCAGTGCGACCTTCGACGTAGGCCAGCATCCGAAACACACCCTCCGCGTTTTCGACGGCGGCCGATCCCGTCTGCGTCGGTATACAAGCGGGCACCAAGTTCGCGTCACGTGCGCGCACGTGAGTGGTCACCGCCGCGGTGTTGCACACTACGCCCGCCGCGTCACGGAATACCTGTTCGTTGATACGCTGCAGGACGTAGCGCGCGCCGGTGTCGGTCGTCACTCGCCATGTGCGATTGATGTGTCCCGCACCATGCGGCTCGATGGATCGCACGCCACCGCGAATGGTGAACCTTGCAGCAATGGCAGCGAGGCTCGCGAGCTTCACGCGCGCGCCGCGACCAAGCGACAGACCGGCAGCGCCACTGCCAGCACATATTCGCCGCGTGGTTCGGTCAGTGTCTTCGCTGCATCGACGTCATCTGCGTGGATGTCGTCATCGACCGCTCGCAGCGCAATCTCACCGAGCCGCATCAAATCGGCCGACACGCAATCGAGCTCTCGGCACGACGGCACTCGATGGGCAATCGTCGCCCAGGGCCGGCGTTGCGCGATCCAGCCACGCGCCATCGTCGCGAACGCTCGACGTGCCACGGCATCGTCGCTCTCGAGCATGCGGTCGATCAATCCATCGGCGCTGCGCGCCGCTGGGCTCTCCACCGGTAACGCATCGATGATGCGATCGAGCAGCGACGTGGTGTCGTACGGCCGCGTCACCGGCGCCGCCGAACCGTCGATGCGTGCTTTCAATGCCCCGGGGCCGAGCAGTCGCGCATACCACTTCACGCTCTCGAGCGCAGCCAAGAGCGGCCGCAGCGCGCGTTGATCGCGCGTCGACAGCCCGCATCGTGACAACGGCACCACCGGGCTTGGATCGATCGCAGTGCAACGCGTCAACACGGCTTGCAAGCTAGCGGTGCGCCGCCGCACGGCACCGGCATCGATGGTCGATGCCTGCGACCAGAACCGCTCCGCGACAGCCGGCAGGCGATCCCACAATCGCACGTCGAGCACGTGTTCGGCGACCAACTCGCTCCACAGGCACGCTTCGCCGCCGAGCACGCGGCCGCGTTCGTTGGCGACCGCGCTTCGTTCGCCCTGACCGGCCGCGGCGGCATTGAACTGCGTCGCCCAGCCGAGTCCGCCCTGCACGTGCGCAAGGCGCGGATCGTTGCGC
>QJXZ01000313.1 GCA_003248125.1 Gammaproteobacteria bacterium | reverse complement strand
CTGGAGAATTGCGTCAACGAGGCGTTCTTGCGCCGACGGCGCTGAGCTCGTGGCTCCTGGACACGCAACGCATCGAGGAGGGAGAACATCATCAACTGGGAAGCCATTAGTGCCATCGGAGAAATCCTCGGTGCACCACAACCTCATGACCGCGGACCATGCCCAACACTGACTCACACGTGACGATCCATATGGTCGCGAGCCTGGATGGTTTCATCGCCCGCAGAGACGGAGCGGTCGACTGGCTCGAGACATCGGATGAATATGCCGACGGCGAGAGTCTCGATCCGGCATTCGTCGAAGCGTTTCTTTCGGCGATCGATTGCTACGTCATGGGATCTCGAACCTACGAAACCGCGCTCGAGTTCGAGAAGCAGGGCTTTGGCTGGTCGTACGGCGACAAACCTACCTACGTTCTGACCACTCGCGATCTGCCGCGCACGAGAGATTCGGTGGAGTTCTACTCGGGGGATCTCTCGTTACTCGTCGACGAACGACTGCGGCCAACGTGCAAGAACATTTGGGTGGTGGGCGGCGGCCACCTCGCTGCCGACTGCCTGAAGCTCGGATTGGCAAACGAAGTCGTCTACTCGATCGCGCCGATCTTGATCGGCGATGGCATCCCGTTTTTCGACAAGTTGGATTGCGACGCCGCGCTGCATCTGGCCGAGGTGAAGGCCTACAAGAATGGGATGGTGGAACTTCGCTACGAGGTGTGTAGCGGTTCGAGTAGGTAAGCAGATCCGAGCTTCCATGAGGAAGTAGAACGCATCCTGGTTTTGGCGGAATAGCACACTACGCGATGACGCCCAGGCTCGCTGCATAGTACATTGAGCGGCCTGCTCTGCCAGGCGTTGGAGGTCGCTTCCGGTCATGGCCAAGGGATCATGTCTTTGCGGCGCCATTGCGTTTGAAATCGACGATCCCGGGGTCGTTGTCTCGGTCGGCTGCTATTGCACGAACTGCCGAAAGATTTCTGGCAGTCAGTATGGCGTGTACCTGCAAGTGCGCCACGATAGCTTCCGGTGGATATCCGGAGAGGATCACACCGCGACCTACGAATCGTCGCCCGGCAACTTGCGTGCGTTCTGTCGCTCTTGCGGGTCAGTGGCGCCGATCGCGACGCCGTACGGTGCAGTTCGCGTTCCGGGTGGCGCGCTCGACGAAGACCCCGGCATGCCACCCGACGTGGTGCTGTTTACGCAGAGCCAGGCCGACTGGTGCAAGACGGATGCGGCGAGCCACGCGTTCGCCGATGCGGGACCCCAGGATTTCTGGGCCGGCGTGATACGAAGGCTGTTCGAGCGCGGCGCTACGTGATCGGGCCGATCCGAATTCTCGACTCGACTCCGGTGGACCCTCGAATCGCTCGTCGGCTTCATGTACTCGACCTCGTTTCTGAACAGATCTGTGCTCGGCACAAGCACAGTGCAGTTCGAAGCCGAGCTGGGTGAACGACTGTTCGGCGGGTCGGCACAAGCGGCATGGCTCGAACAGGAGGTCACATTGGCGTAATAGCTGGCGCGACTTCCGGCAACGTATTCGAACTCCGTGCAGTTTCGCGCCGAGCCAAACCTCGACTCAGGCGACGTGACTGGCGCCAATTCTCGCGGCGATCGTGGTGGCAACCGCGCTCCTCATCCAGCGTTGGAGATTCGCACCGGCAAGGTCTAGTAACTAGAACGGCAGCGGCGGAATCTCCAGCATTGCGACCGACACTTCGTCCACGCCGAACCGCCTTAGGATGTCTTGGTATCTCGCGCTCGCGTAGAATTGCGGAAACAACTTGCGCTGTAGAAACGTTCCTTGGATCTCATAGAAGGCAAAGGGTTCGCCGCGCTCGAGCGCCAACTGGAAGAAGTCCAATGCTGCCTCCGTCTCGCCCTCTAGCAAGGCGATGAGGCAGCGTGGGTAGCGCGGAAGTTCCTCGGGTGCGGCTCGCAACGCCGCCAGCGCAGACCCGACGCCCTTGACGTCGCCCTCGGCGAACGCGATGAACGCGATGTTGATGGGTCTCCAGAACGAGGGAACCACCGCCCAGTCGGCCGCGGGTCGATCTCCTTGGCTGCGGGCGCCGGCCAGATCACCTTCGAGCAATGCAATCTGCAGAAGGAAGATGGCCATCGGAAATCCGAGCTGTTCCGCCCTTTCCGCGTCGTGGCGAGCTAGATCTAGCCGTCCCGCGCCAAGTTGAGCGTGCGCTCGGGCTTGGAGCTGTATCCCCGAGAGCGGGTCCAAGGCGACGATTCGATCCTGCACCGCTAATTGCAAATCAAATCGGCCGATCTGGCGCAACTTGCTGCCGTAGAAAAAGAGCACGGCATCGTCGTTGGGATGCCGGCGAACCAACGCGTCCAGTTCGGTGATCGAATCCTCGATGGGTAGCGACATCGCGCTAAGTCCGAGGGCAACCGGCTGCATTGGGTCACGTTCTAGGCTTTTCGCGATGTGCATTGCCGACTTGGCGGCCAATTCGCCCAAGTTCGGCGGCGAGTTGTACGCCTCGGTAGCGTACAACCGTGCCAGCAACGCGTGCGGATCCGCATACGTGGCATCGAGATCGATCGACCGCAGCAGATGTTCTTCAGCCGTCTCCCACGCACCGCGTTCGTAGTAGTGCCTGCCCAAGAGCAACTCGTTGTAGGCTTCGATGCCGACCATCGGCCGCTGAACGCTCGTGAAGTGCGCGCCAAGTTCTTTGACAATGGACGCACTAATCTCGTCTTGAACGGCGAATACGTCCACCAACTCGCGATCATAGCGGTTCGTCCACACATCGGCGTTCGCAACAACGTCGGTCAGGCGAACCGTGATTCGAATCCGCTTTCCTTGCGTCCTCACACTGCCACTGACGAGATATCGAACATTCAGCTGATCAGCAATTCGGCGAGGATCGATGTCCTGCGTCTTGAAGAGAAACGATGAACCTCGCGCACGTACCATGAGGTCACGCTGTCTGGCGAGCGCCCCGAGGATGTCCTCCGAAATCCCTTCGCTGAAGTACTCCTTCTCGGGGTCGCCACTCATATTGAGGAAGGGCAACACTGCCAGCGTGACAGGTCCAGCTTCGATCGCCACGCGGTCCCCGACCGGAGTTTCACTTCGCTGCAACCACCAAAAAGCGGTGATAGCAAGGGCCACAACCGCCGCCAAGCCGAATGCAACCCGGGCCCATGGCAGCGCACGTCGCTTGGTAGGCGTCGCCTCACTGCGGATGGACGTGCGATGCAGGTCACCGAACGCTCCGTCAATCTTCCGTCGGTAGTCCTGGGCGCTCAGTTCGTATTTGAGGATCGCTTGTGCGGACCCGAGAGTAAGGCGCAACCCCCCGGGCATTTCTGTGGGTGCTAGATGCACTGAAACTAAGGGTTTTTTTTCGTCGAGCGCGTACTGAACTTCGTTGCGGCAATGCCTGGAGGCAACCGAAGCGGACGAAACGAAGAATAAGAACGCGCTGGAGCCGTCTATTGCATCGGCCAGCGCTTGCGTCCATTCATCACCAGGAGAAATGCCTTCATCGTAGTAGATATTCACACCGAGTTCATGAAGCCGGTCGAGCTCCGCAAACACGACGCCCGAGTCTTCGTGCGAGTAGCAGACAAAGATGTACGGCTCGTCACCCCGGTAGGATGGGAACGGAATCTGCACGAGGGCGCTCATGGCTTGGATACGCCGAGTTTACCCGACTCCGCTTGGTCGACCTCGCCGACAAGATTCGACATCCCAGGATTACCATCTTCCCGTAGGCGCGGGAAATTTCGTCTATCTCACAACGACGCCGTATCGCCTGAGCAAACTCGGTGAGTACGATGCGGCGATCGTTGCGGTTGTGGCCCATCGAGGCCTGCATCGAGCTGACCGCGAGGCCACGCCATGACGCGCGGGCACCTTGCGTAGTACATTCAACGGCACGAATCCGCTGGCGCGCAAATGATCCAAGGTTCCTGTCACTGCGGCGCGGTTAATTGGCGGTTCGAAGGGCAACCGGACGGTGCCACCGCCTGCAACTGCACTGTCTGCCGTCGCTATGGCACGCTCTGGGCTTACGACTATGAAGGCGAAGGCATTACGGTCTCGGGTCCAACACACTGCTACGTGCGCGGTAAGGCAATCGAGTTCCACTTCTGCCCGAAGTGCGCCTGCGTGGCCTTCTGGCGCGGCCGTGAGCGCGATGGTGAAGGTCGTCTTCGAATCGCAGTGAACCTGCGCCTCGCGGAACCCGATGCGGTGGCGGACATTCCGATCGACCACTTCGAAGGGTTGGAATCTTTCGAGGATTTGCCGCGCGATGGCCGATGCGTTGCCGACTATTGGTTCTAGCCCCGACATGACCAAGCAGACGACATTTTTGGAACCCACCGAGCAGAACGTCGTTCGCCTGTTCGCGCGCCGGATCGAAGGGCCAATCACGATGTTGAATCTGCTGCGGTTGCGTGAGGTTGCCGACTACTCGGCAAGTCCCGAGCTCGCGCCCGCTGCGCCGATCAGTGGCCGCGAAGCCTTCGATCGCTACATCGACCACACGCTACCCTATCTAACTGCCACCGGCGGCGATCTCGCGTATCTCGGCGAAGGCGGCGACTATCTGATCGGCCCGGAAGGCGAAGGGTGGGATCTCGTCATGCTGGTCCGACAGAGTTCGGTCGCCGACTTCTTGTCGTTCGCTTCCAACAAGGGCTATCTCGCCGGGCTCGGCCACCGCACTGCCGCGGTTCGAGACTCGCGCATCGTGCCGCTCGTCGACGTGGTGCAGGCGTCTTCGGAGTAGCGGACTCGTTCGGCGCGGCGGTCCGAGACGTCGCCCACGCGACTGCACCGCATCGACATGGGAGGAGAGTCATGCATTCGCAACTCGAGACGTTCAGGGATCGTTGGCACCACGTCAACGCTATGACGACGGAGTTCGCCCGCGCCGTACCCGACAGCGCGTGGCAATCGTCACCGCTCGATGGTTTTGCACCGTTCGCCAAGCAGCTTCGACACGTTGTCTGCGTGCGCGGCGTGTACAACGATGGGATACGCACGCGCCGCGTG
>QJXZ01000007.1 GCA_003248125.1 Gammaproteobacteria bacterium | reverse complement strand
CACCTATTGCGGCGCTGGCCGAAGACAGCGATGCCGCATTTGCCGAGCTTGCCGCGATGACTGCCGCGGGTGAAATCGTGGCCGTCATCTCGGAACGAACGTTTCCCGAGCCCGATTGGCAACGGCTTGGCAGTGTGCCGCTCAGCCAGTGGGTGCACGACGGTCGTCTAGTCACCAGTGAGGAAACGTTCGACATGCTGGGCGAGGCGCAGGCGGCCGACATGTACGCGCTGGCCAAGCTCGCCGATCCCGGGCCGTTCGAGCGAGACACCTGGCGACTCGGCACCTATCTCGGTATTCACGCCGATGGTCTGTTGGTCGCGATGGCCGGCGAGCGCATGCGCTTGCCGGGTTATGCCGAAGTGAGTGCGGTAGCGACCCGGCCGGGGTACGAAGGCCACGGCTATGCAACGCGTTTGGTGCGTGCGTTGATTGCGCGCGAGCTGGCGGCCGGCGAACGGCCGTTCTTGCACGTTCGCACCGGTAGCCCGGCCGAGCGCGCGGCATCGCGCGTGTACGAGAAGCTCGGCTTCGGTGTGCGGGTCCGCTCGACGTTTCAGGTGGGCCGGCGTCGCTGACGCGCAGAGCGAGTCGCTCGGAACGGCGATGCCGGCTATGCCTTGAAATAAATATTGAATCGGGGAAGATCGGTTCCGACGAGGGGATTGCCAATGGCCGACAAGCCGTTTCCCGCCTACGAGGGCGACGATCCGTATTTCTTCGTGAGCTATGCCCACGAGGACGCGGCACTCGTCTATCCCGAGATGGCGTGGCTCGAGCCGTCCGGATTCAACCTTTGGTACGACGACGGTATCCACGTCGGAACGGTGTGGCGGCAAGCGCTGGCCGATGCCTTGTCGAAGTCGTCGGGGCTGATCTTCTTCGCGACAGCGAAGTCGGTCGAGTCGAGTAATTGCCTCAAAGAGCTGAACTTCGTCCTCGACGAGGAGAAACCGGTGTTCGTCGTGCAGATCGACGACACACCGCTACCGAGTCTGTTGCGGCTGTCGCTCAGCGACCGGCAGGCGCTGGTGAAATCGAAGTACGACCCGCATACCTATCAATCGCGCTTGATCGGCGCGCTCAGCACGGTGGTTCCACCGGTGGTGAGAAAGGCGAGCGGCACGGCGCCGAAGTCGTCGATGTCGAAGATCAAAACGGATCCGCCATCGATCGCCATACTGCCGTTGACGTGCCTCGGCGGTGACAAAGAGCTCGGCTATCTCGCGCAAGGCATCACGGGCGATCTGATCGCAAAGCTGTCACAGCGAATCTGGCACATCGTCGCGGGCCAGGCCGAAGACGTTGCGCTCGAGCCGCGCGAGGTCGGTGAAAAGCGCGGTGTACGCTACTTGGTGAGCGGAACGCTGCAGAAGGGCGGCGATCGCATCCGTGTCACCGCCAGAGTCACCATTGCCGCAACGGGTCAAGAAATCTGGGCCAAGCGCTACGAGCGCAGCGGCGAGGATTTCCTCGACATCCAGGATCGACTGTCGAATTC
>QJXZ01000144.1 GCA_003248125.1 Gammaproteobacteria bacterium | reverse complement strand
GGAAATCGGGGTTTCTTCCGCCATCGCAAGCGGCTTGTGACACGATAGGCGGGCAAGCGTTGGGGATCCGGCGAGGGGAGTCAAGGAGAGATTTCCCAAGTGCCCCGACATCCTCGCGATGACGCTCCCGCACAACTCGCGAATGGGCCTCAGGCCACAATCCATGCGGTCTTTGACCTAAATTACTGCGCTGCACAAAAATTTTCCTTGACGGCTCCGGCGCTCGCCGATAAAGTGCGCGACCGTCGATGTTGCATCGCACCATTATTCAATAGGAGATAGACATGAGTGCATTGACCCGAGCCCAGGACTTCCTGTCCGATGCCAACGAGCTCACCGCCAAGTCCGTGACCAAGCAGTTCGACATCCAGCGCGACGTGGTCGATGGGCTGATCAAGGCCAACCGCGAACGTTTGAGCGCCTTCCGCAATGCGAAGGGCTTGGGCGACGTGGTATCCATCGAGCGCCGCTACTACTCGGCCATTGCCGAGGAGATTACCGGTTCGGTACGCGCCCAAGGCGAGCTGACCCGCGACAACCTCGAAGAAATGCGCCGCATCGCGCGTCGCCTGTTCGGCCAAGACGCGGTGTCGAAGGCCAAGCAGACCACGGCCGATGTCGCTGCCGACGTCGCTGCCTCGGTGCGCAACGCAACGCCGGCGATCTAACGCTCGACAACGACAAGAAACGAAAAAGGCCGGCAACGCCGGCCTTTTTTTTCGTTCCGAGGAACCGGCGATCTACTCTGGTACGACCGTCACTTTGACGGTGACCGTGACGTCGGTATGCAGCTGCAGATCGATGTCGTATTCGCCGACCAGACGAATGACACCTTCAGGCATTCGCACCTCGCTCTTCGCGACCTCGGTACCGAGCGCGCTCACCGCTTGCGCGATGTCGGCAGTGCCCACCGAGCCGTACAACTTGCCTTCCTCGCCCGCCTTGGCACCGATGCTGATGGCAATTCCTTCGAGCTTCGCGGCACGGGTCTGCGCCTCGGCGAGCCGATCACCGGCAACCCGCTCGAGCTCGGCGCGCCGTGCCTCGAACACCGCCCGATTTTCGGCGGTCGCACGCACGGCCTTGCCTTGCGGAATCAGGAAATTGCGTGCGAATCCGGCCTTCACGCCGACTTCCTCACCGAGATCGCCGAGATTCCTGATGCGCTCCAGAAGAATCACGTTCATGACGATCTCCCGCTCATTGGTGCTGGTCGGTGTACGGCAACAGCGCCAAAAAGCGCGCGCGCTTCACCGCCACGGCGAGCTGGCGCTGGTATTTTGCGCTCGTGCCCGTGATGCGGCTCGGCACGATCTTGCCCGTCTCGGTGATGTACTGCTTCAGGAGATCGAGATCCTTGTAGTCGATCTCTTTGATGCCCTCGGCCGTGAACCGGCAATACTTCTTGCGACGATAATGTCGAGCCATGCTCAGTTATCCTCTTCCGCGGTTGCAGCTTCGGCCTGCTCGCGGCGCGCAGCGAGCTCTTCTTCACGACGGCGATCGCGCTCGCGCTCCTTCTCCTGGTCCTTCAGCTCTTCGATGTAGATCTTCGATTGCTCGGTGACCGCCTCGGCGCGCGCGATGATCAGATTGCGCAGCACGGCGTCGTTGAAGCGGAACGCGCTGGTCAGCTCCTCGAGGGTCGCAGCATCGACCTCGATGTTCATGAGCACGTAGTGGGCCTTGTGAATCTTGTGGATCGGAAACGCGAGCTGGCGCCGGCCCCAATCCTCCATCCGATGGACCTTACCGGCGCCGCGTTCGATGAGCGCGCGGTAGCGTTCCATCATTCCTGGCACCTGATCGCTTTGATCGGGGTGCACCAGGAAAACGACCTCGTAATGTCGCATTCGAACCTCCTTTCGGTGTAATCGCTTCCGCTCGGCGGTCGAGCCGGCGTGAAGCAAGAAGGGGCGCGCATTCTAGGGGGAGGGACCGCGCGAGGCAACCGATCGCTGGCGCACCACCTCGAACAGCATGATGCCGGTCGCAACGGCGACATTGAGGCTCGACACTGTCCCGGCCATGGGAATCGACGCCAACTCGTCGCATAGACTGCGGGTCAGCGCGCGCATGCCCTTGCCTTCGCCGCCCACCACCAGCGCGACCGGCTTGCCGTAGTCGATGGCGGTCCACGATGTCGCCACGTCGCCACTGGCACCGATTACCCACAGGCCATGCGTCCTCAACCATTCCAAGCGCCGGGCGAGGTTGCTGACGGCCACGATCAGGAGCGATTCTGCGGCGCCGCTCGCGGCCTTCCGCGCAACCTCCGACAGCGGCGCGCTGCGGCGCTTCGGCAGCAGCACCGCCTGCACACCGGCTGCTTCGGCGCAGCGCAAGCAAGCGCCCAGGTTGCGCGGATCCATCACACCGTCGAGGACGAGCAGCAGCTTGGGTTCGGCGAGGTCGGGAAATCTGAGCTCGAACTCCGCCTCCGAGGCCAACATGGCGGCGTGGCAGGCGGCCACCACGCCTTGATGACGACCGCCGCGGGCGGCTCGGTCGAGCTCGCGGCGGCCACGCCGTTCGATTGCGATCGATGCCGCCTCGGCGAGCTCGATGATATGCGCCACGCGCGCATCGGCGCGTCCTTCGAGCACCATGAGCAAGCGTACGCGGCTCGGATCGTGGGCGAGTAGCGCCTCTACGGCATGCAGTCCGAAAACCTTCTCGTCCATGGCGCACTATACGCATATGCTCGACCCACGCTGGAAGGATTCGCGGCATGTCGAAATTGCTCTTCAAGCACGCCTCCCTTGCCGACGGCACAGGCAATGCACTTGCGATCGGCGACCTATTGGTCACCGACGACCGCATCAGCGCAGTCGGTGATCGGATCGATGCATCCGATGCGCCCGTGATCGATTGCCGAGGTCTCGTGCTCGCGCCGGGATTCATCGACATGCACTCGCACTCCGATTGGGTGCTACCGCAGCCGAATCACGGCGTGACGCTGGCACCATTGCTGGAGCAAGGCATCACCACCATCGTCGCCGGCAACTGCGGATCCTCGCCCGCGCCCCTCGACGCGCACCAGAAGGTGAGTCGCATCGGCGCGATGCTGCACGACGATGCACTCGACTACGACTGGTCGAGCATGGGCTCGTTTCTCGACGCGCTCGCGCGCCGGGGCGTTGCACTCAACGTGGCACAGCTAGTGGGGCACGGCACCATTCGCGTCGGTGTGATGGGCGGGCGCCCAGAGGCCCCAACCGAACCCGAGCTGGCGACCATGACCGATGCCGTGCGTGCCGCGCTCGACGAAGGCGCCGCCGGATTTTCTACCGGTCTCGGTTATGCACCTGGTGTGTTCGCCAGCACCGCCGAGCTGATCGCGTTGACGAAACCGCTCGCCGAACGCGGTGGCGTGTACACCAGCCACGCCCGCAGCTACGTCGCTCATCCGCAACACGACGATCCGGACGGCGCACCGTCCAACTTGCGCGCGCTCGACGAGACCGCCGCGATTCACCGCGCCCATGGTGTGAAGGTGCAGCACTCGCACATGATTTTCGTCGGCGACGCGAGCTGGCCGACGACCGATCGTGTACTCGAGCACCTGGAACGATTGGCGGATGACGGCGTCGATATCGCGTGCGACGCATTCCCGTACGTCGGCGGCAACACCACACTGGCGGTGTTCATGCCGCCGTGGTCGCTCACCCAGCTCGAACAAGCGACCGCGGACCCCGATCTCAGGACCCGCGCCAAGCGCAGCCTCGAACGCCAGCAAGCGACATTCGGCATGTGCTGGGACGACACGCAGATCATGTGGGTCGCGGACCGTGCCAAGGCGCGCTACGAGGGCATGACGGTCGCCGAGATCGCCGCCGAGCGTGGCGCAAATCCGACCGATGTGTATCTCGACCTGGTCGCCGAGCTCGGTCGAGCCACGCGCATCATCAACTGGAATTACTCAGGCCGCGACGATGAGGAGTGGAGCCTGCGCAAGGTGCTGAAGGCACCACGCACGTGCTTCGAGACAGACACGATCTTGACCGGCAAGGGTTTCGACAATCCTGCTTCCTATGGCACGTTCCCCCGCATCCTCGGTCGCTACGTGCGCGAACTCGGTCTGCTCGCGCTACCAGATGCCATTCGGCGCATGACTGGCATGTCTGCCGATCGCATGGGCCTTGCCGACCGCGGCTACCTGAAACCGGGCTACGCCGCCGACTTGGTGCTGTTCGATGCGTCGACCATCGGCGACAACACCACGCGCAAGGCGCCGGATCGCGCCCCAACCGGCATCGAGTACGTGGTGCTCAACGGCGCGATCGTGGTCGAGCGTGGCGAGTTCGATACCTCACAACGGCGCGGACGAGTGTTACGGCTTACGCGCACCGGCGTGCGTTGAGCGCGTGAAAGCGCGCCGTTGACACGGCACTCGAGCACGCGTCTCATGGCATCCACACCATGAGAACGACGTCATGCGCGAATACAAGAACGCGGTAATGGACAACGCGCGCTGGGCCGGATTCAAGCCGCGCGACGGCGACATCTTCGTCTGCACACCTTCGAAATGCGGCACCACCTGGACGCAGATGATCGTTGCCAACCTGTTGTGGCCGGACGGCGAGTTTCCGGGCTCGATCGTCAATGGCATCTGTCCCTGGATCGAAGCGAAGTTCGCACCCGCAGAAGTGATGCATGCGATGCTCGAAGCGCAGACGCATCGGCGAGCGATGAAGAGCCACTCGCCCGCCGACTGCATTCCTTGGTTCCCCGAAGCGAAGTACATCACGGTCGCGCGCGACGGCCGCGACGCCTTCATGTCTTGGTGCAATCACGTCGCGCGGATGAAGCTCACCGCCGATCTCAACGCCCAAGCCGAGCGCGACGGCGTGGCCAAGATCCAAACGTTCGACGGCGACTACCGTGCCTACTTCCACGATTGGTTGCAAAACAACAACTACTTCGACGTCGTCGCTAGCTACTGGGCCAAACGAGGCGAGCCGAATCTACTGTTCGTGCACTACAACGACCTGAAGACCCAGCTCGAAGCGGAGATGCGTAGGATCGCGCAGTTCCTCGATATCGACGTCGAGCCGGATGCGTGGCCGACGCTCGTGGACCGCTGCACGTTCGAGGGCATGCGCAAGGCCGGCGACAGCGTCGGCAACTTCGACATGGCGTTCGAAGGCGGACTCGAAGGGTTCTTGTTCAAGGGCACCAACGGCCGCTGGCGCGACGTGCTCGGTCCCGACGAGCTTGCCGCGTACCAACGGCGCGTGGCAGAAACCTTGCCGGACGATGCGGCGCGTTGGATCGAACGCGGCGGTCCCGTCTGACGTCACATTCGCACCGATCGATCGCGACGCCTTCAGCGCCTCCGTCGGCCGCTTCTTCGGCGCGGCCCGTCCGCCAGTAGCAGATCGATCTTGCGGGCGTCGACATCGACGTCAGCGAGCACCACACGGATCTCGTCGCCGAACGTGAAACGACGACCCGAGCGCGCGCCAACGAGGCTCATCGACGCACCGTGGTACTCGAAGTAGTCGTTGCCGAGATTGGAGATGTGCAAGAGCCCCTGGACGTAGATGCCATCGAGTTCGACGAACAGGCCGAATTCGGTAACCGCCGCCACGGTGCCATCGAAGGTGTCGCCAATCCACCTCGATGCGTATTCGCACTTCAACCATTCCGCCACCGCTCGGCTGACCTCTTCGGCACGCCGATCGGTGAACGACACGTGCTCACCGATCTCGTCCAACTGCGGCACGTCGAAACGCCGCTCGGCGAGTACCGATTTGATTGCCCGGTGCACCAACAAGTCGGCGTAGCGGCGGATCGGTGAGGTGAAGTGCGCGTACTGCTTGAGCGCGAGACCGAAGTGGCCGAGATTGCGCGGACTGTAGTGCGCCTGCTGCATCGATCGCAGCACGAGCATTTCCAGCAGCGGTCTGTCGGGCCGATCGACGCATTGATCGAGCACATGCTTCAGATCGATCGGCGTCGGTAGATCCTTCGGCAGGCGGATGCCGGCGTGCGCGAGGGCGTTGCGCAAATCCTCGTACTTCTCGACCGTCGGACCCTGGTGAACTCGATATAGGAACTGGCGCTCATGACGCGCGAGAAACTTCGCTGCGCACACGTTGGCGAGAATCATGCACTCCTCGATGAGCCGATGTGCATCGTTGCGCTCTACCGGCTCGATGCGCTCGAGCAACCCATTATCGAGAATGAGCTTCTGTTCGTTCGCCTCGAAGTCCAACCCGCCGCGTGCATCACGGTCGGCGCGCAGCATGCGGTACAACCCGTGCAGATGAGCGAGCGACTCGGCGATGTCGGCACCGACATCGATCGGCTCACCGTCGAGGTGGCACCCCACTTCGGTGTACGTCAAACGGCGCGCCGAGTGCATGACGGCGGCGTAGAACTCGTAGCGTGATACGTGTCCGGCCGCGGATATCTGCATGTCGCACACCATGCACAGCCGATCGCCATCGGGCCTGAGAGAGCAGAGATCGTTGGACAGCTCCTCCGGCAGCATCGGCACCACGCGATCCGGCAGGTACACGGAGTTGCCGCGACCCCGCGCTTCGATGTCGAGCGCGCCATCGTGTTCGACGTAGTGCGCGACGTCCGCGATCGCCACCACCAAGCGATAACCGCCGCGTGGCCGCACCGCGCAATAGACGGCATCGTCGAAGTCGCGCGCGTCCTCGCCGTCGATGGTGACGAGCGGCAACGCACGCAAATCCACTCGATCGTCGCCACCTTGCCACGTCACCGACGCCGGCAGCTCGGCAACCGCATCGAGCACCGCAGATGGCCAGACCATCGGTACTCGATATGCACGCAGCAGCGTCGTGGACGCGGCATGCAAATCGTCGCGCTCGACCACCAGCTCGACGACTTCGCCGACCAAGCCGTAGCTCTCTTCGCCGCGAACGCGCACGCCGACGGTGTCGCCATCCGATGCCGCAAGCCCACCCGGCAGCAGGAACACACGACCACGAAAACCGGGGCCTTCGGCAACCGCATAGGCGCCGCGGCGGTCTGCCACGACACGCCCGACGATGAGTTCCGCCGAATGCTCGACGATGCGGCCTACCACGGCTTGAGCGCCGATCAGCCGCGCCTCCACCACGTCGCCCGTGCGGACTCGCAAGTCCCGCGTCACACGCAGCGGCGCGCGGATCTCATCGGCAACCAGCACCAACCCGAGCGATGAGTCCCACTCGACCGATCCCGAGATCGACTCACCGTGCGCGGCCAAGTGATACGCGCCGCGGCGATCCAGGTACAGCTCGCCGGCGTGGCACAAACCGCGCAGCACCCGGCGCAGCTCGTCTGCTTCGATGCCGCGCGTGACACCCGCCAGATCGCGAATGGCGGGCCAACGGAGCGGTTCGCGCGCGCTTCGAAGCAACGCGAGCACGCGACTCGGCGACGCGGAAAACGGCTCGCGATCGCCGTCGGCGCCGCGGTTTCCGCCAACGTTTTTGCTACGCCGCCGGCTCATTGGGCTCGGATTGACAATGGGGGGACCCCTGGTTAGATTGCGCGGCCCACCCCATGCCGAGGTGGTGAAATTGGTAGACGCGCTGGCTTCAGGTGCCAGTGGGGGCAACCCCGTGGAGGTTCAAGTCCTCTCCTCGGCACCACTTGAACAGAGTATCACAGCTGCACCGCGGCCCAGCGCCGGGCCGCGGCATCCCGCATCCAACTCGCGATCGTCGCGCCGATGAATCTGGCACACCTCAATTTGCGAATCAGGAACTGGGCCTGGTCGCTCGGCTTGCTTCGACCGCCGCCACATCGAAGCATACTGATCGCCGAGCGACCGCCCAATGCCGAGCTGCACGCATTGTTGCATGCGATCCGTGCCGAGCATCCACGTATCAACGTGTTCATGCTGAGCGATGCTGCCCAGACCGACACGACGACGGGCTTGCAGGGCGTCGTGCCGCTCGCGCCTTGGCACTCGACTTGGATGGCACGCCGCTTGCTCGGCCGATTGCGCGTCCAGGTGCTGATCGTCGCCGGCGAACCCGCCATTCCCACATCGACACTCGCAACTGTGGTCGGCGAAGGCGTCAAGCTGGTCGTCATCGGTCGACCGTCACAACAGCTCGCCGGCTTTGCCAAAGACGTCGCACTGTGCGCCGTCGCGGCGGACGCCGCCGTGAATGCCGAGCATCTCGGCGTCCGGCCCGATGCACTCGCCACCGATCTCGACAGCCACGCCCTGTTCGCCCGCATGACACCGCTGCTCATCACGGAACGCGCCCCTGCCAAAGCATCGCGGCCGGTCGAGCGATTCGTGTTGGCCAACCTGCACCGGCCGCCGTTTGCATGGCTCGTCCGCGACAAATACGAGGTGCTGACGACGCTCGCCGAGCTCGACGAACGACTCGGCCACCCGAGCACCATCATGTGCCTCGGCAACGGCCCGTCGAGCGAGGATCCCGATCTCGACGCCCTGCCGTTCGATGCGTTGTTCCGCGTCAATCACACTTGGTTGACGCGCGCTCGTCACACCGATCCCGATGTGATCTTCACCGGCCTCAAGGACACCGTGAAGGCCTACCCGCGTGCCACGCTGTTCGGCTTCCAGACCGAGGACGCCGCGCGCCGAGTGACGCTGCGCGCACTGCTCTTGCGCCGCCCAATGCCTTACTTCACCGCCGAGCGGCTGGGCGTCGTCGATTTCCACTTCTTCGAGCCCTATAAACCGACCAATGGCGCCGTTATGATCGCCACCGCAGTGGCGCTTCGACCGGAGCGCATCATCGTCGCCGGGGTGGATCTGTTCAGCGATCCGCGCGGCGCATACCCCGGCGCGGGGCAGGATGGCGGCGGCTATACGATTGCGCACAATCGGGCACTCGAGGCGCGCTTCATCTTGGAAACGCTGGCCGCGTTCGACGGCGACGTCATCGTGGTCGGCGACGTGTTGAAGGAACGGTGGCGCAGCTTACGGGCCACGCCCGCTTCCGAACGGCAGATGCCGAGCTAAAGGACTCGAACATGTCGACATCGACCGCAACCAACAAGTCGTTCAAGACGCACGTCTACCACCGCCGCCTCGGGGCGATGTTCAAAGACGTTCGCAAGCGGCCCGACGGCGATCGGCGGCGGCCGGTGCTCGTCAGACTCGACCCGCTGCCGGGCGCGACACCATCTGATCGGCCGCCCGTGCGGATCTACATCGGCACCGAGCCGGCACAGTTTCGTGCCGAGCGCGTGCTGGTCTGGTCGATCATGAAGGTGCGCGATCCAGGCCGCGTCTACGAGATCTACCTCATGACCGATCTCGAAGGCTTCGACCGCTCGACCTGGAAGACGGGATTCACGCAATACCGCTATGCGATCCCGGCGCTGGCGGGCTACCAAGGCCGCGCCATCTACAACGATGTCGACCAAATCTACTTGAGCGATCCTGCCGAGCTATTCGATTGCGACATGAAGGGCGCGGCGGTACTGAGCATCAACGACAAGGAAACGTCGGTCATGTTGCTCGACTGCGGCAAGTTGCGAGACGCCTGGCCGCTCGCCGACACCCAGGTACCGAACAAGCACAAGTTGTTTCGCGCCCGCGTTCGCGATGCCGGACTGTGGGGCAACATGGATTCCGGCTGGAACTCGCGCGACGACGAATACACACCAGAGCTTTCGAAGCTCGTTCACTTCACGACCTTGCATACGCAGCCGTGGCAACCGTTTCCCGACGTGCTGCGTTACCGCGAACATCCGTTGCAAGGGCTGTGGGAAACCCTCGAGCGCGAAGCGGATCACGCCAAGTTCACTTTGTTCACCGCCGAGCACCCGAGCGAGCGCTATCGGGAGTTGCTCTCGCTGTATGCGCAGATGCACGATGAGGGACGGCCCGACACCGGTCACAGCGCAGAGAGTACGTTCAGCGGCATCTCGCTCACCGAACACGTCGAACCGATCGCAGCGCTCGTCGAGCGCCATGGCGCACACACGATTCTCGACTACGGGGCAGGCAAAGCGAGCTTGTACGGGCCCGCGCCTGGCGAACCGGCGGAGTCGCGTTACAAGCAAATGGACGGCTGGGGCAATGCACGCATCACGTGCTACGACCCCGCCTATCCGCCGTTCGCCGGCCCTTACGAGAACCACTACGACGGCGTCATCTGCACCGACGTGCTCGAACACATTCCGGGCGAGGACATACCGTGGGTGCTGCACCGGCTGTTCTCCCTCGCCGATTCGTTCGTCTACGCCGTGGCGGCCTGCTTCCCCGCCAAGAAGATTCTTCCGGACGGCACCAACGCGCACTGCACGCTGCGCACGCCGGAATGGTGGGTCGGTCAAATGCAGTTGGTGGCGAGGTGCCATCCGAAGGTGGCTTGGACTTTGTGCACGCAGGAGAAGAGTCTGCTTGCCTTCGAGCAGCGCAAACGGCTCACCAAGCCCGGCATACGCAATCGCTTCTTCCATCACGACGACGTTTGACCGTCGCCATGGGGCTCAAGAACGTCCTCAAGCGCTTCTCGCGTAACGAGTTGACGCGGCGCAAGGCGCAAAACAAACGCTTCGAGCGAATGCTGCGCCGACACGACCTGCACATCTACAAATCGCATATCAACTGGACGTTCTCGCCGGAGATGAAGGCACTGCACGACCAGTGGGGTAAACCGCCCGGTGTGCCAGCCGACCGCTGCTTCTTTCTCTACAGCACGGGCCGGCTGATCCGCGAACGGCACGTTGCGGGAGACACTGCCGAATGCGGCGTGCGGTTTGGTAAGAGCACCTTCTTTCTGCTCAAGGGCCTCGACGACCCGGCTCGACCGCACCACATCTTCGACTCGTTCGAAGGCCTATCCGAGGGTGGCACACTCGACAAGGCCGCGACCGGGCTCAAATCCTGGCAGAAGGGCGACATCTCGGTGTCGGAAGCCACCACGCGCGCGAACCTCGAGAGATTCTTCTCCAACTGCCGCTTCTACAAGGGGTGGATACCCGATCGTTTTCCGGAAGTTGCCGATCGCACCTTTGCGATCGCCCACATCGACGTCGATCTCTACGAGCCGACCATGGCGTCGCTCGAGTTCTTCTATCCACGAATGTCACGGGGCGGCGTCATCGTCTGCGACGACTATGGCTTTGCCACGTGCCCGGGCGCTACACGCGCATTCGACGAGTTCTTCGCTTCACGCTCCGAGGCGATCCTGCCGATTCCCTCCGGGCAGTGCATCGTCTGGAAGGACTGAAGGACGACGGCACGGGCTGCACTGCGCAGCAGCCTCCTCAAAGATTGACCAGGCTACGCAGCCGGCCGCTCACCGTTTCCCATTCGGGATGGTGTCCGAAATATCCGCCCGTCTTTTCGCCACCGTAGCACTCGCCCGTCACCGACACGTAGCGCCGAGGCACAGGCGTCACACCGCGGGGAGTGACGCCGTGGATCGACAACGCACTGTTCAGCCAAAACAGCAGTGAATTCGCCCGATACGGAATGCGGATGTCCGCCTCGACGTATCGTTCCGGGATCTTCTTCAATCGCCGCTGCGGATACATGCGGTTGCGCAGATGAAACATCTGATGCTCGCCGCCTTGCGAGTCGTCGTCGGCAGTGCGGAAGTACAGGAGCGACGAGAACAGCTTCACGGGATTGTCTATGTGAGGCCCGCGGACGGGCGTGACTCGTCGGACCGGCGTGTTCACCCCGAATACGCAATCGAGCACGATGTCGGTCTCTTTGTTTGCCTCTGACGTCGCCTTACCCGCCGCGCGAGTGCCCACCACGAAATCGGCAAGCGGCTTGCCGAAATTCGCGGCGACGCCGGGATGAGTCCGCTCGATGGTCTCGCCCCAAATCTCGACCACCTGTTGGAAGAATGCGCGCGACAGGTGGTACGTGAAGAACTCCTGCCAGATCGGCGCGATAGCAGGATTGCCCAACACGTCAGCCGCTGCCTTCAAGCATGCCTTGTTGTTGTCGTTCGCTTCGGCACCGGCGATCCATTCGAACCTCGGGAAATTCGCGGCCAGTTCGGCGAACACCTCCGCGGGCAACGCATCTTCGATGACCAAGTGCGGATATGGGCGCAAGCGGATGTCTGCCTTGGTTGCCTTACCGAGGATGGAAAGCCGTGCCGAAGACGGTGTTCCGGATGGTTTGACGGCCTCACTCATGGGTTCGCTTCTCCAGTTCAACGCACCAGATCCGCCGCCACGTCATCGACGTATCGATGCTGGATCGGAATTCGAAATTCGGCATCGGCGGTTTTCCTCATCACGGCAAACGACAGCAACTTGCGCCCTCGGAGCAGCAACTTGTGCATCTGCAGGCCCATTCGGCTGCCGGCAGACGCATTGGGCCGCCAAGCGAGGACGACGTCGGCCCAGCGACGGGACATACGGCGGCTCGGTAGCTTGACGTCCGAAACGATCAGCCCGAGCGGCACGCGCGCACCGCGCCGCAGAAAATTCGGTACCGCATCGGCCTCCTCGCACGCGTGCGAAAGCACGCCATCCCCGTCGCGCGTCGCAACACCGATCGCCAGCAACGCATAACCGTTCGCAACTGCGGTCGCATGATAGAGGTTGGGATGGAACGAATAGAATCCGTGGTTGATGTAATTGACAAAGGGCATGACGTGCACCATCAGCCCACCCACACGCGTCAGCGCGTGCATGTTGCGAAAGATGGCGCCCTGGTCGAAGACGTGCTCGCCCGTACCGTTGTTGGTGACGTAATCGTAGATTTGTCGAAAGTCGTAGTGCCGCACCAAATCCAAGTTGAGGTCCATCACGATGCTGCCGTAGGTGTCATTGACGTCGATCGCCTGATAGGAGGCCGCACCGATAGCACGGTAGAATTCGGCGGTGCGATCACCACGCCCCTTCTTGCCGAGCGCGACCAGCGCATCGATCGCCGCGCCGTCCCTACCGGCAGCGCGCACCCGCTCCGCCACCTGCTCAAGCGTTCGATCGTCCGCGGTCAAGGTCTGGTTGCCGAACTCGAGCACGGCCGCTGCGCCGCCCGCGAGCGGCAGCGACGCTTGCGTCAACAGCGCCATGACCGGATTGAAGCTCAACCCAACGCCCCCGTCGACAACCACCTACGGCGGCGCACTATGACACACAGATCGAAGCCGGCAAAACCAATGGCACGATCGCCCTGACATGGCCAAGTACTACCTCTTCCCACGCAGTCTCTCCAAGCGCCTCCCGGATCTACATCCATTCGGGTGGTGGATCGAAGCGCAGGTCGTGAAGACATTCGTCGCCATGCTCAGGCGTCGCTCGCTCGCAGATGCCACACGGCTCGCACATCGCGTGTTCCGCGCAGTGGGACCGCGCACCATCAAGCACAAGGCCGTTATCCGTAATCTGTACGTCGCCTTCCCAGACCGAACGACCGAGGAACTCGACGAAGTGATGCGCGACGTGTTCGGTTATCTCGGCACCGCGTTCGCGGAGCTCGTGCATCTCGACACCATTTGGCGCGAGCACGACGCGCGGCTCGAGTTCGATGCGTCATCGAAGCTCGCCTTCCTCGAGCAGCGCGGCAAGCCGGCCGTGCTCGTTACGGCGCACGTCGGCCCTTGGACCCTCACCAACTTCGTCGCGCGTGAGTACGGCTTTCCACTCTCGATCGTCTACGCTCCGGAGTCGAATCCGAGGTTGCGCGACCTCATGTACGAGTTGCGCGCGGCGCTCGGCGTCATACAGATCGAACGCGATCAGAGCATACGCGCCCTCATGCAGGCGCTCGCCAGAGGCGAGACCGTCGGCCTAGGCTCCGACGTGCGCCTGGACGCCGGCGAAACCCTACCGTTCTTCGGTCACGACATGCAGTGCAATACCGTACCGGCGAGGCTCGCCTTGCGTTACGACTGCGAGCTTGTGCCCGTGCGTGCACAACGTTTACCCGGCGGGCGCTTTCGAATCACGCTCGAAGCGCCCGTGCGACCGAGCGATCCGAGCGCGTCACCCAAGGACCAAGCGGCCGATATGACGCGGCAGTTGAACGCACGCTTCGAGCGCTGGATCTGCGATTCGCCCGGCGAATGGATGTGCCTTGCCGGGCGCTGGCCGAAGCCCCTGTTGCGTGCTCGCGTCGAAGCGCGCGGCCGCAAATTCTGATCGCTCAAGCGGCCGCTTGGGTTTCGAGCTCCGCGAGCCGATTGGCGACCGCACCGGGCGATTGCGTGTGTCGCGCTATCACGCTGTACAGCGCAGGCACCACGAATAGCGTCAAGAAGGTCGCAAACACCACACCCGACAGGATCACGATACCGAGCGTGATGCGACTCTCCGAGCCGGCGCCGACGGCCATGATCAGCGGTAGCGAGCCCATCGCGGTCGAGACAGTGGTCATGAGAATCGGTCGGAAGCGAACGCGCGCACCTTCCAGGACCGCGGCGCGGAACTCCATGCCGCCGTCCCGAAGCTGATTGATGAACTCGACGATGAGAATGCCGTTCTTGGCGGCAATGCCCACCAGCATCACGATGCCGATGTTGCTGTAGATGTTGAGTGTCTTGCCGGTGACGAACAGTCCGATCAGAGCACCGGCCACCGCCAGCGGCACAGTAACCATGATCACGGCCGGATGGACGAAGCTTTCGAACTGGGCGGCCAGCACGAGGAATACGATCAGCAACGCAATGCCGAACGTGAAGTACAGGTCACCGGCGGCTTCCTTGTACTCGAGCGATTCACCTTTGAAGTCTATCTGGGCTGTCTCCGGCAGCACCTCGCGCGCGAGATCCTCGAGGAAATCGAGCGCGTCACCGAGCGCGTAGCCGGGCGCAAGGTTGGCCGTGATCGTGAGCGCCCGCAAGCGATTGTATCGATTCAGCTGTGCCGGACCGGCGGTGTTCTCGGTCACCAGTAGGTTTGCGAGCGGCACGAGCTCACCGCTGCGTTCCGATCGAACGTAGATGTTGGTGAGGTCGCTCGGCGTTGCGCGCTGCGATTCCTCCGCTTGCAGCACGACATCGTACTCCTCGCCGTCGACCACGTAAGTGGTCACGCGCCGTTCGCTCATCATGGTGGCCAGCGTTCGCCCGACGTTCTGCACCGATACGCCGAGGTCGGCAGCACGATTCTTGTCGATTCGCGCCACGACCTGCGGTTGTGTCTCCTTGAGATCGGTGTCGACGCGAACGAACGCCGGGTTGTTCGCAATGCGTGACAACATGATCTCGCGCCACTCGGCGAGCTCTTCATAGGTGCTGCCGCCGAGCACGAACTGCACAGGTTGGCCGCCACCGTGCCGCGACATGCCCGAGCGCATGAACGGAAACACACGTACGCCGGGTACCTCGTTCCATGCGCGCATCATCCGCCGCATCACTTCATCCGTGGAAATCTCGCGCTCTTGCCACGGCGCGAGCGAGACGATGATGATGCCCGAGTTGGTACCCGAGCTGCCGAATCCGGGCACACCGACGAGCGAACGTTGTATGTCGCCCGATTCGACCAGCGGCAGCAGTGGCTGTTCGAGCTTCTGCATTTGCTCGGTCATATAGTCGAAGCCGATGCCCTCGTCGGCCAGCACGCGCACGAAGAACTGTCCTTGGTCCTCAGTCGGCGCGTATTCCTCGGGGACAGCGGACATCAGCCAAGCAGCCAACAATGCCACGCCTGCGGCGGCACCAATGGCTAGTGCCGGATGCCGGATGCCCACATCCAACGACCGTACGTAGAAACGTGAAACACGGTCGAACGTGGCGTCGAGCCAATGAGTGAAGCGACCTTCCTGCGTCGCCGATTTCAGGAACTTCGAGCACATGGCCGGCGTCAGCGACAGCGCGAGAATGCTCGAGAAGATCACGGCGGCGGATATCGCGACCGCCAGCTCGGCGAACACCCGGCCTACCTGATCGGTGAGAAACGCAATCGGCACGAACACCGCAACCAGCACCACCGTGGTCGCAATCACTGCGAACCCGACTTGCCGGGCGCCGTTGAACGCGGCGAGCAACGGCGGTTCACCAGTCTCGATTCTGCGATGCACGTTCTCGAGCACAACGATCGCGTCGTCCACCACCAGGCCAATCGAGAGCACGAGCGCGAGCAGCGTGATCAAGTTGACCGAGAACCCGAACAGCGCGAGCACGGTGAAGGCGCCTATGAGCGAGATCGGGATCGTGATCGCGGGAATGAACGTCGCGCGCAAGCTACCGAGGAAGCAGAAGATCACGACGCTCACCAGTACGAGCGCAATTGCGAGGGTTTCGTAGACGCTCTCGATGGCCTCGCGAATGAACACCGACTCGTCCGAGCTTGCCACCATCGCCATACCTTCCGGCAACCCAGCCGCGATTTTCGACATCTCATGCTTCACCGCCTCGAGCGTTTCGAGTGTGTTGGCCGTGGATTGTCGGATGATGCCGATGCCGACCGCGTTCTGACCGTTGGCACGAAACACGTTGCGGATACTGCGCGGGCCGACCTCGACGCGGGCGAGCTCACCAAGCCGGATCAGATGGCCATCGGCGCCACGCGTCACGACCAACGCGCGAAAGTCGTCCGCAGTCTGATAGTTGCGCGCAATCCGCACTTGAAACTCGAGCTCGGTCGATTCCAGTCGACCGGCAGGCAACTCGACGTTCTCGCGCCGCAAGGCGGCTTCGATGTCGGCAACGGTCAATCCGCGGGCGGCGAGCGCGGTGCGATCGAGCCAGATGCGCATCGACGGCCGACCGGACCCCGAAATGCGCGCCTCGGCCACCCCGGAGATCGCCGCGAACCGGTCGACCACGTAGCGCTCGGCATAGTCGGTCAACTCCATGTTCGAGAGGCGATCACTGGTCAGATTCAGATACATCGATGGCCGGGCATCGGAATCTTGCTTCGCGACTTGCGGCGGATCGGCATCTTCCGGAAGCGTACTCGCCGTTCGCGCGACCCGGTCGCGCACGTCGTTGGCCGCTTCATCGATGTCGCGTGACAAATCGAACTCGATGGCGATCGACGAGCGTTCGTCCTGGCTCACGGAGCGAATGCTCTTCAGACCCTCGATACCGCTCACCTGGTTCTCGATCGGCTGCGTGATGCGCGTTTCGATTACCGCTGCAGACGCACCGGGGTAGCTCGTTTGCACGGATACGACGGGGGGATTGATGTTCGGATACTCGCGCAGGGGCAAGCCTCGGAACGACAGCACACCCAGGCACAAGATCAGCAGCGCGAGCACGGTGGCGAACACCGGTCTTTTGGTCGAGACGTCGGACAACAGCATCGTCAGCCCCCCGTGTCGCCGTGACCCGTGGCCGCATCCTTCGCGGTACGCACCATGGCACCGTCACGGATCTTGATCATGCCCTCCGTAACGACCGTCTCGCCTTCGGCGAGCCCATCCCGAATCTCGACCCAGCCCGGCTCACGACGCCCCGTCTGCACGGCGCGACGTTGCGCCCTGCCACCTTCCACGACGTACACGAAGGCCGAGTCGCCCGACTGCAGCACCGCGGATTCTGGTACCGCGAGCCGCTCGGTGGCGGGCCGTTCGACGTGTACGGTGAGCAGCATACCCGGCCGCAGAACGCGATCTGCGTTGTCGATGTGAGCACGTACGACTGCGGCGCGCGTGACCGGGTCGATTCTCGAATCGATCGTCTTCACCTCGCCACTGAAACGGCGATTCGGATAGGCCGCGCTCTCGGCAGTGACCGTGAGGCCGGGCCGCAAGCCGGCGAGATAGACCTCCGGTACCGTGAAGTCGAGCTTGACGATGGCGATATCATCGATGGTCGTGATCGGTGTGCCGGGCGTCACCAAGGTACCCGGACTGACCCGTCGAAATCCCAGCAGGCCCGAGAATGGCGCGCGGATCAACCGGTCGTCGAGGCGCGCCACGATCGCCTCGAATCGAGCCCGCGAGGCCTCATGGCGAGCACGCGCCTCGTCCGCTTGCGAGATGGGCACGCTGCCTTGCCGGGCCAACCCTTCAATGCGCTCGAGTTGCCGTTTGGCGTCATCCAAGTTGGCCTTCGCTTCTGCGAGCAACGCCGTTTGTTCCTCGTTGGTCAACTCCAACAGCACCGTGCCGCGCTCGACGAAATCGCCGTCCTCGAAGGCCACCGCACGAACGGTATCGGTGAGTTTCGCGGTCAGCGTCACCGACTCGTTGGCCCGGGCGGTGCCGATCGCTTCGATCGCGTCGATGAACGCGTGCCCAGCAACCGCCTCGGCGACCACCAACGTGGGTTGCCCGGCCGGACCAGCACGTCCGCTCGGACCGTGCGCGGTGGCGGCCACGGTGGGCTCTTCGTCATCGCCGGCACAGCCGGCCGCA
Organism: Gammaproteobacteria bacterium; assembly: GCA_003248125.1. Taxonomy (GTDB): domain Bacteria; phylum Pseudomonadota; class Gammaproteobacteria; order Pseudomonadales; family Azotimanducaceae; genus SZUA-521. Next base: position 33,944 of record QJXZ01000144.1, on the reverse strand, counting down.
ACGATCACGAGTGTGGCGACGAGCGCGCGGCGGATCATGTAGGTGAACGGGTACATGGCACCATTCTACGCACCTGGCTGCCGACCTCCGTCGGTTAGAAGCGCACGTAGCCGGACGCCTCTAGGCGGCGTACCTCTTCGGGGGCAAAGCGAACGGTATCGACGAACGGCGCCAAGTCGTCGCGGCCGACGCCGTTCTCCCGCATCCACGTCTCGCACATGCGGAAGTCGGCGAGGCCAAGGCCGTCGAGCCGGGCGGCGAGATCCACCAGCGGTTTGTGGAGGGAATAGTTCCGGCGCAGGAACACCGGCGGCGCCTCGGGACCGTGAACCACAATGACGATGGGTTCGAAGTTCGGCAGCCCGTTCGCGGACAACGCTTCGATGCGCGCGAGCAGGTCGGCGAGCGCCGCGGGGTCGGCCGGTGATAGCTCGGCGTAGCGCAGCCGCGCATCGTCCGCCGCGGCAACGCCAAACGCCATGGCAACGAGCATCGCGCCGAGCCATCTCGACACGTCAGATACGCTCGTAGTCGATTCGATCGACCAAGTAGTCGTTCAGACAGCCCGACATCTCGATGCCGCCTATTTCGCCAACCACGATGGTACCCGGTCGGCGCCGAGCGTCGATCGGAATCGTGTAATCGTACGTGACGCGCAGCGCGCCTTGCCGCAAACCGTCCGCGCAATGCAAGACGATGGTCCGCACCGAGCCGGGTGGCGACAACTCGACCCGTTCGACCGCGACTTGGCGCCCGCTCTCGATCCAGAAACCGCGCGCGCCACCCATGCCGCGCACGAATACGCAGCCGGCGGCACCGCGCAGCGTGCCGTATACGAACGGCTCTTCGAACCGCGGCGTCGACTGCAGCTGCTCGTGAAATTGACCCGCGCCGCGGATATGCCAAGCGCGTGCGCCCATGCGGACGTGCGCCTCGACCCTACCGAGGGTTTCGCTGCGTCCCGGCAAGTTGCTGACCGACACGCCGGCAGGGACGAACCGCGCATCGATCTCGACCAAAATCGGTCCGCCACCGTGCGGTGCGTGCCGCGAGTCGTGCATCTCGAATGCGCCGTACACGCTCGCCGCACGTGGTGCGGCCGCTGGTCCCGAGCGCTCGAACGTGGCGCGACCGTGATCGGCGTCGATGCCGTACCGCGCGCGATCGCCATGGATGGGCGTGGCCCCAACGTCGCAAGCCAAATCATGCTGCGTGAACGCACAGACCCGACCTTGCTCGAACACGTGCGCCCACAGCCACGCGACACCATCCGCCGGATAACGACATAGCCTCACGATGACGGCCTCCTCGCCGTCCGCCGATACCGTATCGAGATAGACCGCCTCACTGTTCACCGTTCAGCGTCCGTAGCCATAGCACCGGCGCGAGCAGTGCCCGCCCCGTACCCATGTGTCATCGTCCCCTCCTCATGTGTCGCGTCGCGCACCGATCAGAATCGGCACGTACTTGATCAGATACATTGCAAACGCGGCTGCGAACGCCGCCGCTGCGTAGGAAACCCAATCCGTGTTCGACGGCAGCGTCGCAGCAACGCGCAGCAGCGCTGCACCATGCACCAAGACAAAACACGCGATCTCGACCGGCCCAGCGCGCAACGCTCGACCAGTATGCCCAAGCGCGCTGCGGGTCATCATCGCCAGCATCATCCCGCCAATTGCCCCTACCGATAGCGCGTGGGTCGCAAGCCGCGTGGCATCGAAGGCGAGCAGCAGGAAGTACACGGGTAGCCATGCATACCCGAGCGGCAGCGCAAGCAGCAACGGTTCTCGCACGGTGTGCCACGGTACGAAACCCACCAGCCGGATCACGTGCGCAATGGCAACGACACCGGCCCAAACGCGCAGCCAATCGCGCGGCACCCAACCGAGCTTGGCCAGCGCTTCGCCAACAACCAATGCAGCCAACCCCCACAGCGCGAGCGCTTCGATCGCGGCCCAACGTCGCGGTCTGGCCGCCGCAATTGCGTTGGCCGTGAACGCCGGTATGACGCGACCACCGATCAAGGCCAGCAGCAACGCAAGCGCACCGAACCCCAGATCTTGACCGATGCCGCGCCACAGATATGTCACGAGGCCGTGCGTCGCCGATAGATACGCGACCTGACCGACCATCCACATCGCCAGCATCGCGGGCACGCCGTAGTTACGCCGATTGCGGCTCGCGAGGATCGGTCGCGTCACCGCGACGATCAGCATCGGCAGGAACGATGCCGCGAGCACAGCGCCCAGTGCACCGCCTGCCAGCATGCCGACACGACCCACCAACCATATCGCGGCAAGTAGCGCGAGCGCGCCACCGTGCGCCGTGTCACGGCCGGTCCAATTGCGTACCGCAGTGAGCAGAAAGCCCGCCACGATGGCCGGCGCAAAGCCGAACAGCATCTCGTGGACGTGCCAATCGAGGGTTATCGCCCCGGCCGGTGGCGCGCCGCGCCAGGCGAGCGCCCACGCCAGTATGGCAATCACCGCCCACGCAGCACCGAGCAGATAGAACGGCCGGAAACCGATGGACATCAGCGGCGTCACGAGCCAGCGCCCTTCTAGTCGCGCAGGCTCTCGCGCTCCGCAGCGGTGAGCTGGCGCGCCTCCGACTCGAGCATCACGGGAATGTCGTCACGAATCGGATAGGCGAGCCCGCTCGCTCGGCACCACAGCTCGTTGTGCTCTGGCTTGTAGGTGAGCGATGCCTTGGTCACCGGGCAGACCAGAATTTCCAGCAGCTTGGCATCGGGCATGACGGCTCGCTCGAGAGTCGACGCTGCAGTGTAACGGATCCGGCGACCGCGAACCGGCGCTCACGTGACGCGGCGCGTCAGGTAGCGAACGGGTCGTACAGCACGATGGTCTCGGCACGGTCGGGGCCGGTCGAGATGATGTGGATCGGCACACCTGTGACCTCCTCGATGCGTTTGATGTAGGCGACCGCGTTGGTCGGCAAGTCCTCGAGTCGCCGCACGCCGACAGTTGACTCGGACCAGCCAGGCATCGTCTCGTAGACTGCCGTCAGGCTCGAATAGTACTCCGCGCCAAACCGCGCCGGTCTGGATGCGCCGTCGGGACCCGCGTAGTCGACGCAGATGTTGAGCTCTTCGATGCCGTCCAACACGTCGAGCTTCGTGAGGCACAGTCCCGAGATCGAGTTGATCTGCGCCGAGTGTCGCAGCGCGACGCCGTCGAACCATCCGCAGCGACGCGCGCGACCCGTGGTCGAACCGAACTCGGCGCCCCGCTCGCCCAAACGACGCCCGACGTCGTCGAACAACTCGGTAGGGAACGGGCCGGAGCCCACGCGCGTGGAATACGCCTTGGTGATGCCGAGCACGTAGTCGAGATAGCGCGGACCGAAGCCGCTGCCGACGGCCGTGCCGCCGGCAGTGGTGTTCGACGACGTGACGTACGGATAGGTGCCGAGATCGATGTCGAGCAGCGATCCCTGCGCGCCTTCGAACAACAGATTCTCCCCGGCGTTGCGTAGCCGATGCAGAATCGGAATGATGTCCGCGATCATCGGCTCGATCTGCTCACCCAGCTCGAGCGTCGAATCCAACGTCTGCTGAAAATCGACTGGTTCGGCTTTGTAGTAATGCGCGAGCACGAAGTTGTGGTAGTCCATGACTTCGGCGAGCCGAGCCGCAAATTCCTGTTGGTAGAGAAGATCGCCGAGCCGCACGCCGCGGCGTGCTGCCTTGTCTTCGTAGCTGGGACCGATACCGCGCCCGGTCGTACCGATCTTCAAATTGCCGCGCGCGTCCTCCCGCGCTCGGTCGAGGGCGACGTGGTACGGCAGGATCAGCGGGCACGCCGGCGAGATGCGCAATCGTTCGCGCACCGGCACGCCTTGCGCCTCGAGGGATTGAATCTCCGCAACGAGAGCATCCGGTGCAAGCACGACGCCGTTGCCGATGAGGCATTGCACGTTGGGACGCAAGATGCCCGACGGAATGAGGTGCAATACCGTCTTCTTGCCTTCGATGACCAGCGTATGACCGGCGTTGTGGCCGCCTTGAAAGCGCACAACGGCCGCGACGCGTTCGGTCAACAGATCGACGACCTTGCCCTTGCCCTCATCGCCCCACTGCGTGCCGATGACGACGACGTTTCTGCCCATGACTCAGCCCCTCGTTCGCTTCGGCTTGGATACCGGAGAGGACATCTCCGACGTCGCCAATGTACGCACCCGCCAACGATCGGATACGAACACGAGCTCGCGATTGCACTCGGCTACCGGACGTTCGCTACGCGTCAGCGCGCACACGACCCGCTCCCCGCTTGCTCGCAACGCCGCGATCTTCGCCGCCAACGCCGTTCGTCGCCGTTCGCCGCGCGCTGCATCGAGTGCCGGCGCCCAAATCGCGCCCACGTCGACCGTTGGCTGCGGCAGCTGCTTCAGATTCACGTCGAAGCCAGTGGCCGGCCGCGCCCGACCATAGACTCTGCCGAGGCCATCGTAGCGTCCGCCTCGCGCGATGGCACGACCGAGTGCTGGACCAAATGCGGTGAAGACGGGGCCGGTGTGATAGCCGTAGCCCGAGAGCTCGCCCAAATCGAAGCGCAGCTCCACGCCACTCACGCACCGACGGACGACGTGACCGAGCTCGGCGATCTCGTCGAGCGATCGCATCACCCCAGCCGGCAGGCGCCTTGCAAGCAAGCGCGCGTCTTCGATGACGTGTTCGCCGCCCATCAGGTTCGGCAACGCATGTAGGAACGATCGCGTGGCGCCCTTGATTCCGGCTTCACCCGCGAGCGCATCGATATCGGGCTCCGACTTGCGCTGCAGGGCATCGAACAATGCCCGTTCGCGACCGCCGAGCTTGCCGGCGTCGGCGAGCGCGCGAAACACACCGACGTGGCCGAGCTCGATCACCGGCGCATCGATGCCGGCACAATCGAGCGCAGCCGCCATCAGCGCCACCACTTCGGCATCCGCCTCGACGCCTGGGCAACCGAACAACTCGGCACCGGCGAGGAGTGGCACGCGCGATTCCAGAACCCGCGTCGGGTTGGCATGCACGACCGTGCCGGCGTAGCACAAGCGGCGACTGCCGTTGCCCGCGAGGCTGGCGGCATCCATGCGCGCCGCCTGCGACGTCATGTCGGCACGCACACCGAGCATGCGTCCGGAGCGTTGATCGACCATGCGAAAAGTCTGTAGTTCGAGATCACCACCGAAGCCCACCAGCAGCGAATCGAGATACTCGATAAGTGGCGGCTCGATGTACTCGTAACCCCACGCGCGAAACAGATCGAGCACGCGCCGGCGCAAGGTCTCGAGTGCCCATGCATCGGGTGGCAGCACTTCGTCGATGCCGTCGGGCAAACGCCATGCGTGGGTCATCGTCGGCCTCTCATCGCACGATGTAGAGCAAAGCGACCCCCGCGAGCATGCTCGCGAGACCCATGATGCGAAGCGTGCGGTCCTCGACGTCGGCCATCGCGGCCGCGAGCGATCGCCATCGACCCGGTGACAGGAACGGCAGGATGCCTTCGATCACCAGCACGAAACTGAGTCCGATCAGGATTTCGGTCCACATGCCTCACGGATTCCTGCCACAGAAAGCGGCATCGGACGGACCGCCGACGCTGCCTACTCGCCGCTGCTCTTCTTCAGGTACTTGAAGAACTCGCTGTTGGGGTCGATGACCAAAAGGTCACCCTTGTTGCCGAACACCGACGCGTAGGCGTTGATGCTGCGGTAGAACTGATAGAACTCGGGATCTTGATTGAAGGCGTTGGCATAGACAGCCGCCGATTGCGCATCGCCGTCGCCGCGAATCTGTTCAGCTTGCCGATAGGCATCCGCGGCGATGACGATCACTTCGCGATCAGCGTTGGCGCGGATCTCGAGCGCTCGCTCGCGTCCGGTCGCCCGGAACTGTCGTGCCAGAATCTGTCGCTCCGAATTCATCCGGTCGTACACTGCACTCGATACGTCTGCCGGCAGGTCGATGCGCTTCACACGCACGTCGATCACTCGCACGCCGACGTCGCGTTGCATGAAGTTGTCTAGATCACGCGTCAGCTCTTCCATTAGAGTGTCGCGCTGACCCGAGACGACGTCGTGCATCGCTCGGCGGCTGATCTGGTTACGCAATCCCTCGTTCATCCGTTCGGCCAGCAATCGCTCCGCGCGGCGCTCGTCGAATTGCGTGGCCGTGTAGTACTTGGGTACGTCGGCCACACGCCACTTTGCGAAGGCATCCACCATTAGCGGTTTCTTTTCCAGCGTATAAAACGTCTCGGTGGGCGAGTCGAGGGTCAGCACGCGCGCGTCGGTCTTTTTGACCTCGTCGGCGATAGGCAATTTGAAGTGCAATCCCGGCTGCACATCGGACGTGACCACTGCGCCGAATCTCAGCACCACCGCGCGCTCCGTTTGGTGCACGCGAAACACGCCGTCCAGGGCGAGCAGCAACAGGAGCACCGCCACGATTACGACAACTACATTTCTCATGCGGCCTCCCTCAACGGCTCGTGCGGCGCGCCGCGTTGGAGCGCTCTTCGGCGTTGCGAACGATGGTGTCCGCCGGACTGCGATCTTGTGTGTCAGCGTCCGATGGAGGCTGGATCATGCGATCCAGCGGCAAATACATGAGATTGTTGCCGCCCTTCACGTCGACCATGACTTTGCTCGAGTTGGAGAGCACCGATTCCAGCGAATCGATGTACAGGCGGTCGCGTGTCACGCGCTTCGCCTGGCGGTACTCGCCGAGCAGCTTCGTGAAGCGCTGCGCCTCACCTTCGGCGCGCGCGATCACCTGATCACGATACGCGGTGGCCTGTTGAATCTCCTTCTGCGCCTCACCGCGAGCCTCCGGGATGACACCTTCGCTGTAAGCCTTGGCTTCGTTGATCACGCGCGCTTCGTCTTCCTTCGCACGTTGCACGTCGTTGAACGAGTCGACGACCTGCTTCGGTGGCACGCTCTGATCGATGTTCACCTTGCTGATGAGAATGCCCGTGCCGTAGTTGTTGAGGTACGTCTGCAAGCGCTCTTGCACTTCCAATGCAATCGCGGCCCGGCCTTCGGTGATGACGTCGTCCATCTTGGCACTGCCAACCACGTGCCGCAGCGCACTCTCCGTGGCGTGCTGCAACGAGATCTCGGGTTGACGCACCAGCACCACGTAATCCTTCAGATTGTCGATGACGTATTGCACAGTCACCGTGACGTCGACGATGTTCTCGTCCTCGGTGAGCATGGTCGACTGATGACGGTGCGACTTCAGTTTCTCTACGTTCTCGACATGAACGCTGTCGACGAATACCGGATACCAATGCAGACCGGGCATCACGATGTCGTCCTGCAACGCACCGAATCGGAACACGATCGCACGCTCGGCCTGATCGACCTGGTAGAAGCCAAAGAACCCCCACCCGACGAGCGCAACCAACAGTCCGATAGCGAACAACCGCGGGTTGATTGCCGCCGCCGCACCACCGCCGCCACCAGAGCCGCGGCCGAAGATGCCGGACAGCTGGCTCTGCAACTTGCGCAGTGCCTCGTCGAGATCCGGCGGCCCCTGATCACCGCCGCGGCCGCCCCAAGGGTCCCGGTCCTTACCGCCACCGGGCTCGTTCCACGCCATTATCGAGTGTCCTTTGCCTATTAGGGCGAGGCGGAGATTCTATTGAGCGCTGGATACCCCTGCAAGAAAACGCCCGGCTCGCGGGCGAGCCGCAGCAGCGCATCGGCGCCGAGTTCCAATTCGAGCACGATTTGCCCGTCTTCGCCCACAGACTCGTGCTGCACGGCCCCGAGCGCATACAACCATGCCCGTGTGCGCCCGGCACCGGGCGGCAGCACCACTTCCGCGCGGCATTTGCCCTGGCCGATTCGTTCCGCAATCGCTGCGCGCAAGAGATCGAGTCCGGCGCCAGTGACCGCACTCACGAATACGCGCGCGGGCTCGCCATGATCGTCGCGCTCGAGCGCAGCTTTGCGATTCGGCATCGCGTCGATCTTGTTGACCACCGTGAGCCGCGGGGCACCTGCACCAATGTCACGCAATACGGCATCCACTTGCCGCGCCCGATCATCCTGATCCGCGACGGTGCCGTCGACGACCACCACGAGCAATTCGGCCTCGACCACCTCCGTGAGCGTCGCCTTGAAGGCTTCGACCAAGGTATGGGGCAAGTCACGAATGAACCCGACCGTGTCTGCGAGCACGACTTCACCAACGCCAGGCAATGTCAGCCGGCGCAGCGTTGGATCCAGCGTCGCGAACAAGCGGTCCTCCGCGAGCACTGCGCTCTCGGTGAGACGATTGAACAGCGTCGACTTACCGGCGTTGGTGTAACCCACCAGAGCAACGGTCGACATCGCCGATTTGCGCCGTTTGCGGCGGCCCTGCTCGCGGCTGCGACGAACTCGCGCCAGGCGCTGCTCGATGACCTCGACGCGCTCCGCCAGCATTCGCGCATCCATCTCGATCTGAGTCTCACCGGCACCTTTCAGGCCTATACCGCCTTTCTGTCGATCGAGGTGGGTCCAACCACGCACCAGGCGCGTCTGTGCATGCTTGAGCTGCGCGAGCTCGACCTGTAGCTGTCCCTCGCGAGTACGGGCACGCGTCGCGAATATCTGCAGAATCAGCTCGGTGCGAGTCATCACACGACAACCCAGCGCCCGCTCGAGATTGCGCTGCTGAGCCGGCGACAGCTCGTGGTTGAACACGACCAGCCCCGCATCTCGATCGGTGACGAGGTGTTCGAGTTCCGCCAGCTTGCCAGTGCCAATGTAGAAGCGCGCCTGCGGCACCTTGCGCCGTGCCAGCAGAGTCGCAGTCGCATCGATGTCCGCCGACGCAACGAGCTCTTCCAGCTCGGCAATTGCATCGGCTTCGTCGTATTGCGAGAAGCGCACGTGCACGAGCACGGCGCGCTGGCCCGAGTCGGGCCTTTCGAACAGCATCATTTCAAAACCTGTGTAGGCGCCGCCCGCGGAGGCACGGCCGATTCGATCTCGAAGCGATCAGCAGAGGGAATCATTCATCGGCGGCGTCCTCGCTCGAACCCGGCGCTTGCAAACGAACGTTGCGGGATGGCACGACGGTGGAGATGGCGTGCTTGTACACCATCTGGCTGACGGAGTTGCGCAGCAAGATCACGAATTGATCGAACGACTCGATTTGACCTTGCAGTTTGATGCCGTTCACGAGATAGATCGATACCGGAATGCGTTCCTTGCGCAACGTATTCAGATAAGGGTCTTGTAGTGAGTGCCCTTTCGACATCATGGTCTCCTCGTCCTTCTTCTTTCTTGCGTTCGTTCTTCTTATCGCGTTGTTTGTTTTCTGGTTCTCTTTGTCTTCTTCTTTCTTGTTTTTTTCGTTGTTCTCTTTCGTTGTTCTTCTCTGTTCTTGTTCATGTTCTTGTTCTTGTTCTTGTTCTTGTTCTTGGCTCTTCTTTTTCGTTCTTCTTTCTTTTCCCTAGTTCCTTCTGCCCAGTTCTTCCTTCCCTTCTTTTTCCTCTCTTTTGCTTCCCGTGCGCAGCAATGCCATCACGACAATCGGCCTAATATGGCGAGCGGTTCGACATATTGCAAGATTTCCTCGGCGCAGCGCGCTGAAGTTGCGTCGACCTGCCACGCCCCGTCGAAACGCTTGAGCCAAGTGATCTGGCGTTTCGCGAGCCCCTTGGTCGCCCGCACTGCTTCGATTGCCATATCGGTCTCGCTCGACCGCCCGTCGAGATGTCGCCACACCTGCCGGTAGCCGACCGATCGCATCGACGGCAGCGATGCGCTCAAGTCACCGCGCGCCCACAGTCGCCGCACTTCGTCGACCAGCCCCGCTTCGAGCATCGCCGAGAAGCGCGTCTCGATTCGCGTGGCGAGCATCGCGCGGGACGGCAACATCGCAATTTCCACGAGATCACAATCGAGCGCCGCCGCGACACCACCATTGCGCTGATCGGCCCACCACGCCGATATCGGCCGACCACTCGTCTCGAATACCTCGAGCGCGCGTAACAGCCGTTGCGGGTTGTTCGGGTGTATCCGCGCGGCAGCGATCGGATCGATCGCGGTCAGCTCGCGATGCAGCACCGACAAACCCTCCTCCGTCGCGCGCCGTGCCAGCGCCGCGCGCACCGCGGGCGGTGTGGCGGGCATGTCAGCAATGCCTTCGCGGAACGCGCGGAAATACATCATCGTGCCGCCGACCAGCACCGGCAGGCGGCCACGCTCGAGCGACGCTGCAACCGCATCGCGCGCATCGCGAACGAACTCCGCGACCGAGTAACGTTCGAGGGGATCACGAATGTCGATCAGCGCGTGCGGGTGTCGCTCGAGTTCCGCGCGCGCCGGTTTGGCGGTGCCGATGTCCATGCCGCGATAGATCATGGCGGAGTCGACGCTGACCAGGTCGACCGGCAGCCGGTCGGCCAACCCGAACGCAATATCCGTCTTGCCCGCCGCGGTTGGACCCATGAGCGCGACGATCACGCGTCGCGCCATCAGCGTCCCCGGAGAAAGGACCGGTCGAAATCGGCGAGTGTCTGAACGAGATACGTCGGCCGCCCATGGTTGCAGACGCCGCCGTTCTCGGTCTGCTCCATCTCGCGCAACAACGCGTTCATCTCGGCGATGGACAGCGCACGGTTGGCGCGCACCGACCCATGACACGCCATGGTCGCCAACAAGTCGTCGGCGGCCGATTCGATGCGCGCGCTGCCACCGTGCTCGGCAACGTCCGCCAGCACGTCCCGTAGCAGCGCTTCGTGATCACCACGCACGAGCAACGCCGGCACTTCGCGCACCGTCAGCGTACGCGGTCCGGTACGATCGACGGCGACGCCGAGCGAGGCGAGCGCCGCCTGGCAGGTTTCGGCAAGATCCGCTTCACGGTCGCTGACGTCGATTGACACCGGCACCAGTAGCCGCTGTGCCGGAATGGCATCGGCTTGCGCGCGTGCGTGCTTCAACTTCTCGTAGGTGATGCGCTCGTGGGCAGCGTGCATGTCGACGACCACGAGGCCCTCGGCATTCTGGGCCAGTATGTAGACGCCATGCAGCTGGCCAAGCGCGTAGCCGAGTGGTGGCGACGGCGACTGTGGCTGGTGCGGTGCATCTTCCAGCATTGGCGCAGGCGCCGACACCAGGCGCTGCTCGGCAAGCGGCATCATCGCCTGCAGCGGCGCAATGCCCCCGGCCGCACGTGGCGTAGCTACACCCAAGCCAACTTCGCCTGGCCTGATGTCGCGCAGCAACCGACTCAATGTACCAAACACGACGTCGTGGACGCGCCGGCTGTCGCGAAATCGCACTTCGTGCTTGGTGGGATGAACGTTGACGTCGACTTGCGCCGCATCGACCTCGAGATACAGCACGAATGCGGGGTGACGGCCATGGAACATCACGTCGCGGTATGCCTGTCTAACCGCATGCGCAACCAAACGATCCTTTACGGCACGGCCGTTGACGAAGAAATACTGTTGGTCCGCTTGGCTGCGCGACTGACTCGGCGCACCTACCCAGCCGGTCAGACCGATGCCGGCACGCGCTTCGTCGATGACCACCGCATGTTCGACGAAGCGATCGCCCAGCAACTTTGCCACTCGGCGGGCGCGTTCCTCCGCGGTTCGTGCCACCGGCAATACGTGCACCAAGCGCCCCGCGTGCGCGAGCTCGAACGCGACGCCGAATTGGCCGAGTGCCTGGCGCACGAAAACGTCGTCGATGTGCGACTGCTCGGTGCGCTCCGTCTTCAAGAACTTGCGCCGCGCTGGTGTGTTGTAGAACAGATCGGTCACGGTGACAGTGGTACCGAGCGGGTGGGCTGCGGGACCGTTGTCGATCACCTGTCCGCCATGCACTTCGATACACGCACCACGAGGTTCGTCCGCCGACCTCGACACGATCGACAAACGCGCCACCGACGCCGCGCTCGCCAGCGCCTCGCCGCGGAAGCCCAAGGTCGCGACACCATCGAGGTCGGCCGCCGACCTGATCTTGCTCGTGGCGTGGCGCGACACCGCGAGAAGCAGATCGTCTGGATGAATGCCGCCGCCATCGTCGCTGACGCTGACGCGCTTGACGCCGCCCTGATCGACGTCGACGACGATGCGCCTCGCGCCAGCGTCAACCGCATTTTCGATCAGCTCTTTGACCAGCGACGCGGGACGCTCGACGACCTCGCCGGCAGCGATCTGATCGGCGACGAACGGCAACAACTTGGCAATGCGATGCGCCATGCAAATGAACTCGCCCGGATTCCATCGTTCCGGGGGCGCAACGGAATCAGGAGGCGGGAATGATGAGAACCTGACCGATCCGAATCATATCATTGGAGAGGCCGTTCACTTCTTTGAGCCGGCGCGAGCTGACTCGATACCGTGCGGCGATCTCCGAAAGCGTGTCGCCGCGCCGAATGACGTGCTCGCGACGCTGCTCAGAACGTGCCGCGACGAATGTGCCCGGCGGCGGCTTACGCTCGACGTGCGCCACGATGCCGTCGTAGATGGCGCGTGCGATCTTCTTCCGGTAGTCCGCTCGCCCCAGCGCCCGCGCCTCCTCCGGATTGGAAATGAATCCGGTCTCGACCAAGATCGACGGCACGTCCGGCGACTTTAGAACTGCAAAGCCCGCTTCTTCCACACGCTGTTTGTGCAGCCGCGCAACACCGCGCAACGACTTCAGCACGGCATCACCCGCATCGATGCTTGCCGAGCGGTTTGCATCCATCGACAGATCCAGCAGCACGTGGGCGAGCAGGTCGTCTTTGTCACCCAAGCTGACGTCGCCGACGCCGCCAATCAGGTCCGACGAGTTTTCCTTCTCGGCCAGCCAGCGGGCCGCTTCACTCGATGCGCCGCGCTCGGACAGCGTGTAAACGGACGCGCCGCGCGCGCTCGCGTGCACGAAGGCATCGGCGTGCACGGACACGAACAGATCGGCACGCAACTCGCGCGCAATTTCGGTGCGCTGGCGATGGGGAATGTAGTAGTCACCGGTGCGCACCAACTCGCCCCGATAACCGGATCGTTGATCGAACAGGCGTTCGAGTTCCTTGGCTATCTCGAGCACCACGCGCTTCTCGGCAATGCGTCCCGGACCGATGGCACCCGGATCCTCGCCGCCATGTCCGGCGTCGATGGCGATGACCACCTGACGCGGTCCACCAGTCGGCCGCGGCTGCGCACGCGCGGAGGCGCCTACGCTGGTCGCGCCGAACAAATCGATCACCAGCCTGTCGCCGTAGGGCGCCACCGGAGCCAGCGTGAAACCGTTGGGCTTCAATACCTCGGTTACGTCGAGCACGAGGCGGTAGCTCGAGCCGCGCGCGCCGCCACGGATGGATTTCACCGTGGTCGCATCGACGACTGCCTCGCTGGCATCGAAGTCGGCACCTGGTGCGGCGTCGGCAACGTCGATCACGACGCGGTGCGGGCTCGTGAGCGTGAACACTTTGAAGGTGACCGGTGCGGTGGTGTCGAACACCACCCGCGTGTAATCGGGCGCTTGGTGCACGCGTACACCATCGATGCGCGTACCGGCAGCGGCCGCGGCACCGGCAACCGCAGCGACGAACGCAATGAGCGCGGCCACGACGCTTCGCGCGCTAGGCCGCCGCGCGTTAGACACCGTCGAGGTCATGTTCGATGAGTCGCCCCGCATCCTGCTCCCGGATCCGGATCGTGACGTCGGCCACCGGCAATCGATCGCCGGCGCGCTCGGGCCACTCGATAAGTTTCAGCCCGGGCGTCGACAGCAATTCGTCGAGGCCGATGAAGTCGAGCTCCGCCGGATCAATGATCCTATAAAAATCAAAATGATACACCTGTATCCCCGAAAAGCGATAAGGTTCTACCAGGGTATAGGTCGGGCTCTTGACCCGGCCCTCTAAGCCTAGACCGCGCAAGATACCCCGCGCCAACGTGGTCTTGCCGGCGCCGAGGTCGCCAATCAGGAAGACGACACCATCGCGCGGCAGTTTGGCCGCAAGGGCGGCCCCGAATGCGAGCATGGCGGTCTCGCCCTCGACGTATTCAAGCACCATCGTTGAGGAGCAGTCCGATGGCAGCGATCAGGTCGGTGGCCAGTAACCCGTGCCGTCCGCGTGCCGCCGCAGCGCGGTCGCCGGCGGCGCTGTGCAGTGCCACGCCTAGCCGCGCCGCGGTCGGCCCCGACAAGCCAAGGGCATGCAGGCCCGCCACCACTCCGGTAAGCACGTCGCCCATACCACCGCTTGCCATGCCTGGGTTGCCGTGTAAGCAAATACTTACTTCGCTGCCATCGTCGATGAGACTGCCGGCGCCCTTCAAGACCGTGGTGCCGGCGAACTGGCGGGCGATGGCACGCGCCGCGTGGAAGCGGTCGGCTTGCACCGTGGCGGTATCGGTGTCGAGCAAGCGGGCCGCTTCGCCAGGATGGGGCGTGACGATGGCCGCGGTTGGCCGGCGGCCGCGCGCTGCACACAGATTGAGGGCATCGGCATCGAGAATGAGTGGCAAGCCGGAATCGATCGCGGCATCGAGTAGGGCTGCACCCCAAGGCTGGCGGCCGAGGCCAGGTCCAACGGCCACCACCGATGCCCTCGCCAAGACCTCGGACAGGCCGGCGAGGTCGTCTTCGACGCCACGCACCATGAGTTCCGGGCGCCGCGCGAGCAGCGCACTGGCATGCGCGCCGCGAGTCGCCACCGATACCAGCCCGGCACCGGCCTTGAGCGCCGCCTCACCGGCCATGGCCACTGCACCGCCCATCCCCCGATCGCCGCCCAAGATCGCCACGTGGCCTGAATCGTTCTTGTGCGCCGTGGCTCTGCGACGCGGCAATTCACGAGCCAAGGCCGGCCACCGCGAAGTCGCGATACCGCTTACCGTAGGCGCCGCCGGCGCATCGAGATCGTCGAACACCAGTGCCCCGGCATAATCCGGGCCAGCCGCGGTCAGAAGACCGCGTTTGACACCGATGAAGGTGACCGTCACCGCCGCCGGCAACGCAGCACCGCGCACCGCGCCGGTGTCGCTGCAGAGCCCAGATGGGACGTCCACCGCCACCACGGGCTTGGCGCTGCGCTGAACGGCCGCAAACGCGGCCCGGTAGCCGGCACGCACCTCACCGACGATACCCGTGCCGAGCAAGGCGTCGACCACCACATCGCCGCGCACGCTGAAGTTGGGCGCTTCGGCATCGACCGTGTCGATCACGACGCCTTGCTGACACGCCCAATCGCGCGCCACCGCCGCATCGCCGGTCAGGCGGTCGGCGACGCCGAGCTGCAGGAGTTGGACGTCGATACCGCGGTTGCGGGCGAGCCCGGCCACCACGTAGCCGTCACCCGCGTTGTTGCCGGCACCACATACCACGGTCAACACAGCGACCGACGGCCAGTACTCGATCACCACCTCGAACACGGCGCGGCCCGCTCGCTTCATCAGCACGATGCCGGGAATGCCACGCTCGTGGATGGCATACGCGTCCAGCGCCCGGCACTCGGCGGCGGTATAAACACGCGCTATGTCATCTAGGGCGCGACGGGCCATGGCAGATCCGAATCTTCGCCGGCCGATTATATTGCGCAGCATGTCCACACCGTTGACTGCCGAGGCCCTCAACGCGCTCGCCGCCGACATCCGGCGTTGGGCTGCCGAACTCGGCTTCCAATCGATAGGCACCGCCGACGTGGATCTCACCGCTTGCAGCGAGCCGTTCAAGGCTTGGCTCGCGGCAGGCTTCCATGGCGAGATGCGTTACATGGCAAAGCACGTCGCAGCCCGCCTCGATCCGACCTTGCTCGTCCCGGATACCGTACGCGCGATCTGCGCACGCATGGATTACTGGCCGGCCGACACATCTCCCATTGCGGTGCTAAAAGACCCCACCCGCGGCTACGTGTCGCGCTACGCCGTCGGCCGGGACTACCACCGAGTGGTGCGCAGCCGGCTCGCCCGACTGGCCAAGCGAATCAACGCTGCCGCACCTGGACACTATCGAGCATTCACCGACAGTGCACCCGTGCTCGAAAAGCCGTTGGCGGCAAAGGCCGGTCTCGGCTGGGTCGGCAAGCACACGCTCCTGCTCGATCGCGACGCAGGTTCGTACTTCTTCTTGGGCGAGATCTACACCGATCTACCTCTGCCGCTCGATCAGCCGGACCCTGCCGACCACTGCGGGCGCTGCACCGCCTGTATCAACGTCTGCCCCACCGGCGCGATCGTGGCACCCCGACAACTCGATGCGCGGCGCTGCATCTCCTATCTCACCATCGAACTCAAGGGTGCCATTCCGCTAGAGCTGCGGCCGATGATCGGTAATCGCATTTTCGGCTGCGACGATTGTCAGCTGTACTGTCCCTGGAACCGCTTTGCGACCAGAGCTGCGATCGACGATTTCAACCCTCGCCCGGGGCTTGCCGGGTCGACGCTGCTCGAGCTGTTTGCGTGGGACGAACCAACGTTCCTCGCACGCACCGAGGGCACGGCGCTGCGTCGCATCCACTATGGCCAATGGCTGCGCAACGTCGCGGTGGCGCTCGGCAACGCGCCCTACGACCCGGCCATCACCGCGGCACTTGAAGCACGCTTACCGCATCTCGAACCGATGCCGGCCGAGCACGTCTACTGGGCAATCGAGCAGCAGCGGCGCAAACGGCTCTCAGGTTGACGCATTTAGCTTGAAGAAATGCGCGCGATAGTGCGCGAGCTCGGCGATCGACTCACGAATGTCGGCGAGCGCCTGATGCTGACCTTGCTTGCTGAAGCTCGTGAGCAGCTCCGGCCGCCATCGACGAGCCAACTCCTTGATGCTGCTGACGTCGATCATTCGATAGTGGAAGTGCGCTTCGAGCGTGGCCATGTGACGCGCGAGAAAGCGACGATCCTGCCAAATCGTGTTGCCACACAGGATCGCTTGGCCTGGCTCGGCGTGCTTGGCCACGAAGGCCAGCGTACGCGCCTCTGCTTCTCGTTCTCCCACGCCCTCCGAACGCATGCGCTCGATCAGTCCGGAGGCGGTGTGGTGTTTCGTGTTCCATTCATCCATGCCCGCGATCAGCGCTTCGCTCTGGCGAATCGCTAGCACCGGTCCTTCCTCCACCACATCGAGGCTCGCGGTCGTGACGATGGTCGCAATTTCGATGATCGCATCGCGGTCCGGGTCGAGCCCCGTCATCTCGAGATCCATCCACACCAACGCAGCCGACATCGACGACCTTCGCCACGGTTGACGCCGACAGTTTACTCGTTCAGCTTCGCCGCGAGTCGCAATCCGTGAGCCAGACGTGCCGCAGTCGCACAGCAGCGCAACCATCGCCGAGCGCCTCGACGATCCCGAATTGTTGCTGGTGCAAGTCACCAGTGCGGAACGTTATGCGGCGGGCCACATACCGGGCGCGGTGCTGGTGACGCCCGCCGAGCTCATCGATGGTCGGCCGCCGGCGACCGGCCGCCTACCGGCGACGGAGCGACTGACGACCCTGTTCCGACGCATCGGCCTTTCCGCCGAGGTGGAGGTGGTGGCCTACGACGACGAAGGTGGCGGCTGGGCAGGTCGATTGCTTTGGACGCTCGACGTCATCGGCCACCGGCGTTGGGGGTACCTCGATGGCGGTCTCACCGCGTGGGCGGCGGAAAATCGTCGGCTCGCCGTGCAATCCGACACACGCCCGCCAACGACCGTCGCAATCGACATCGATCCGGCCCCAATCGCGGAAGCGGACGAGCTGCTTGCGCGCCTGGACGATGAGACCCTCACGGTTTGGGATTGTCGCTCGGCGGCCGAGTTCGCTGGCGCACGCTCGGGCTCGAAGCGCGCGGGCCATATTCCCCATGCCAGACACTTGGACTGGCTCGATTTGATGGATCCAGCGCGTGCCCTGCGCTTGCGCGAGGATTTGCCGGAGAGGCTCGACCGCGCCGGCATCCGACCAAGCGCCGACATCGTGACCCACTGCCAGACGCATCACCGCTCCGGGCTCTCCTATCTGGTCGGCCGCTTGCTCGGCTTCCCACGTATTCGCGCGTATCACGGCTCATGGGCCGAGTGGGGAAATCGCGACGATACGCCGATCGAGACAGGGCTATGAGCAACGTCTTCGTCGCGCTGCAGAAGCTGTTACCGCAGCATGCGTTGTCACGCTTCGCCGGCCGCGTCGCGAACAGCCGCAATACCCGCTTGAGTCGTTTCGTCATCGATCGCTTCGCCGCGCACTACCACGTCGACATGGGCGAAGCAGCAGCGCCCGCGCTCGACGCCTACGCGTCATTCAACGACTTCTTCACGCGCGCGCTGGCGGCAGACGCTCGACCACTAGCGACCGAGTCCGATGCGCTGGTATGCCCGGCAGACGGTTGCCTCAGCCAAACCGGCATCATTCGCGGCGAGACGTTGCTGCAGGCCAAAGGGCTCGGCTACTCGAGCACGAGTTTGTTGACCCGCGGCGATTTGGCTGCCCGGTTCGACAACGGTTGGTACGCCACCATCTATCTCGCGCCTGGGGACTACCACCGCGTGCACGCGCCAATCGACGGCATGGTGACTCGCACCATTGCGGTACCCGGCAATCTGTTTTCGGTGAATGCACGCACGGAATCCGGTGTGCGTGGTCTATTCGCCCGCAACGAACGACTCATCATGGAATTCGAAACCGCGATCGGCGCCGTGGTGGTGGTCATGGTCGGCGCGATGATCGTCGCGAGCATCGAATGCGCGTTCGACGCGCCTTCGTCGCCCTATCTGGAACTTCAAGAGACCGCGCAGCATCGGCCGGTGGCGCGGGGCCAGGAAATCGGCCGTTTTCTACTCGGTTCGACCGTGATCGTGATGCTGCCACCGCACGCGATCACGCCGTCACCGGACTTCACCACAGGGAGCACCGTGAAGATGGGGCAAGCGCTGGGGCACCTGAACCTGGCGCAAGCGCCGCGCGGACAGCGCTAGCTTCGCGCATAGTCGAACGGTAGTACGTCGGCGAGTGCCTTTGCGCGCTCAGCCAACATCAACAGACGATCGAATCCGAGTGCCACGCCGGCACACGCCGGCAAGCCGTGCCGCATCGCGGCCAACAATCGCTGGTCGGCCGCGTGCAGTGGTTGGCCATGCGCACGTCGTGCGTCGATGTCACCGGCCATTCGCGCAGCGAGTACGTCGGCATCGCGCAGCTCATCGTAACCGTTGGCAATCTCGATGCCGTCGATCACGAGCTCGAATCGTGCCGCTACGCGCCGACCTGCCGCATCACTCACCACCCGCGCCAACGCGGCCTGCTCGGGAGGGTACGCGGTCACGAACACGCGCCCGGTCATGCTGCCGAGCACATGCGCGACCAGGTAGTCGAGCAGGTGACGCCGCGACCACGCGCGTACTTCGTCACCGACACCGATACTTCGCAACGCTTGCTCGAGCGTCGCTCGCGGGCTCGTGAAGACGTCCACCCCGACGGGCTCGAGCAGCGCCGCATATTCGGTGCGCCGGTACTTGCCCGCGCCGAGTATCAAGTCAGCGAGCGCCGCCGTTTCGGTCATGAGGGCATCGAGATCGAACCCGAGCCGGTACCACTCCACCATCGTGAATTCGGGGTTGTGAAGGCGACCCGATTCGTCGGCGCGAAACACCGGTCCAATACGCACCACGGACGGCGCACCTGCGGCCAGCGCACGCTTCAAGTGATACTCCGGCGACGTTTGCAGGTAGATGCGGCGATCACCGACTTCGACGGTGAGCGACTCGATGGCGGGATCGGTCACCGTCGTGTGACCGAGCACAGGTGTGTCGAGCTCCATCACGCCGCGCGCCGCGAAGAACGCCCTCACCTTCGCGAAGGCCGCCGCCCGAGCACGCAGCGTCGCTAACGAAGCCGAGGGCCGCCAGTGGTCACGCAACGCTCAAGCCCGGCTGACGTATGCCCCGGTACGGGTATCGATCTTGAGTACATCGCCAATGGAGATGAACAGCGGCACGCGGATGATGGCGCCGGTGGAGACCTTGGCTGGTTTGGTGCCGCCGGTGGCGGTATCGCCCTTGATGCCCGGGTCGGTCTCGGTGACCTCGAGCACGATGAAGTTGGGCGGCGAAACCGCGATCGGGGCTTCGTTCCAGAGCGTGACTTGATACGTCTCCTGTTCCTTCAACCATATCTGAGTATCACCGACCGCTTTTTCGTCCGCGGCAATCTGCTCGAAGCTGCCGTCGGTTTTCATGAAGTGCCAGAACTCACCGTCCGTGTACAGGTACTCCATGTCGAGGTCGACCACATCGGCACCGGGAATGGATTCACCCGACTTGAACGTACGTTCCCAAATGCGGCCCGTCCGCAGATTACGCAACCGCACCCGATTGAATGCTTGTCCCTTGCCTGGTTTGACGTACTCGTTCTCGACGATCGCGCACGGCTCGCCGTCGAGCAGCACCTTCAGCCCCGCTTTGAACTCGTTGGTGGAGTAGTTGGGCATACCGCCTGCTTGGAGAAAAAAAGGCGCACATCATAGCGCTGCCGCGACCGACCAGCGAGCCAGCGACACTGCGGTTGGCCGCGGTGGGCCCGCGAAGCTCGCGCCACGACCATCGCGCCAGCCGTGACCCAGCTCTGATTCCCGGCTGGACGCTCGCCTATAATGCGCGCATGGCCGTCATCGACTGCAACCTCTCCGCACCCGCAGCCGAGCTGCCGACACTCGGCTTTGCGGCCGCCGATGCGGCGGCGATCGGCGAATGGGTAGCGCAGCTGCCGATGGCGAACACGATCGAATCGGCCGGGCTCCTGCATCGGGCGGTCACCGAGATCGGTCGGCTGCAAACCGAGGGGGCGCAACGCTTTGCCCTGCTCGAAGTGGTGCGGCCACCGCTGCATTACCTCTGCGCCCGTCTCGACCGCAATTCCGCCCAAGGCGCTGGCACCGGCGAAGGTCACGCGCAACTCGCGCAGGCGCTGCAAGTCGAGCTGGCCGCCGGGTACCGGGCCGTCGTCCGCGACCTGCTCGAGGTGGACAGTGAAGTGCTCGACCGCGATCTCGCGGGTCATGCCATACACCGCGCGCTCTCGGACGGTTCGCGCACACTGGTGCGGTCGGCCCAGTACTACTCGACCGTGCCGCCGCGCACTTGGTACGAGATCAACCATCTCTATCGCCTTGCCGAACAACTCGACGTGGTCGCGGAATCGTACGGTGATGACGAGAACCATGCCGGTGCGCCGCTTTCGATCACCGACACTTATCTGCGCATCGCACTGTTCGCCACTGCCAAGCCGAATCAATTACGCCCGCCGCAATTGACCATGGTCTTCAATGCACTCGAGCATTGGACACCGGAGCTCGAAATCGGCCGCGCCCAGGACGACGTGCTGTTCGTCGTCGATCTCGACGCCGACCGGCCGCCTTCTTATCGCGATCTGGCGGGCGCTGCCGCGAAGCGCGGCGACAGCGTGCGCGGTATTCGCACCGACGTTTTGGTCTACGGGTTGGAAGCGTATCTCGCGGAAATCGCTTCCGACGTGGCGGTGCCGGATTTCATCGGCAACGACTTGCTGCGCCACCTCGTGCATGCGTGGGGGGTGCTGAAGAAACGCTCGTTCCGGCGCGCGCGAGCCAGCGGCGCGCTGAAGGTTTGCGTCGGCCTGCGCGCGGTGCATTTCTATGTATCCGGGGGCGTCGAGTTTGCCGAGCAGGTCGGCACTACCGAGGCACTCTTGAAGCGCGAGATCAACCCGTTCCTGGATTCGCCGGCATCCGCGTCGCAGGGGCAGCCGGACGTGTGGAGCAACGCTTTCGACGTTCGTGGTACTCGCATTCCAGAGAACCCGAACGTCATCGATCCCACACGCATCCTCGTCGCGGGGCTGAAGAAGTCTTCCAGTGACGAACTGGATAGCCGCTATCCCTGCCATGACGCGGAGGTCATCGACACCAGCCCGGCCGGCTATTGCATCCGTTGGCTTTCGGACATGCGAGCACCGTTGGTGAGTGGCGAGATCATCGCCATTCGCGAGCCCGACGCGTCGCGTTGGGTGCTCGCGGTAATTCGCTGGATTCGCCAAGAAGGCGAGCTTCGGCTCGGTATGGAGCTGCTCTCCCCACGTGCAATTCCTGTGGCGATCCGCGTGCTACAAAAGCGAAGCGGCCCACGTGAGCCGCAGCGGGCCCTGCTGCTGCCCGCGATCGAGTCGATCGCCCAGCCGGCCATGCTGATCACGCCGCGGCTACCTTTCAAGGAGTCGCAAAAGATCCAGATTCAGCGCCAGGGTGTGCATGCCACCGCGCAACTCATGCGCCGCGTGCATGTCACCGAAAGTTTTACCCAGTTCACATTCCGAATGCTGGATGGTTACTTGGAATCGACGGAAATCGCACTGAACATGGACCCACTCTGGGACCTGGTCGGTGCGGACGAATCCGAGCAGTCCAAGAAACGGAAGTAAGTAGGGACGCTGCCAACGGACGCGGGTTCGCCCGAGACCGCGGAGTTGCCCAACAAAAGGGATTGTGACGCTGATGGCCACGCCGCCCCTGGTGCGTCTGCTCATCGCCGACTCGTCGGAGAACCGGGCACACGAGATCGATTCGGTGCTGCGCAATGCGGGCATTGCCACGCGTCCGGAGATCTGTGCCGACCTTTCGGTCGCGGTGGCATCCGCGACCGAGCGCCCGGCCGACCTCGTGTTCATGAGCGCGCACTTCGATCACCTCGAGCAAATGTTGCCGGCTTTGCGTGAAAGCCAGCCGGATCTGCCAATCATCGTCCTCGACGACACCGCAGAGATCGGCCGACTCACACACGGCATGGCGCTCGGTGCCACCGATGTCGTGTTCGAGAACGACAGCGAACGCCTGCTGTACGTCGTACGTCGCGAACTCAACCACGTCTGCCAACGCACCCAGTACCTGCAGGTCAAAAAGGCGCTGCGGGAGGCGGAGCAGCGTTGCGAGCTGCTGCTCTCCAGTGCCACTGCGGCGATTGCCTATGTGCACGAAGGCATGCACATCTTCGCCAATGAGGACTACATCCGCATCTTTGGATTCGACAGCGCCGACGACTTGCTCGGGGTGCCATTGCTCGACTTGATCGATGCCGACTTCGGCGCCGAGTTCAAGGCACGAATGAAGGATTACAGCGGCAACCAGGAGAGCTTCGCATTCAAGGGTCGCACCGTCGCGGGCGCGCTCGTCGAAGGTCAAATGACGCTGTCACAAGCCGAGTACGAAGGCGAGCCGTGCACGCAGGTGCTGCTCAAGTGCACCCCGCAGGCGGCGCTGCCGGTACAGCAACCACCGGTACTTACCGAACGAACCGACGAACAGCCCGCCGAGGCAGCGGCCAACGGATCGACCGCGACGCTGTTCGGCGACATCGATCAGTTCGCGGCCGAAGTCGACGGCATAATCGAGGGCACTGGTGCCGTGCTCGTGGTCGAGATCGACGACTTCGACTCGCTGCAAGCAGAGTACGGTGTCGGCGGTGTCGAGCACGTCGTCGAGGAGATCGCATCCACCATCAAATCGCAGATCGGCAGCAGCGCCATGACGCGCATTGCGCACCATCGGTTTGCGGTTGCCGCGTGCGGCAGCAAGGCGGGCAGCGACGTCATCGCCAACGACTTACGGGAAGCCGTTGCAGGCGCGCTGTTCGAGGTGAACGGCCGAACCGTGCGACGCACGGTCACGGTCGGCGCAGCACCCATAGACGATGCCGCCAAGATCAAGGAAGCGCTCAACCTCGCTTTCAAGACACTGGTTCGTGCGCGCGCCTCTGGTAAGAGCAATTGCGTGCTATGGCCGAGCGCCGAGCACCTGGAGTCGAATGACGACGACAGCGAGTTGTCGGCCGCGCAGCGCCGCATTCTGCGGCTAGTCAACGAGGCGATCGAGCATGATCGATTCGTGTTGCTGTTTCAGCCGATCATCAGTCTGCGCGGCGATGCCGACGAGCACTACGAGGTGTTCCTGCGCTTGACCGACGAAAAGCGCCGCCAGCTGGCACCGGAACAATTCTTGGCACTCGCCATCGACAACGGCGTTGCCGGCAAAATAGACCGATGGGTGACGTTGCAGGCGATCAAGCTGTTGAGTGCGCACCGGGCGAAAGGCCACAACACCCGGCTGACGATCAACTTGACGTCGAACAGCCTGCTCGACGGTGAATTTACGCAATGGCTCGCGGTCGCCATCAAGGCTGCCCGCCTACCAAGCGACGCAGTGATCTTCCAGATTGCCGAACCGGATGCTGCCACTCACGTGCGCCAGGCGCGCGAATTCGTGCAGGGCCTGAAGGCGATGCACTGCCGTTCCTCGCTGCGCCACTTCGGTCTCACCGAGAATCCGTTCGACACGCTGCGCCACATTCCGGTCGAGTTCGTGAAGCTCGATGGTTGCCACGTGCAGAATCTCGACGGCAATCAGGAACGACGCGAAGCCATGACGGAAATGATCAAGAAGCTGCAATCGCAGGGCAAACTGACCGTCGTTCCCATGGTCGAAAGTGCCACGGTGCTCTCGGCACTCTGGCAGGCAGGGGCCAACTACATACAGGGCCACTACCTACAAGAGCCATCGACCGAGATGAATTACGACTTCACTGCCGACGATTGACGGCCAGAGCGTGGCCGGCGCTTGCCTGTACCGCGATAACAACCCACCAGTTACCTACACCGCGCGCACGGACCAAGTCGGACTTGATACCGTAACGAGGCCGATGCCAACATGGCGCGCAGTCCGGGACCGTTCTCGCCCGACGCTTTCATCAAACACATCTCGCTCGACGTTTGCGCGCGCGACACCGAATAGGCAGCCCGATGACGACCGGCGCCGACGCTTCTGGCTTGCATGATTGACGTCAAGAGGTCACGCGATCGCCTGCAGTTCGCGCTCGGCGAGCCATACAACTTCGCCATCACGCTCGCCATCGCCGCATCGTTGCTCACCAGCATGCTCATCGGCGTCGCCTGGGCATGGCAAGCGGATTCGGCACGCGATGAGCACCTCGAAACGTTCGGCACCACCACCGCCACTCAACTCGCGAGCCTTTCGGTCGAGCCGCTGATCGCCCTCGATGCCATTCGCCTCGGTGTACTGACGACGCGGCTCGCATCGACACCGACGATTCGGCTCGCGGCCATTCGTACCATCGACGATCGGATCGTGGCGTTAGCGGGTGTCGAAGGGTTGGCTGGCGCTCGCGTGTTCGATGCGCCGATCGAATTCGAGGGTGAAACAGCCGGCTACGCGCGAATCGTGGTCGACGAGGCGAGCGTGACCGGCGGACTCGCACCGGGTCCTGTGGTCTGGCTCATGCTGGTGGTGACGGTTGCGCTGTGCGGATTTCTCGCGCACGTCGGTTACCTCGCATTCATCGCGCCGCCAAGCGAAGTCGAGCCGCCTCCCGAGCCGTTGCCGACCAGCGCACGCAGCACGTCGCTGCTGGTGGTCAACGTGTTCAACCTCAATCGCGTACCTGCCACACACCGCGCGCAAGTGCTCAGCGCCTGCCGCGAGCGTCTCGCTCGGGTTGCGGCGAGCGGCCGCGGCCAATTGCTCGACTTGCCGGGCACCGGCTGGCTCGTGACTTTCGAAGCCGATATGGCCGAGAGCGACTACGCCTTCGGTGTGGTGTTGAAGGCACTGGCGGCAGCCGAACTGCTCGACGAGTTGAACGAAGGCGATCATTTACCGCCAGGCCTCGAGCTGATCTTTCGCTTCGGCCTGCACGACATCGATCGGCCCGAGCACCTACTCGATCTTCGTCATTCCGATGCCGCAGCCGACGGCATCGTGCTATCGGCCGTGGCGCCAGATGGCTGCATTGCAACCAGCGAATCCACCTTCGAGCGTGTGCTGCGCCCCGAGCGATTGGTGGTCGACGAACTGGAAAGTCCGGTGCTGACCGGACTGTCCGCCTCGCGCGCTGGTGGCTGTGTCGTGATCTCGACCATCGCCGAGGTGTCGCGGACGGCACTCGACCGAACACTCGAGCACTTGCGCGCCTGATCGCGGGCAAGCTCGCTCTCACAGCGTTGCGCGCTGTTACTAAGTTGCCCTAAGGCTGCTGCTGCCTTGGCCGCGATTGGCCGGCGCTCGCTCAGGCGGCCACGACCTCCAGCGCATCCGTGCGCTGAAAACCGCGCGGCAGTTTGCGGCCGCGCTGCGCGCGGCTGCCGAGGTAGTGTTCCAGATCCTTCATTTTCAGACGCAGGTGCCGCTGGCCGGCGAAGACCAGCAGCGCCTGATCGGGCGCCATCACGGCTATGGCAATCACCGATTCGGCGCCCGACTTGAATGCGCTGGCCGGTATGTTGATGAGCTTGTTGCCCTTCCCGCGCGCGAGTTCCGGCACTTCTGCCAATGGAAACGCGAGCATGCGGCCCTGATCGGTAGCCGCCACGACGATCGAGCCTTCGGTTGCATCGATCAACGCGGGTGGTAGCGCAGTGCCGCCCTTCGGTACGTTGAGCATCGACTTGCCTGCACGGTTCTTCGCAACCAAGTCGTCGAGCTTGGCCACGAAGCCATAGCCCGCGTTCGATGCCAGCAGCACTTTCGCCTCGCTGCTGCCCATTGCCATGCCGACGAAGCGGGCGCCTTCGGGTGGGTTCAAACGTCCGGTGAGCGGCTCTCCTTGGCCACGCGCAGAGGGCAGCGTGTGCGGCGCCACCGAGTAGCTGCGGCCGGTCGAGTCGAGAAAGGCAAGCACATCGTTGCTACGGCCCCGCATCGCACACAGATACTCGTCGCCGGTTCGATACGACAACTCACGTGCATCGACCTCGTGACCTTTTGCGGCGCGGACCCAGCCTTTGCTCGACAACACGATCGTCACTGGTTCGGTGGACAGCAGGTCCTCGTCGGTGAATGCCACTGCCCCTTCGACCTTGGCCAGCGGAGAGCGGCGTTCGTCGCCGTATTTTTCGGCATCGGTAATGAGTTCCTGCTTGATGAGCTTCTTCAATCGCGTCTTCGATGCCAGGATCTTGTCGATGTCGGCGCGCTCGCCTTCGAGTTCGTCCTTCTCGGCCTTCAGCTTGATTTCCTCGAGCCGAGCAAGTTGCCGCAGCCGTAGGTCGAGGATTGCGTTCGCCTGCAACTCGGAAAGCTCGAAGCGCTTCATGAGCGCATCGCGCGGCTTTTCCTCTTCACGGACGATGCGGATCACCTCGTCGATGTTGAGGTAGGCGACCAGCAAGCCGTCCAACACGTGCAGGCGTTGCTCGATCCGTTCGCGTCGGTGCGTGAGTCGCCGCCGAACAGTGCCTAGTCGGAACTCCAGCCATTCGGCCAGCAGCGCTTTCAGGCCCTTCACCTTCGGCTTCGCATCGAGACCGATGAGATTGAGATTGACTCGATAGCTCTTCTCGAGATCCGTGGTCGCAAACAGGTGGCTCATGAGTCGCTCGATGTCGACGCGGTTCGAGCGCGGCACCAACACCAGCCGCGTCGGCTGCTCGTGATCAGACTCGTCGCGCAAATCAATGAGCATCGGCAACTTCTTGGCCTGCATCTGTGCAGCAATCTGCTCGAGCACGCGCGCCGGCGAAGCTTGATATGGCAACGCCGTGATCACGATCTCACCGTTTTCCAACGTATGTATCGCGCGCGCCTTGACGCTGCCTCGACCTTCTTCGTAGCAGGCACGAATCTCCGCGGCAGGTGTGACGATGGCTGCTTCCGTGGGATAGTCGGGACCCTTGATGTGGGTCATCAGATCGGCCGTGCTCGCCCTTGGGTCGTCGAGCAGATGGATGCAGGCGCTCACCACCTCACGCAGATTGTGCGGCGGTATGTCGGTTGCCATGCCTACGGCGATACCGGTGCTACCGTTCAAGAGCACTACCGGTACCCGCGCCGGAAGGAGCACGGGCTCGGTGAGCGTGCCGTCGAAGTTCGGCATGAAGTCGACCGTACCCTGGCCGAGTTCGTCGAGTAACAAATCTGCGAATGGCGACAGCCGCGACTCTGTATAGCGCATCGCCGCGAACGACTTCGGGTCGTCCGGCGCACCCCAGTTGCCTTGGCCGTCGACCAATGGATACCGATACGAGAACGGCTGCGCCATCAGCACCATTGCCTCGTAGCAAGCACTATCGCCGTGCGGATGGAACTTGCCGAGCACGTCGCCGACTGTACGTGCCGACTTCATGAACTTGGCCGCCGCATCGAGCCCGAGTTCCGACATCGCGTAAACAATGCGGCGTTGCACGGGCTTCAGACCATCGCCGATGTGTGGCAGTGCACGATCGTTGATGACGTACATCGAGTAGTCGAGATATGCCTTCTCGGTGTATGCATGCAGCGCGATGCGCTCGACGTCGTTCGCGGATTCTCGTTCACTCATGATTGGAACCTATCTGGCCGGCTCAGGCCGACACATTCGCCTGGTCACCCTTCTTTTCCAGCCACTCACGACGATCGCCGGAGCGCTTCTTGGCAAGCAGCAAGTCCATCAGCGCCATCGATTCCTTGGGCTTGTCGATCGCCAGCTGCACGAGCCGACGCGTATCGGGATCCATGGTCGTCTCACGCAGCTGCAAGGGATTCATTTCACCCAAGCCCTTGAAGCGCTGCACATTGACGTGGCCGCGTTTCTTCTCCGCGGCAATGCGGTCTAGCACACCTTCCTTTTCCGACTCGTCGAGCGCGTAGTAGACGTCCTTGCCGACGTCGATTCGATAGAGCGGCGGCATGGCAACGTAGACGTGCCCAGCGGCGACCAATGCCTCGAAGTGCTTGAGGAACAGCGCGCACAACAGCGTTGCGATGTGTGCACCGTCCGAATCCGCATCGGCGAGGATACAAACCTTGTCGTAGCGCAGTCCCGCGAGGTCCGACGAACCCGGGTCGACGCCGATCGCGACGGAGATGTCATGTACCTCCTGCGACGCGAGGATCTCCGACGAATCTACCTCCCACGTGTTCAGGATCTTGCCCCGCAGCGGCATCACCGCTTGATACTCCCGGTCGCGTGCCTGCTTGGCCGAGCCACCCGCGGAATCCCCTTCCACCAGAAACAGTTCCGCGCGGCTCGCATCCTGGCCGGAGCAATCGGCGAGCTTGCCGGGCAAGGCCGGACCCGCCGTGATCTTCTTGCGTTCCACCTTCTTCGACGCTTGCACGCGGCGCTGCGCGTTCTTGATGGCAAGCTCGGCGACCTTCTCACCTTCCGAAGGATGCTCGTTGAGCCACAGGCTGAAAGCATCCTTGGCGACGCCACCGATGAACACCGCACTCTGCCGCGACGACAGCTTTTCCTTGGTCTGACCGCTGAATTGCGGTTCGGCCAGCTTCGCCGACAACACGTAACTGCATTGCGCCCACAGATCGTCACCCGTGATTTTCAGACCACGCGGCAACAAATTGCGAAACTCGCAAAATTCCTTCAGCGCTTCCGCAAGTCCGCTGCGCAGCCCGTTGACGTGGGTGCCGCCCTGCGGCGTGGGAATGAGATTGACGTAGCTTTCGGTGACGAGATCACCACCATCCGTCACCCACAAGAGTGCCCAGTCGACCATTTCCCGATTGCCTTCCGCGCTGTAGCAGAATGGCGCAGCGGGCAACGTTTCGGCACCTTCGAGCGCCTGCGTCAGATAACCCGCGAGACCGTCTTCGAAGCACCACTCGTCGCGCTCTTGCTTGCCGCCGCGGTTCTCGACGGTGAGCGCGACCTTGAGCCCCGGACAGAGGACGGCCTTGGCACGCAGCAGATGTTTGAGCCGCGCAACCGACACCTGGTTGGTATCGAAGTACTGCGCATCCGGCATGAAATGTACACGCGTGCCGGTGTTGCGCTTGCCGACCGAGTCGATGACCTTGAGCTTCGTCTTCGGATGACCGCCCTCGTATCGCTGATGGAATACTTGCCCGTCGCGCTTGATCTCCACTTCGAGCCAGCTCGACAGCGCATTGACCACCGATACACCGACGCCATGCAGGCCACCGGAGAAGTTGTACGTCTCGTGGTCGAATTTACCGCCTGCGTGCAAACGCGTGAGGATCAGCTCGACGCCGGTCAGCTTGTGCTCGGGGTGCACGTCGACCGGCATGCCGCGGCCGTCGTCGATCACGTCGACGGATCCGTCGGCGTGCAGCGTTACTTCGATGTTGTGCGCATAGCCGGCTATCGCCTCGTCGACACTGTTGTCGACCACCTCCTGGACGAGATGGTTGGGGCGTGCCGTGTCGGTGTACATGCCGGGGCGCCGGCGCACCGGTTCGAGCCCCGACAACACTTGAATGGATCGCGCCGAATATCTGTTTTCCGCCATTGCCGTCTGCGTCAACGAAACTGCGTCAGGTCAATCTGTAGTGCGAAGTCCGCACGCTGCACCGCCGTTGCGATGGCGCCGTCGGCTTCGAGCGTGAACGTTCGATAGCCGGGCGCATCCCGCGCAACCCCGAACCGCTCACCACCTTGCGCGAACTGGAAGCACGTCGACGGCGCCGACCACATGGGACAGCGCGCCCCGTCATGCTCGGCCGCGTGATGGACGTGACCGAACGCGTACCCCGCGATGCGCGAGTCACTGGCGAGCAAGTCGAGCACGTCTTGTGCGTTGTCGATCACGCCGCGGTCCAGCCATGGCGTGCCGACCGGCACGCAAGGGTGGTGTCCGACAATCAGCAGCCAACGGGCATCGCTGTCGGCGATCTGCGCGGCAATGCGCGACAACTCGCCGGCATCCACGTGACCCCGTTCCACCTCGTCGATGTGCGTGTCCAGCGCGATCAGATGCCAATCACCGAACCTCAGCTGGTTCGAGTCGGACACGACCTCGGTCATCGTCGCCGCCACGTCGTGATTGCCGGCGATCCACAATGACGGGCCGGCATGATAGCGGCAAAGAATGTGTTTGGCGCGTTCGTAGGTGGCTGGCGATGGTTCATGTGCGACATCGCCGCTCACCAGCACAGCATCGAACCGTCCGGCGTCCGCGTGCGCTCGGGCAAGCACTGCTTCGAAGCTTGCTGCGGTATCGACCCCGAGCAAGCGATCGGTAGTATTCGGCAGCAGGTGGAGGTCGGAGACTTGCAGCAGCGAGAAGGCGCGTGAGGCGTTCAAGCCGCCTTCAACCGCCCGAAACCAACGCGCCTTCGGTCACGGCGGCGCCATGGGCCAAGCAAATCGACAGGTACTCGCCGAGAAATTTGTTGATCTGCGCCTTCTCGTCGCGTTGCCGCATCGTGCTGTTCGGATAGGGATAGACCGCGTCGAACCGCTTCGCGTTCTGATACTCGATCACTTCCGCGGATCGCGCATCGTGGTAGAGGCGGATCAGCATGCGCGGCTGAGGCAGCTCGAAGTTGAGGCCATGCACCGTGGCACCCTGCGTGAGTTCGACCAGCGACGTATAGGGACAGCGTTCCAACAATCGGATGCGCACGGTGACGTCCTGCTCGGCAAGCGCCAATGTCAACGACCGCTGATCGCTGTCATCGAGGTCCGGCGCGAGCTTCATCATGCGCAAATAGTTTGCATCGCACTCCGCCATGTGCGCCGACAAGTCGATCCGATAGCGCCGTGCCGATCGGGAGAACAATGTACCCATCCATCTATGAACAGGCTCATTCTAAACCCGATCATTGCAGCGCTGTCGAGCCTGGCGCCGTGTTGAGTGCAATGTGCACGCCGTCAAATCCCATGCATTCCATTTTCATTGGCCGGCGAATCCATCTGCTACACTTGGTCGCTTGTGGCCCGGCGTCGGGCACTGGGGGAGACATGCGGAAGTTCCTTTTCCTGTTCGCATTCTGCGCAGCGAGCGCGAATGCCACCAATATCGACGACGTGTACCAGGCAGCGCTCGCCAACGACCCGCAGCTAGGCGCCGCCAAGCAGAACTACTCCGCGCGGAAGGAAGTCGTACCACAGACACGCGCCGGCTTGTTGCCGCTCGTCACGATCGGCGGCTACGTGGCCTGGAACGATCGAACCTTCCCCGGCTCACCCATCCCTGCCGAGGAATTCGACGAGCACGCCTGGCAAGCGCAGCTGACCCAGCCTCTGTTCGACGCGGAAGCCTACTTCAACTACCGCGGCGCGCAGCACCGCTCGGACCAAGCGGCATACGACCTCGCCGCCATCGAGCAGAGCCTGATCGTGCGCGTGGTGCAAGCCTACGTCGACATCCTTCGCGCTCAAGATCTCGTCGAAAGCACGCGCGCGGAAGAAGCGGCGGTGAAACGCCAACTCGAGCAAGTGCAGCAACGCTTCGACGTGGGATTGGTCGCCATTACCGACGTCCTGGAAGCCACGGCGGCCTACGATGGCTCCGAGGTGAGACGGATCCAAGCCGAAGGCGATCAGGCCATCTTTTTCGAGACGCTACGAACCCTGACGGGTTCGTCCTATGGCGAGATCGACCGACTAGCCGCGGAACTGCCGATCGTCAACCCGGAGCCGGTGGTGCAAGAGGACTGGATCAGCACGGCGCTCGAGGAGAATTTCACGGTCCGCGCAGCACGCGAACAAGTGCAGGCCGCAGACCGCGACCTCCGCGCTCGACAATCGGGTCACTTGCCCACCGTCGACCTGCTGGCCACGTACAGTCAATTCAGCAGCGACGGCGCCAACTTCCTGGGCGGTGAGACCAACACGGCCATATATCGCGCGCAGCTTTCGCTGCCGATCTATCAAGGCGGATATACGCAATCGCGGGTACGAGAAGCCCGCAGCCGTCTATTGGAATCCGAAGAGCGGCTGCGCGAGCGGGAATGGGCCGTCCGTCGCGACACCGCCAATCTGTTGCGCGCGGTCACCACTGACGTGCTGCGCGTCAACTCGCGCATCCGTGCCATCCGTTCTGCCGAATCGGCGCTCGAAGCGACACAGACCGGCTACGAGGTCGGTACCCGCAACGTCGTCGATGTGCTGCTCGCGCAGCAACGCTTGTACGCGTCGCAGTTCGACTACGCCGACTCCCGTTATCGGTACGTGCTCGACCTCATGCTGCTGAAGCAGACCGCCGGCGTGCTCGAGCTCGCAGATCTCGACGAGCTCAACTCTT
Source organism: Gammaproteobacteria bacterium (assembly GCA_003248125.1). Lineage (GTDB taxonomy): Bacteria > Pseudomonadota > Gammaproteobacteria > Pseudomonadales > Azotimanducaceae > SZUA-521. The sequence continues at coordinate 994 of QJXZ01000144.1, read as the reverse complement.
TCGCCGATCCGGCGAGCCCGGTCACCCGCATCGACCAGCTGTCGAGTCACCGCTAAGAACGCGGTTCGGACACACACCCGAGCCCATTTGTCGCGGCACGGACACCTGCCCTGTCCTCGGCACTGCGGTTTTGGCTCGCCTTGAACTTACCGATCCAACGGCTGACTTCGATCTCGATACCAACGATTGCACCGAGCATCTTGTCGATGAATTCCGCCGGCGCATCCTCCACTCGCCACGGCGAGGCGCTGTCTCGTTCATGACGAAGCGTGAGCTTGGTGACTAGCCTGCGCAGCCAATCTCGATCCTCGATGGCGCGTGCTTTGCCGTGCGCATGCACTACGGCGTAGTTCCAAGTCGGCACCACCCGCGGCTCGATCGCCTTGGATGGATACCAAGCTGGCGACACGTAGTGTTGTGTGCCGTTGAATATTGCGAGCACTTCGCTCGTGCCATTGAGGCGGCGCCACATAGGGTTGGCACGCGCGACGTGCCCGCACAGCACACTTCGCACCTTATCCTCCTCGTCCAGCAGCAACGGAATATGGTCGGCATCCAATGCGCTCGCGTCGCGCGTGACTACGGCCGCAAGCGGATTTGCCTCGATCAGCGCGCGGAGCGCTGCAGGTTCGGTGACAGCGAACTGATCCGGTAGGTACATGGTTCAACCAGATGCGGGCTTCAAAGCTGCAATCTGCCGTGCCAAGCTCACCCAGTGCAAGCCGTCACGCATCGCTCGATTCTCGCCATCGCAGCGCCCATCATGCTCGCCAACGTCTCGACGCCCCTGATCGGCATCGTCGACACCGCCGTCGTGGGGCAGATTCCAGACCCTGCCCAAATCGGTGCCGTCGCGCTGGGCGCGCTCGTCTTCACCACATTGTTCTGGGCGTTCGGATTCCTGCGCATGGGCACCACCGGGCTCACGGCGCAAGCACTCGGCGCACAAGATGCCGACGAAATACGCGCCAGTCTCGGTCGCGCCACGGTAATC
>QJXZ01000148.1 GCA_003248125.1 Gammaproteobacteria bacterium | reverse complement strand
CCGTGAAACCTCACGCAGTCCGCGAATGGGACTCCCGTCAAGTCACCGTTGCCGAGACCGTAGACGTACTTTTCGACGACCGCGACCTTCTCATCCCTCGTCATATGCCCTCCCACAGTCGAACTGCCTGAAGCTCTCTTGCTGAGCATCCCTCCTCTCTACACGCGGAATCCGGTTGCTGGAGCTTCGGCCACATCTTGCACCGACAGGTCGTTTGAGCCCATGTGGGTGGGGATATGGGCCCATAACGGAGTGTTTTGTTCGTGAATAACGGTTCGAGTGGGCCCGGCGGGCCAAATCGCTCAGATCAGAGACTTCGTGCCGGTCATGCAGGTAGCGGAGTCGGGCATAAGGAGATTGGTGGAGGCGGCGGGAGTTGAACCCGCGTCCGTCGGCACTCGGCCATCAGCTCTACATGCTTAGCGTCCGTCTATTGCTTTAACCCTCGGACGACCCGGCGGGCAGGGTGTCCAGGGCGAGCCCTAAAGTTTTAGCAGATCGGCCCCGGGCGGGGCGTCACCGCGATCCTGTGAGCTTGCGCCCTCGATTTCATTCCACAGGCAGAAATTATCGAGGTAAGCCTTAAGCGGCTAGTGCGTAGTTTTCGTCGTTGGCAACTATAAATAGTTGCAGTAATTGATTAACGAGAGTTACTACCCTCTCGGCATGCACCTTTGGCGTCGTCACCGCCGTCGAAACCAAGTCGCCCCCATAGTGAGAGTTTGATGATTCTACCAGCCCTTAGATGCGGCCCTATGCGGAATGTTTCAAGTATCTGCGCTGTTCCCGTTTCCAGTCGCGCTCCCGTTCCGTGGCGCGCTTGTCGTGTTCCTTCTTGCCCTTCGCCAGCGCGATCTCGCACTTGATGCGATTGCCCTTCCAGTACACCGCCGTCGCGATGCACGTATAACCCTTCTGCTGCGTCGCGGTGAAGAGCCGGGCGATCTCTTTTTCGTGCAGTAACAACTTGCGCGTGCGTTGTGGATCCGCAATCACGTGCGTCGATGCGCTCGACAGCGGCGTGATGTTCATGCCGAGCAGCCAGGCCTCGCCATCCTTCAACAGTACGTAGCTGTCGACCAGCTGCGCTTTACCGGCGCGCAGGCTCTTCACTTCCCAGCCTTCGAGCACGAGCCCTGCCTCGAAGCGCTCTTCGAGATGGTAGTCGTGGCGCGCACGGCGATTCTCGGCGATGCGCGAAGGTGCGGATTTCTTGGCTTTTGCCATGGCGCGCGCATTATGCGGGCGCTTGAGAGGGGGGTCCAATTCCGGGAAGATGCGCGCAATTTCGCATGTGAGGGGCGTGCATGGCATCGGCATCCGAATCGCGGCACGGCATGTGGTCGAGCGGCTGGTTGTTCATTCTCGCGGCGGCCGGATCCGCGGTGGGTCTCGGCAATATCTGGAAGTTTCCCTACATCGCCGGCGAAAACGGCGGCGGCGCATTCGTGCTCGTGTATTTGGGGTGTGTTGCGTTGGTCGGCATTCCGATCCTCGCTGGGGAAGTGCTGCTGGGTCGTGCTGGACGGGCGAGCCCCATCAACGCCATGCGCAAGCACGTGATCGCGGCGTCGGGCAGTCCCCTGTGGGTGCTGATCGGCTGGTCGGGCGCACTCGCGGGATTTCTGATCTTGTCGTACTACGCCGTCATCGCGGGCTGGGCGCTCTACTACGGCGTGAAGCTCGGCGAAGGCGCGCTCGTGGGTGCGAGCATCGAAGTCGCCAACCAGACGTTCAACGATTTCCTGGCCGATCCGTGGCAACTCATCCTTTGGCAGACCGTGTTTCTCGGCGGCACCGTGTGGATCGTCGCCCGCGGCGTCATCAAAGGCCTCGAGACTGCGATCCGCTGGTTCATGCCGCTCTTGTTTTTGTTGCTCGTCGTGTTGCTCGCCTATGCGTTCAACTCCGGCGGGTTCATGGCTGGGGCCGAATTTCTGCTGAGCCCGAACTGGGAAGCGATGAGCGTCGATGGGCTGCTCGTGGCGATGGGTCAGGCGTTCTTCACTTTGAGTCTCGGCATGGGCGCGATGATGGCCTACGGTGCCTACGTACCGGCGAACGCCTCCATCGGCAACACGGTGATCACCGTGGCATTGCTCGATACGGTGGTGGCGATTGCGGCTGGCCTCGCGATCTTTCCGATCGTGTTCGCCAATGGGCTGGAGCCTGGCCAAGGCCCAGGACTGATGTTCGTCACCATTCCTTTCGCGTTCGGGCAGATGCCGTTCGGCGCGGTGTTCGGCGTGGTGTTCTTCGTGCTGGTGACGTTTGCGGCAATCACCTCTGCCATCTCGCTCACCGAACCTGCACTCGCCTATCTCGTCGAGCAATACAACGCCGATCGCTCGCGCGTCGCCATCAGCCTTGGCGTGTTTTGCTGGCTGCTCGGCTTGGGCACCGTGTTCTCGTTCAATATCTGGTCAGACGTACACGTCGTCGCTGGGCTGTCGGTGTTCGAATTCATCGACTACCTCACCCAGAACGTGATGTTGCCGCTCGGCGGACTGCTCATCGCACTGTTCGTCGGTTACGTTCTTCCGAAACAGCTGGCACGTGAGCAACTCGGCATCGACGGTGGCATCGTCGCGCGGCTGTGGCCGTTGCTGATCGGCTTCGTCGCGCCGGTGGGAGTTGCCGTGGTCTTCGTCTACACGATCTACCAATCGCTGTAGATGCCGAGAGTCAGTCGTTCTGCGTTGTTGCCCTATCCAGCTGCGAAGTTGTTCGCGCTGGTGAACGACGTCGAGCGCTACCCGGAATTTTTGCCCTGGTGCGCAGCTGCGGAGGTAGTCAGCACGAAACCCGGGGAAATGCTCGCTGCGCTCGTCATCCGCCGTGGCGCGCTATCGGAGCGATTCACCACACGCAATGCGTATTCGTTTCCCGAGCGTATCGAGATGAGCTTGGTCGAGGGCCCCTTCGAGCGCCTGTCTGGTGCTTGGAAATTCACGACGCTTGGTGAGGGCTGCAAGGTGGAGCTGGACCTCGAGTTCGAGTACGCGCGCGGATTCCTGCACCGCGCGATCGGCAGCGCATTCGGCAGAGCCGCGAGCTCGCTCGTCGATGCCTTCTGCACGCGCGCGCGCACCCTGTACCAGTGAACACCGTCGAGGTCGAGGTCGTTTATGCGCTGCCGGAGCGATCTTGGACCGTGCCCCTCGAGCTCCCTGTTGGATCTACCATCGGCGATGCGCTCGACCGCGTTCGGAACGAAGATGGCTTTGCGACCTTGCCACTCGACGAGATCAGCGTTGGCGTGTGGGGCGAACGATCGGCGCGCGATCGTGTGCTCGAGAACCACGACCGCATCGAGATATATCGGCCGCTCATGGAAGATCCCGTGACAGCGCGTCGACGGCGCGCCGGCGCAGACAAGCGATGATGGCGGCGTATCTGTAGAACTCAGAACAGCAGACGGTATCCCGCGCGCAGAAAATAGCCGTCGATGTCGAAGTCGTCGGATTCGAGCATGCGGGTCGTCCACTCATAGCCGGTTTCCAATTCGAATGCCGATGCGTGGCCGAAGTGGTAGTCGAGCCGCAGCGACGGGGCAATCGTGCGCTGTTCTTGATCCGACGCGGCGAACTGGCGCAGATCCGCGCGAATGCGTGGGTAGAGGTACCACGCCGTACCGAGCCGAAAGCGATTACTGAAGTAGATGGACTCGGCGGTCGAATCCTCGCCATCCATGTAGCGCAGCTGTAGCGACGTGAAGCTGCCGGGACCGAAGATCTCGTCCGCGCGGATGCGCGCGGTGTAGTAGTAGTCGACGCGCTCCGGGAATCCAGACACGTTGCCGGAGGTTGGCGTCTCGGAAAAATCCGAGTATGCAACGTCGAAGCCGACGTGGTAGCGCTCACCCAAGTCCTTGTCGGCGCCGAGGGTGACGTAGGTGAGCTCGGCGGTACGGTCGTTGGCGAGCTTCAAGATGTCCCGCGCCGCGAATTCCCGCTCCAGATCTGAGATGTCGTCGAAAGGTTGTCCAATCAGGGCGTTTTGAGTCGCGATGTAGGGGCTGCGCCGGTAATCGAACGAGGCATAGGCGCGCACGTCGCCGGGCAATTGCGCGTTCGTGAACACGTAGGCGTTGTTGAGCGCGTCATGATAGATGTCGTAGTCGACGAGCGCGTACGCCGTGGCCGCGTCTCTCAAGTAGCGGGCTTCGAATCCGACTGCGCGGCGATCGGTGAGACCGTCGACTTGCTGCTCGACGATGAAAGGTGCGACCCCGATGTTGCCGTCGGCGCTGGTAGTTTCGACGCTGAGTCCGTAGAACGGGCGGTCGGCATGGAAACCGTCGAACGACGAATCCACCGCGTAGCCGCTGACCAGCCCGACGTTGAGCCAGTCGGTCGAGCGCCACTCGAGAAGGGCACCATCGAATCGGCCGAGAATGCCCGCGCTGGTGCGCGATTGCCGGCCGATCCTGAGCTGCACGTCCCAGGGGTCGTAGGTGGATTCGAGGTACGCAGTGCTCAGCTGCAGGATGCGGCCGTCCTGGAGGTCACCAGCGAAGTCGTAGATGTGACCGCCCGAGACACGCGCGCCGAGGTCGAGATCGTCGCCATTGCGATCGACGGAAAGGTCGATGTCGGTGAACAGCGCATCGATGCCCACGATGTCGTCTTGACCCTGCAGAGAGAGTACGTGTCGGCGATAGAACTGCGCCGCGTAACCGAATACCTGCCAGCGCGAAGACTCATGACGCGCGGTGCGCTTCGCCTGACTCGGCAGATCGCGCGTGATGAGGCCGGTGAGCCGCTGCCGAACTCGACCGGCGTCCGGGCTATCCGGGTACTCATCGAGGTATTGCTGCCATGCAGCCTTGGCATGCGCCTTCTGGTCGTTGTACTCCCTCGCGACACCGAGCAGCTCGAGCGCTTCCATGCGCTCGGTGCCGAGTGCCTTGGTGAACGAAGCAATTGCGGCGTTGTAGTCGCCGCTCGCAGCCGCCTCGCGACCATGCGCCAGGGCTTCGCTAGCCGCAGTCTGTTCGACGTTGGTTTCTGCCGCGAGTGGTGCAGCGGCAGCCGCCGGCAGTGGTGCACCTACGTGCGCATCGGTGGGCGCGACCGTCACACGAGTCGGGTCCGCGACTTGGGGCGCGATCGCGGGTGGGGCGGCGGCTACTGTGCGTTGCGCGACTTGCGTCGATGCAGCCGTGGACGCGGTCGTTTGCTCTGCGGTAGCGGGTTCTGTCGGCGCCGTATCGTCTGCCGCAATGTTGGCGATCGGCGGAGGCGCGGCCGAAGCCATCGCCTTGTCGAGATGATCGATGCGGAACTCGAGCCGGCGCGGATCCGTCTGCGTCAGCAGGTCGATGGACTCGCCGTTCGTCAGTGAGATCGTCAAGGTGAGGCCCCGTGCCGGATAGCCTTCGACGGTGACGTTCAAGGTGGCGTCGATTGCCGGGTACAGACTCAAGGTTTTGCTCTCGAACGCCGGTGGCGCTTCGAGATTGGTGTCGAGCTTGGCAATCAGTGCAGCGTCCTCGCGCGTCGGTGTACCGTCGAGCCGCACGTCGTGTTCGAAGGTGATGACGTAGAGGTCGTTTTCCGTGTCGGATCCGCGAACCTCCACGCCCGCCAGCATGTCGGCTAGCGCTGGAGCCGCAAGCAGA
>QJXZ01000352.1 GCA_003248125.1 Gammaproteobacteria bacterium | reverse complement strand
GCGTGAGGGCCTGTTGCGTTATGACCGGCGCCACGGCTACCGCGGCCCCGTCGCGCATCTCGAACTCGGTGATGAAGCGTTGGCGGATACCGTCGAGCTCGCCTCGTCACTCACCCAATTTCCGTTGTATCCCGGTATGGAACCGGCGCTCGTCATCGCGGTTGGCGATACCGCATTCACCGCGCTCAAGAATGACAATGTGCAGGTCGAGGTACCGTTCGAGCTCATGCGCTGGGCACGCCGATACGTGGATGTCGATACGCGCGGCCCGACACCCACGAAGCCGGCCGACGTGGTAGCGGTTGGAGATATCGTCAACCTGCGCGAAGTTGCCGAGGGATGGGCGCTCGCTCAGAGTCCTGCCATCCAAGGTGCACTGGTTGCCGTCAATCCAACTGATGGAGCGGTGCGTGCATTGGTGGGTGGGTACGACTTCATCAACAATCAATACAACCACGCCACTCAGGGCGGTCGTCAGCCTGGTTCGGGTTTCAAGCCGTTCGTGTATTCGGCCGCACTCGACGCAGGCGTCACTCCCGCATCCATGTTCATGGATGCACCTCTCGTGTTCGAAGACGAGAATCTCGAGACCACCTATCGACCAAAGAACGACGGCGAGCGATTCAACGGTCCCACACGACTCCGTGAGGCGTTGTATCGGTCGATCAACTTGGTATCGATGCGCGTGTTGCTCACAGTGGGTGCCGGTCACGTGCTCGACTACGTGTCGCGCTTCGGCTTCGACACCACCGAGTTTCCGCGCAACACACAACTCGCCATCGGTGGCGGTACGATCGCGATTACTCCGTTGCAGATGGCCACCGCTTACGCGACGTTCGCCAACGGCGGCTTCTTGGTCACACCGCACATCTTCGAGAAGCTGACGACGCTGGATGGCGAGGTAGTATTCGAAGATCACTACCCGATTGCGTGCGATTCGTGCCCAACGCCGCCAGTCGACGTGAATGAAGAACTGAATGAAGAAGAGGAGTTGGCAGCGGCGGTGCCCGCTGTGGCACCACGGGTCATCGATCCGCGCAATGCCTTCATCGTCGACTCGATGCTGCGCGACGTCATCAAGCGCGGTACTGGACGCCGCGCACGGAGTCTCGAACGCGACGACATCGCGGGCAAGACAGGCACCACGAACGAAGCGGACAATTGGTTCAATGGCTATCACGCCACGCTCGCAACCACGGTGTGGGTCGGGTTCTCGGATCACAGCCCGCTCGGGGCCAACGAGTACGGCTCGAACAGCCCGTTGCCGATCTGGATCGACTTCATGAAGGTGGCATTGGACGGGGTTCCGGAGACCGTCCGTCAGCAGCCGCCCGGTGTAGTCACGATGAAGATCGACCCGCGCAGCGGCGAGCCTGTACCGCCCGGTCAGAGTGACGCGATCTCCGAATACTTCCTCGCCGAATATGCGCCCAAGTACCAGCCGAAAGAGCAGATGCCGACCTTCAACGGCAGCGAATCCGTGAAACCGACCGACATTTTCTAAGCACTCCCTCGCGCCATGCTCACGCATCATGCCGCGCGTCTGGTGGTCGAGCGCGAAGCCAATCGCAATGCATCGACAGGGACGCGACTGTACGTCTACGACGGCGACACCATCGAGCGGCCATGGGGCTGGGTGATGTTCTGCGAGCCGCTCGCACGCACGCATGCCGGCCGCCGCGGAGCTGCCTATCTGGTCAATCGCGTGACCGGTGAGCTGCTGACGGCCGGCAGCGCATGGCCGATCGAGAAGTACATCGAGGACTACGAGACGCGGCTGAAATCGGTGACGCGAAATTGGTGACAGTTACCGATTTTCGAATTGGATAGGAACTGGTGACATCACGCCCGAAATCGGGGACAGTTTACCTATTTGTTACTCACAGGTTTCGCGGGTGAATGGTCGAACTAGCCCGAGGTCTGCGGGCCCAAAATCCTGTGAGTAACAAATAGGTAAACTGTCCCCGATTTGCTACTGCACGATCTTGATCAGATCGCCCGGCCGCGGTTCGCCGTTCGGGTAGTCACCATTCAAGAGCCGCAGCGTCTGCACCGGGTAGCGCTTGATCGAACTCGATTGCGCGAGGGTTTCGTAACTGTCCTTGGGCGTCGCCTCGATCACTTTGATGCGTTGCCGGTTAGCCGCCTGCGCATCGGCCTTCAGCATGGCGCGAAACGACTGCACCGTGGCGCGGAAGTTGGTCTTGAACGCTTCGGCATCGGCGCCCGGCTGCGCATCGCCCTTGAAGAAATAAACGGCGCCGTCTTTGTAGATCACGGCCAGCATCGCCGCCGCGTGCTTGCCGTCGGCAACATCGAGTTCGGCGACGTAGGCATCGTATTCATTGACTTTGAGCGACTCACCCTTGGTGACGTCGTCACGCTTCAGCGTCTTCTTGACGTATTCGTCCGGGTCTTGACCCTTGACCTGGTTCTGGCGCTCGATCGTGATCTCGCCGTCGCTCTTGGCGGGCGCCCGACCCTTCACCTGATTGCGCGAATTGGTGACGGTCCATCCGGTCGGGAACTCGACCACGATGCGCAGCGAGCTGTTGTAGAAGGTATGGTCCTTGACGATGCCTTCGGCGGCCTCGTCGCCATACACGAGGCCGTCGAGCATGTCCCACATGTTGGCGATCGGCTCGACCGTCTGATCGGGTACGAACCGGTACGCGGCGTCCACCGCATCGTGCAGGCGCTTGTCGTTCTTCGGGTGCGAGGCGAACAAGCCGTGATAGGTCTGACGCCCGCCGGAGACCGACTTCTCGAACAGCTCCTGATCTTTCAGCACCTGCACCATTTCGATTACGGCGTACGGGTTGTAGCCCGCGCGCGCAATCAATTCGCCACCGATGCGATCCGCTTCGAGCTCCGCTTCACGGCCGTAGCCGGAGGTCAGCATCGCGGTCAGCGCATCCGCCGTGTTCATCAACTGACCGACCCCGGTCAGCACGGCCGAGACGAATCCCGCCACCTTGCCCAATGCCGTGGTATTGCGGCGCTGCTCGTAATGATGCGCGATGACGTGGCCGATCTCGTGGCCGATGACGGACGCGAGCTGATCCTCCGATTCGACGAAGGTCAGCAACCCGCGATAGACGAAGACGTAGCCGGGCAGCGCACCGGCGTTGACCTGCGGCGAATCCACCACGTAGAAGACGATTTTCTCGCCCGGACGATCACTGACCGCAATCAAGCGATTGCCGATCGCCGTCACGTAGTCCTGCCAGCGCTGATCGTCGAGCAAGGCATCCTGCTTGACGAATTCGTCGTACATGTCCTTGCCCGGACCGGCATGCGCCGCGGCGGTGAACACGGTGATGCCGGCGAACAGCACGCGGGCGATGATCGCCCCAAACCTCAACACGCGATTACCTCTCACACGCTCGATGACAGCATGCCGGCTCGCAGCATGCGTGCAAAGCGTTAGAGTGCAGACCGTAGCAAAGGTGCCTAACGGGCCCGAAGTGGCGTCAGCGACCCGTGCGGTTGCCGAAGCGCTTCCGGAATCGCTCGACGCGGCCGCCCGAGTCGACGATCTTCTGCCGCCCGGTGTAGAACGGGTGGCACTTGGAGCAAACCTCGAGGTGGAAGTCTTCGCGACGAGTCGAGCGCGTGGTGATCACGTTGCCGCAACTACAGGTGGCCGTGACCTCGGCATATTCAGGATGGATGTCTGCTTTCATGACGAAACCTAAAGCGTCCGGAGCCGCGAAAAGGCCGCGGAGTCTACCAGAGCACGTCGACTTGGCAACCGCCCCGCGATGAGCGATCTGATCGTCAACGTGGCGGTTCCGAAGCCGCTCCGCGCCACCTTCGACTACCGCCTGCCCGACTCCCTGCCGCGACCGCGGCCGGGCGCCCGGCTCAAGGTGCCGTTTGGCAGCCGCGAGATCATCGGCGTCTGCCTCGGCGTAAGCACCGAGGCGGCGACGGCGACGCCGTTGAAGGCAGTCAGCGCTGTGCTCGACGCCGATCCCGCGCTGCCTGCGGACGTGCTTGCCCTCGTGTCGTGGGCCGCGGAGTACTACAAGCACCCGATCGGCGACGCGCTCGCCACCGCGCTGCCCGGCTACCTGCGTGCCGGCCGCCAGCTGCAAGACCTATACGAGCGTTGGTGGCGCGCCTGTCCCGGCGAAACCGGCCAAATTCCCGCGCGCGCCACCAAGCAACGGGCTGCCTTCGAGGCGCTGTCGAGGGCAGGACCGCAAACGCAATCGGCATTGCGCGCGCAAGGGTTCGACAACCGCGTGCTCGACGCGCTCGCCGCCAGAGGCTTGGCCGAATCCACCGATGCCCCGCCCGCGCCCCCTACGGCGACGCGTGACGGGGGCCTTGAGCTGACCGCCGAGCAGGCAACCGCGGTCGATGCGCTGAACGCGGCCGCCGGCGACTTTTGCGCCCATCTGTTGGAAGGTGTCACCGGCAGCGGCAAGACCGAGGTCTACCTCCAGGTCATCGCCAACGTGCTCGCAGCCGGTCGCCAAGCGCTAGTGCTGGTGCCGGAGATCTCGTTGACGCCGCAGACCCTGGCGCGCTTCGAAGCGCGTTTCGCGGCCGTCGGTGCCTACCACTCGGCGCTCGGCGACGCTGAGCGCGCCCGCGCTTGGGACGGCTGCAAGTCCGGCCGGCTCGCGGTGCTGATCGGCACACGCTCCGCGATCTTCGTGCCGTTCAAGGATCTCGGGTTCATCGCGGTGGACGAGGAACACGACGGCTCATTCAAGCAACAAGACGGCTTTCACTATTCGGCGCGTGATTTGGCGGCCAAACGAGCGAGCGACTTGCACATTCCGGTGGTGTTCGGCAGCGCGACGCCGGCCTTGGAGACCGTGCACAACGCCGAAAGTGGGCGCTATCAGCACCTTCGGCTCACCGCCCGCACCGGCGCCGCGGCACCGCCGCGTATGCAGGTGGTCGACCTGCGCGGGCAATCGCTCAGCGAAGGCTTGAGCCGCACCCTGCTCAGCGCGCTCAAGAGCCAGCTTGGCGCTGGTAACCAGGGGCTCGTGTTCATCAACCGCCGCGGCTATGCGCCGAGTCTCGTCTGCACCAGCTG
>QJXZ01000004.1 GCA_003248125.1 Gammaproteobacteria bacterium | reverse complement strand
CCACGCGTCACCGACATGAACGCGCCCATGCCGAGCTCGTCGATCGCCTTCTCATCGATGACGCGACATCGCGTGCGCTCGGCACGCGCCAGCGTGCGCGCCTGGCGTGCCAGATAGGTGGGATTGCAGACGTTCGGCGGGGTGTTGCCGAGGTCGCGCGTAAAGGCCATGCCGGCATCGAGCGCGTTGGCGTAGCGGATCGCGCGCGTGGCACTCGCCCGGCTGCGGCCGTCGACCAACAGGGCGATACGGTTGAGCGTGGAAGGCGACTCTTCGGCTTGCTTCGGCGCATCGAAGCGATACAGGGCGGCGGACAGCACCGTCGTGGCGAGGCGTGTCCTGTGATGACTGTCGGCCTCTGCCACATCGAACGCATCGAGATGAAGGACTGCTGTGCGAAAGTTCGCACTGCGCAGCAGCCCGGCAGCGCCCTGCATCGCTTTCTTGAAGTCGGCGCTACCGAGCTGGGGTTTGCCGGTGCCGATGATCATCAGACGGCGAATACGCTTGCGTGCCGGGAGTGGAAGCACGACGGCCTTGCCGAGTTTGTCGGTGAAGTCACGCAGCGCATCACGCAGGTAGTCGTCGACACCGAGTTGCTTGCCGACGTCGTGCGCCGCTTTCAAGGTCGTGACCAGACAATCGGTGGTGACGGAGGCGGGTCGTCCGGTGATGCTCGAATACTTCATGCTGCCCTTGCTACTTGTTCGAAATGCCCGCGAGTGTGGTGCAACCCGCTTCGTTGGGAGGAGTGTAATTCAGTCGCAAGTTCGGTGCCGCGTTGTGGCATTGGCGAGAGCATCGCTACGACACCGTCTTGGCTTGATAAATCACCTCCGTCTTCGACATCAGGTCGGGCCACGTCCGACCGCCGGGATCGATGAACTTCCATAGATAGCCGAGGCCGAGCGTCGCGAAGGCGAGCAATGCACCGATGAAGCGCCACAACGCATGGCGCAAGGTAAACGGCGAGCCGTCGACCGTCACCACCTGGAGATGCCAGGCGAGCATACCCACGGTTTGGCCGCGCAGGACCCAGAAGCCTGCGAAGAACGCGAACAGCTCGATGAAGAGAATGCTCTGCATCGTCGGACCGACAACGGCGTGCCCGGCAATTGCAACGGCAATGAAGAGCGTGACCAGCCACAACGCCACGACGATCAAAGCGTCGTAGCACATCGCGCCGATGTGCCGGCCGAGGCCCGCAGGAACGCCGCTCAAGCCCTCGGCCAGGGGGGCGTGATGCGTTCCGGTGGTTTCGGCAACTCGTCGATCAAGGCCTGCTTGAGACGCATGGCACGCCGGTAGGCGTCGATCAAATAGGCTTGTCGGCCGCTGCTTTCGAAGGTGTTGAGACGGCGCAACCGCCGCTCGTAGTCGGCCACTTCGCGGAGCAGCCGCACTGCGGCTCGGCTCGCATAGTCTTGTGGCGTGCTGGTGGTCGTGGTCTCGATTGCGTCGACCGTGGGCATCCGCACCTCCTCGCTCGGAAAGGCACCGGCAGCCCGCAGGCTGCCGGTGCGGTGGCTTCCTAGCCAGACCCCTTGGGCGGGTCATCGCCGTCTTGGCGACACGGGCAATATAAGTTACGGGACTTTTGTGATCAATAGCTTCAATTGATACCGATAGTCCGTTGTTCTAGAAGGAAATAGTACCTTCGCCATCGAGACGGCCGGATCGGCCGCAGAACTCTTCACGGGTCATGGCGGTGAGCACCTCGGGCACGGTCGTCTCGGCCCATGCCCGTTCGCCCGCCGGCGTCAGCGCCGCGACGTGGCCTTTGGTGGGGCCTTCCGCGCCGTACATCACGGTGTAGGCCTCGACCTGCACCGGACCCGCGTAGCCGATTACGGCTTGCCGGCTCGGCAAGGCGTCGACTTCGGGCTGCGGGTTCGCGTGTCTGAACGGTGTATGTGGCGGTGTCGCGGAATAGACGCCGAACGCGTGCTTAGTCAGGTAGCCGCCGTTCGCGGTCACGAGCCCGCGGGCGCTAGGACGCTCGCGCAGTAACTCGGCCATGCGGGCAATCGAATGCATGACGTAGTTGTTGAGCGGCCCGCCGGCGAACGTGAGGCCGCCGGTGACGGTGAGCGCCCGAGACTCACCGAGGCCAATCTCCGCCGCTGCAATTTGCACGGCTGATGGGAAGCAGCTGTAGACGTCGACCAACTCGACGTCGCCGACATCGAGGCCGGCCAGTTCCAGGCAGCGTCGGCCGGCGATGCCGATCGCAGGTGCGGTGTGCAGCGTATCGCGATTGCTGACGAAGTAATGATCGTGCGCGTCGGTGCCCGCCCATGGATAGACCCATTTGTTGCGCGGTACACCGAGGCGTGCTGCGATCTCCGTCGAGCATAGGATGAGCGCAGCACCTTGGTCGACGTTGTTGTTGGAGTTCATCAGCTTTGGATACGGGAACGACACCGGACGGTTGTTGGCGGACGGTGTACGGATCTCGAGGGCGGTCTTGGCTTCCCTGATCCACGCGTGCGGGTTGGTCGCAGCGACCTCGGAGAAGCGCGCCCACAGCTCGGACACGCGCTCTATGTGGGCGGCGAGCGACTCGCCGCGCGCGTAGCGCAACGCGTTCTCAAACATGGGATAGACCTGGATCGGCCGGCCGATGTCCGCGCGCTTTTCGGCCTCGTGACGCATGTCGACTTCGTCACCGATGCGCCGGTCGGGTTCGCCCGGTGCCGGTTGCCATTCGAGCCGCCTAACGCCCACCTTCGCTGCCTTCGCTTGGCTGTAGCCACATTCGGCGCCGCTGATGACGATGACGTCGTGCCGACCAGCTTGGATGTCGAGCGCGCTTTGATTGACCAAGCTCTGCACGCCGTTGCCGCCGAAAGGTGAGAGTGCAGTTTCCGCATTCGGTACACCCATTGCCTCGGCAATCACGCGTGCCGGGTTCCGGTACGGCCACATGCCCCGCACCACGCGGACCGACGTTGCCGCATCGAGCAGTTGGGGGGTGCCGGCGTCCGTCGCTGCGGCGCGCACTGCTTCAATCATGAGTGCGAGCGGCTCCTTGCCGCTCATCGGGTCATCGACGATCCGTTGCTCTACCTGCGCAACGCCGACCAGTACGGGAATCTTCTGTGTTGCTGCCAATGCACTGCTCCGTCGGACAAAGTGCGGCATCATAGGGTCCATTCAGCTGCATGAGTAGGTGCCGCGACCGTGATCGGACCACGCGTGCGTGCGGTTGGTGTGGCCCTGCTCACGTTGTCGAGCAGCCACGCGCATGCTTGGAACGACACAGGTCATTACGTCATCACGCTGGCGGCGATCGATGCGTTGCCGGTGGAAGTACGCGATCGGCTGCTTGTCGATGTCCGTGCGCATCCCCGCTACCGCGTGGATTTCGAAGCGCGCCGGCCGCACAGCATCGAGCGCGGCGGGGCGCAGGCGATCGCCCGGTTCGACTTTGCGCAGGCGTCGACGTGGCCCGATTTGGCGCGGCACTTCTCTCATGTGGCGGTTGCACGCGAGCGGGAAGCATTGGTGGGCACCTACCACCGTGGTCGTTGGCACTATGTGAACTTGCCGACGCTGCTCGATGCGGATCCCATCTGGGCACGCACGCTCGAGCCGATGCTGTTAGTACCGACTCATGCCGATACGCTGTCGTTCAACATCGTGCAAGCGTTGCATCTGCACGCGCGGACGCTCACCACCTCGACGGTGCCGCAGGACCGCGCGATCGCGCTCGCGTGGTTCTTGCATCTGGTGGGTGACCTGCATCAGCCATTGCACGCAACAGCGCTTTTCGCGCGCGGCCGCTTCGAACTCGGTGATCGTGGTGGCAACGAGATCCGTGTCGACGACACCAATCTGCACGCGTTGTGGGACGGCGCACTCGGCACGTCGCGCGCGCGCCGCGCGATTGATTCCAGCATTCGTCGATTGCCACGACCCGACGCACGGCAAGTTACCGAGTTGGACTTTGCGACTTGGGCGGCGGAGAGCCAAGCCATCGCGGCGCAATCGATCTACACGTCGGCGGTCCGGGCCGCGGTGCGCACGCAACTCGTCGGCGATGCGCCGATCGTCATCGAACTCGGCGCGGACGATCGGGCGGCGATGCAGCGGATTGCCATGGATCGCGCCGCGCTCGCTGCGGCGCGGCTCGCCGCGTGGCTGATGCGGTTCGCGGTTGCCGCGCCCGACAATGCGCCGGATACGTCGCTGCCGCCTCCATAAAGTCTCAACTAGTGCAGGCAGAGCCTGTGCGTATACTCCGCGGATCGTCTCAGGGTCGGGAGGGCTCGTGAGCGATTTCACGTGCCACGAAACCACGACGGGCGTGTGGGTGGGTCCGTTGCGTGCACCACGCAACACGGCGGCGTACCTGAAGGGCAGCATCCACGACGACGCGACCGCACAGAAACTCGGCTTCCGAGGCGGCACCGTTGCGGGCTCGCTGCACATGGAGCAGTTCCCACCGTTGCTCGAGCGCCTGCTTGGCCAGCAATGGTGGGAGACCGGCGGCTTGTCGCTGTACTTCCGGTTCGCCACCACCGATCGTGAACCGGTACGCTGCTTCGGCGTTGTCCCGGCGCGACGGCCGATGGGTTCATGGCAGCGAATCGAAGTCTGGATGGAGCGTGAGGACGGCGAGCGGGTGGCAGAAGGCTCCGCGAGCGTCGGTGGCCATGATGCGCAGTCGGCGCTCATGCAGCGAATCGCCGTAGTGCCAGAACCGCGTGAGCTCAAGATCCTCGCGCATCTCGATCCGGCTGCCCGTTGCACGAATGTGCCCGTGCGCATCGAGCGCGGATTGTTGGCCGAGCGGCTGGCAGTCATTACCGAGCCGAGCGAAAACTACTGTGACGATGGTCCCTGGCACCGCGCGGCGCTACCGCCCAGCCTCGCGGTGCGGGCGATGCGCGTGGTGGAAGGGCAATTGCTCGAATTGACGGAGCCGGCGGTCGAATTGTTCGGCGCCATCGAGGTGCAATATCTCGCAGGCCCCCTCTTCGTCGAGGAGGACTACGTGGCGCGTGGCCGCATCGTGGCTGTGAGCGATACGCCGAAGACCGAGTACTTCTGGTACGAGAGCGTGCTC
>QJXZ01000077.1 GCA_003248125.1 Gammaproteobacteria bacterium | reverse complement strand
TTCATCTACTACGGCGATGAAATCGGCATGCGCTACGTTAGCGACCTGCCGAGCAAGGAAGGCGGTTTCGAGCGCACCGGCAGCCGTACGCCCATGCAGTGGGACGCGACACCGCATGCCGCTTTCTCGAGCAACCCGAAGGCCACACCGTACCTGCCGCTGGATCCGGCGCCATCGCGCCCCAGCGTCGCCGCACAGAGCGATGATCGCGATTCGCTGTGGCGCCACGTCAATCAGCTCATCTACTTGCGCGCAACCGAGCGCGATCTCACGGCAAGCGCCAGGCTCGAGCTGCTGACGGATCCGTCGCCGGGATACCCGCTTGCCTATCGACGAGGCGAAAGCTTGGTCGTGATCGTCAATCCGGGACCGACCGCAGCGCAGGTGCGGCTGGCGAATCTGGGCGACGTCAATCCCGTGCTGTCGCACCACTGCCGCGTCGAGCATTCGGCGGGATTCCGCGTGCGCGTCGGACCGTCGGGTTACGGCGTGTTCAGCGTCACATGATCGACACCGCCATCGCTCGTCCGACGCGGACGGCGGTCGTCGTCTGGCTGACGGTGTTCGGCGCGACCACGTTGTGGTCGGCGATCGCGCCGAAGGATGTGACTACCTGGTGGCTCGAAGCGATGCCGGCACTCGTCGCGCTCGTGCTGCTCGCGGTGACATGGCGGCGCTTTCCGCTCACCGCGCTGCTCTATTGGTTGATCCTGTTTCATGCCGTGATTCTGTTGATCGGTGGGCATTACACCTACGCCGAGGTGCCGCTGTTCGATTTGCTGAAGGAGCCGTTCGGTTTCGCACGCAACAACTACGACAAAGTGGGTCACTTCGTGCAGGGTTTCGTGCCGGTGATGGTGGCGCGTGAAATCCTGCTCCGCACATCCCCGCTCGAGCCCGGCAAGTGGCTCGCCTTCATCGTGCTTTGCATCGTGCTCGCAGTCAGCGCGTTCTACGAGCTGGTCGAGTGGTGGGTGGCTGTGATCTCGGCGGAGGCGGCCGATGCTTTCCTCGGCACGCAGGGCTACGTCTGGGACACGCAATCGGACATGATGTGGGCACTCGTTGGTGGCGTCACGGCCCTGGTGCTGTTGACGCGGTTACACGACGCTCAGCTGAAGGGAAAGGGAGGGCGGCGGTGAAGTGGACGATCCCATGGACGTTGTTGGTACTCACTGGTTGCGACGTCAACGTCATCGATGCCGCGCCGGTTCGAAACGGCGATGCGCGACCAAGCGTCACCTATCTGGCGGCGCCCAATGCCGAAACGTTGGATTTGCCTTTTTCCGAAGCCGTACGTGTCGGCAACACGCTCTATCTGTCGGGTGAGCTCGGGCGCGAACCGGGCACGCTCGACGTGGTGCCGGGCGGTATCGGGCCGGAAACGCGGCAGACCCTCACCAACATCCGCGCTACCCTGGAACGCCACGACGCGTCGATGGCGGACGTCGTCAAGTGCACGGCATTTCTGGCCGACATGAGTGAGTGGAACGAGATGAATGCAGTCTATCGCGAGTTCTTCTCGCCGGATGCGTTGCCGGCGCGGAGCGCGCTCGGTGCCAGCGGCTTGGCACTCGGCGCGCGTGTCGAGATCGAGTGCATCGCGGTGGTCAGATAGGCGCGACCGCAGCTTGTGTGCGCCGCTATAATGCGCGGCGTTTGCCGTTGTCTGCCAAGGGTCCTTGGATACACCACACCTCTCCGCCCGCGACCTCACGTGTGAACGCGATGGTCGAACGCTGTTCGAGGGCCTCGACATGCGGCTCGGTCCCGGTGACATCGTCGAGCTGCGTGGTGCCAACGGCAGCGGCAAGACCACGCTGTTGCGGTGTCTTGCTGGATTGACCAGTGACTTCTCCGGCGCGATCGACCGCTGTACGGCATTCCTGTACATGGGCCATCGCGGTGGCATCAACGGCCAGCTGACGCCGATCGAGAACCTCGAATGGTATGGCGCGTTGGTCGGATCGGCGGCGGATGGCGCGCGCATGCGCGACGCCCTCGATGCCGTCGGTCTTGCCGGCTATGCCCGCACGCCGTGTGGCCAGCTTTCTGCTGGCCAGCAACGGCGCGTGACGTTGGCGCGACTGAAGCTCGATGCGGCCGCATTGTGGTTGCTCGACGAGCCGTTGACCGCGCTCGACGACGACGGTTGTGCGTTGGTGCGATCGCTGCTCGAGCAGCATCGCAGCCGCGGCGGCAGTGCGGTATGTGCGACGCATCCACCGCTCGAGGTCAGTGGTGTGCGTTGCGAACGCTTAGGCGCGCAACTATGAGCAGTGTTTCTCTCGCTGCGACACCTTCGGCCTCGATGCTGCTGGTCGGGCAGGTGCGTCGTGATCTCAAGATCGCCATGCGCTCGCCCGGCGACCTCGCCAATCCGCTCATGTTCTACGCACTGGCGGTTGCTCTATTTCCGTTGGGTGTGGGCCCGTCGCCGGAGCGCCTGGCCGAGTTGGCGCCGGGCGTCCTTTGGGTGCTCGCGTTGCTGGCAACGCTGCTCGGGCTCGAAACGCTCTTTCGCCGCGACTTCGAAGAAGGCACGCTCGAGCAGCTCGCGCTGCACGCACAGCCTTTGTTCGTGGGCGTACTCGCGAAGATCGGCGCGCACTGGCTGGTGACTGGCCTGCCGCTGGTATTGTTCGCGCCGATTGCCGCGCTCATGCTCAATCTTCCGATGCAAGCGCTCGATACTCTGATGATCACGCTGCTGTTGGGCACGCCGATCTTGAGCGTGCTTGGTGCGGTCGGAGCCGCACTCACCGTGAGCTTGCGACGCAGTAGTTTGTTGCTGGCGCTCATCGTCTTGCCGCTGTACGTGCCGGTATTGATTCTCGGTGCGGGAGCGGTCGCGGCTGTGGTCGACGGCGTCGACAGCACCGCCCAGGTCGCCTGGCTGGCGGCGCTTTGCGCACTCGCGCTGACCCTCGCACCATTTGGTGCCGCGGCTGGCCTGCGCGTGGGACTCGACTGATGGCAAGCCTCAAAGAGTGGTGGCACAGGCTTGGCTCGCCGCGCACGTTCTATGCGATCGCCCAGCGTGCGGGTCCGTGGTTCACGGGTCTCGGTGTGGCCGCCATCGTCGTCGCGCTCACATGGGGGTTGGCGTTCGCGCCGCCGGATTATCAGCAGGGCAACAGCTTCCGAATCATGTATTTGCACGTGCCGACCGCAATTCTGGCGCAATCGGTGTACATGATGCTCGGTGCTGCCGGTCTGGTGTTGCTGGTTTGGCGCATGAAGCTCGCTGACATGGTGATCGTTGCCGCGGCACCCTTTGGCATGTCGATGACGGCGTTGGCACTCGTCACCGGTGCGATTTGGGGGAAACCCACGTGGGGAGCTTGGTGGGTTTGGGACGCACGGACCACCTCCATGCTCGTGCAGCTGTTTCTATACTTCGGTCTGATCGCGCTCAGGCAGGCAATACCGCGCGAAGAAACGGCCGGTCGCGCCTGCGCGATCTTGGCTGTGGTCGGCACCGTGAACATCCCCATCATCAAGTACTCGGTCGATTGGTGGTTGACGCTCCATCAGCCGTCCACGTTCACGCTCACGGCGGCGCCGTCGATGCCGCCGGAGATGTATCTGCCGCTGCTGGTGAGCGTGCTCGGCTTCTACGCGTTGTTCGCTGGGCTCGTGTTCGCACGCACATCGAATGTGATTCTCGACCGCGAGCGCAGCACGGCGTGGGTGCGCGCGCTGGTCAGGGAGCAGACGTCTTGATCTTCTCGAGCTTGTCCGACTTCCTGGCCATGGGCGGTCACGCGCCGTACGTATGGAGCGCCTATGGCATCGGGTTGGTTGTGATCCTCGTCAATGTTTTATCACCCGGCATCGCGCGGCGCAGGTTCTTCGAGATCGAAGGTGAACGCGAGCGGCGTGCGGCGGTCAGAGCGGAACAGGAGTGACGATGAATCCCATTCGCCGTAATCGGCTGATCGCGGTTCTATTCTTGCTGGCCGGCGTTGGGGTAACCACCGCGCTCGTGCTCACGGCGCTGAACGAGAACATCAACCTCTTCTACCCGCCGGACGCGATTGTGGCGGGCGAGGCGCCGGTCGGCGCGCGCATACGAGCAGGCGGCATGGTCAAGGAAGGATCGGTCGAGCACGCCGACGATCGTCTGGCGGTGCGATTCGTGATCTCGGATTTGGCCGGTGCCGACGTGCCCGTGGTCTACGAGGGCATGCTGCCGGACCTGTTTCGTGAAGGGCAGGGCGTTCTCTGCACCGGTCGGCTCGGTGCCGACGGCGTATTCGTCGCCGAAGAAGTGCTCGCCAAGCACGACGAGAACTACATGCCGCCGGAGCTCGGCGCCATGCACAAGAAGCCGGCATGATCCCCGAACTCGGTCACTTCGCGCTCGTCCTTTCGTTTGCGCTCGCCATCGTGCTCGGCGTGGTGCCGATCATCGGCGCGCAACGCAACGATGTGCGGCTCATGGCGGCCGCACCGACGCTTGCGGTCGGCGTGCTCGTGTTCGTTGCCATCGCCTTCGGTTGCCTGATGCACGCGTTCGTCACCGACGACTTCTCGGTGTCCTATGTGGCGCGCAACTCGAACACGCTGCTGCCGGTGCAATACAAAGTGAGCGCGCTCTGGGGGGCGCACGAAGGATCGTTCCTGCTCTGGATTCTCATCATGGCGGTGTGGACCGTGGCGGTGGCAATGAAGAGCGGTGGCTTGCCTCTGTCCATCTCGAGTCGCGTGCTCGGCGTGATGGGGCTGCTGTCTACGGGGTTCATCGCATTTGCCTTGTTCACGAGTAACCCGTTCGAGCGAGCGCTGCCGCTGCCGCCGACCGAGGGCGGCGATCTGAATCCGTTGCTACAGGACTTCGGTCTCATCGTCCACCCTCCGATTCTGTACACCGGGTACGTCGGCTTCTCGGTCGCGTTCGCATTCGCCGTGGCAGCACTCATGACCGGTAGGCTCGACGCCGCGTGGGCGCGTTGGTCGCGACCGTGGACCAACGTGGCGTGGGCATTTCTCACTACCGGCATTGCGCTCGGTAGTTGGTGGGCATACTACGAGCTTGGCTGGGGCGGGTGGTGGTTCTGGGATCCGGTCGA